>JABIQM010000274.1 GCA_018699415.1 Acidimicrobiaceae bacterium
AGCGTGCCCTCATCGCTGTCCTCTGCACCATCCCTGTATGCCACGATGGGTCGGCCGTCCAGGAGGATGGCTGCGTCGGATTCCTCGCCGACATCGCTGCTTTCACCGTCGCCGTCTAGATCGATCAGCGTCGCCAGCGAGCGGAACGAGCCAGCTGGTTCGGCTCGGACGATGCCATGGCCATCGTCGCCCTCGATGTCGAGCTGGACCGCGTAGGTCGTTCCCGCCGTCAACTCGACGGCTAGAGCAGAGGGCCCACTAGAGATTTCATCCTCAACAAACACGCATGTGAGTTGGTCGAGGCTGTCGATAGTCGAGCCCGAATAGATGCCCATTTGGAAATCCGTGCCTGTATTGAACTTGGCCTGAATGTGCCAGACCTGAGTACTCGGCGGGGTGAATGTCAGCCAGATCGTCCGAGAGACCGTCTGGGTGCCACAGGCGACCGGCTCACCGGCTTCGGCCGTCTCGGACCCCTCGAACTCCACGGCGATCACCGCCGTCGACGCTTCGTCGCGGAACTCCAACGGTGCCCGGTCGGTGAAGGCGTCAGCACCCAGGTTGAGTCGGGCAACGCCGGCGCCAGCCGAACCGGGCTGGCCCGATTCGTACGCTGATAGTTGGACGTATTTGACCTCTCCCTCCGCCAGTGTCACAGGGCTGCTGACCGCGTCATAGCTGTGGTCCGAATCGTCGTAACAAGAGCTGGTGTAGTCGGTCAGCGACTCGGCCCACGCGATTGTCGTGTCAATATTGGCGCCGGTCGCGTACGTGACATAGTCGCCGGCCGTCGGCGCAGTGAACTCCCACCACACGGTCGGCGAATCACTTCCTTCGCAGTACTCCTCGTCCGCCTCTGTAGTCGCGTCGGTCAAGTCGACCCACACCTCGACCCCTTCGGCAATCGGTGCGGCGTCAGCGAAGTTGTCGTTGGCTGGCACGGCGGCCAACGCTGGTGCAACCACTCCGACGGTAAGGACAGCGACCAGAAAGACGACACGCGAACTATTTAATTTCATTCCTTATTTCTAGCTGCTACGCGTCCGGATTTCTAGCTGCTACGCGTCCGTCTTATATTGTGTGGCGATAGATCAACGGCGAGCGTCCAATCACTCTCGATAGCCGCACCGGCTCGCGTGATTCGGTGAGAGTTGATTCTTGACTCACAGAACTCGCCGTCTACGGCTGTCTTGGAATAGCAGTACGCGGGTTCAACCCCTGTCTCAGGCTCTCAGAGGCAGAAGCCAAACAGCACCTGGCCGCCGCCTCACGACTTATTGTCCACCACATCGACGCGACGAACATGGCGCCTCGACGTGCTCCGTCACATCAGCCGAACGTGTTGGGATCGATCCCGCAATCATCGAATATTTCGAACATTGCCATCATCTGCTCCATTTCCATATCCTCACCCACATCCCCCTCCAATGCTTCCAGCACGCCGGACTCGATCAGGCCGTCGAGGTAGCAGTTCGCTTGATCCTCGGTCAGCCCAGAATCTGACACCATCTCTTCAACCATCAGATCACGCATGGCCGGGTTGTTGAGCATCATCGCCAGCATGTCAGGGTCGCTTCCGAAGTCTTCATCGCCAGCAGCGTCGTCGTCATCGTCGTCGTCGGGGCTGATACCGCACTCAGTCGCTCCATACATGTCGAGCCGGTCGGACGCAGCGTTCATTACGGGTTCGTCATTGAGTTCTTCCACCGCAGCGAAGTCAAGAGCGAAGACGTCCCAATCGACCGCTCTCAGCATGGACGCTATCTCGATCTGCCCAACCTGGATCACCTCGAGGTCTGCCTTGATCTCAGCGGTGGGCGCGGCCGCGATCCCCTCCGTGAGCAAGGCTAGCTGATTGTCGAAGAACGCTTCTGCCCCTTCTGGGTCAACACTAAAGGGATCGAACGAGTCGAGACGAGCATCTTGTTCGCGGAAAATGTCGCAGAACGCTCGCCCAATCCCAGCCATCTCGACATCATCATCACCATCACCATCACCATCACCATCATCAGTTACCGCCACCGCAGCATCACCATCAGTCGCAACTTCGTCAGCACCACCATCAGTCGCAACTTCGTCAGCACCACACGCAGAGGCAAGGACGGCCAACACAAGAGCGGCGGCTGCGAGGCGAAAAAATGAAATCAAGATGCGTGGAATCTTTCTCATGTCGACAACAATAGCGTCACCCAGCTACTCCAAAGCGGAACACGCCATTTCAGCAAAGCCCATCTGAGCGCGTGCCAGTGGGCTCTGACTCTCTTCGTCACTTACTGTCCGCGGCGACGGGCGACTTCGTAACAACCCACTGCGGCGGCGTTGCTGACGTTGAGCGAACCGAGGACGCCGAGCATCGGGATCGATGCCACGGTGTCACAGCGCTCGCGAACGAGGCGCGACAGGCCTGGGCCCTCCGCCCCAAGCACAAGGGCCACGGGCTCGTCAGCCATCGGAAGATCGAAGATCGATCGATCTCCACCAGCATCAAGACCAACAGTCCAGATGCCGCGACCACTGAGGGTTTTCATCGCCGATGGCAGGCCGCCCACAACAGCCATGCGGAGGTGCTCCACGGCACCCGCGGCCGCCTTCGCGACGGTGGGGGTGACATGGGCGGCACGATGTCGAGGCAGAATGATGCCAGTGACCCCGCAGCATTCGGCGGTGCGGAGAATGGCGCCAAGGTTGCCCGGGTCGGTGATTCCATCGAGCATCAGCAAGAACGGTTTGGTTCCATCGATTTCTGGCTCCATCAGCTCTTCGAGTTCAATGGCCCGAAGTGGTGCCGCCATGGCAAGAACACCCTGGGAACCGTCGGTGCGCGTCATGGACTCGAACTTGCTGCGCGCAATTTCGCGCAAGGTCACCTTCTGCTCGTCGGCGAGATCGATAATGTCGTCGAGAATCGGCGCAGAGTCGAGATCACTGGCGAATATCACCTCGCGCGTTCGACGAGTACCGGCCATCAACAACTCACGAACGGCGTGACGGCCTTCAACCTGGTCTCCGCCCAACGAGCTGCGGCGGTCTTCATCAGTCTGACGAAGCGGCGTGGTGCCGCGTTGGCCCTCGCGACCGCGACCTTTCTGTTTGGGTTGCCCCTTGCCCCGGCTGTTCGGCTTGCCTCCGCCGCGGGCGTCCTTGTTCGCGCTACGAGGTCCCTTGGAACCCCCACCCTTTGGTCGACCGCCGCCTTTGCCTCTACGTTCGTTTCTCATCGCAGCACCAGGGCTACGGCCCACGCGGCGATTCCCTCGCCGCGGCCAAGGGCCCCGACTCCTTCGGTACGACGACCGGTAATGGTCACTGGTGCGCCAACAGCGTCACTCAAGGTGTGTTGCATTTCATCCTTCTTGGGGGCGAGCCTGGGCCGGTCGAGGACGACCGAGCAATCGATATTGCCGACACGCCATCCTTCGGCGTGCACGGCGGCGGCAGCCTGACGGAGCAACTCAATGCTGTTGGCGCCAGCGAGTCCAGGATCAGTATCGGGGAACATTTGGCCGATATCGCCGAGGCCGCAGGCACCGAGAATGGCGTCGGCACAGACATGGGCGACGACATCGGCGTCGCTGTGGCCCACCAGCCCTTTCACATCGGCGAACGTGACGCCTCCGAGAACAAGTCGACGATCAGGGTCATCGGAGCTGGCGTGAACATCGAAGGCCTGCCCGACGCGGAACGGAACCGGATCGTCGCTCACGAGTCATTCTCCGCAGGCCGTGTTTCCGCAAGCCGTGTTTCCGTAAGCAAGGCCCGGGCCACGAGCAAGTCGGCCGGCGTGGTCAGTTTGAGATTGCGAGGATCGCCAGGCACGAGCACCACTGTGCCACCCGCAGCCTCGACGAGCGTGGCGTCATCGGTGGCATCGTGGCCCGAGGCGTGAGCGGCTCGTAGGGCAGACGCTGCAAAACCCTGCGGGGTCTGCACCGCAACGAGCGTGGATCGATCGATGACACCGCCGCCATGTCGGCGAATTGTGTCGGTAACCGGCACCGACGGCACCGCGGCCACCGCTCCTGCGCGGACTGCAGCCACCACCGATGCATAGACGGCATCATCGGCCAGAGGACGAGCGCCATCGTGGACGACAATCACTTCGGCGTCTGCGGGAACAACTGCAAGACCAGCCCGAGTTGACCCAGCGCGCGAATCCGCGCCGGCGACCACGGCGACCAGACTTCCAGCGCACTCCGCAGCGAGAGCCGAGTCGGCCACACGTTCAGCCGGAAGGACCACGACCACTCCTTCAGCGTGGCGCGCAGCCACGATCACGGAATGGTCGACTACACGCCTTCCGGCGAGGTCGAGAAACTGCTTCGGTGCACCGAACCGAGTACCCGATCCAGCGGCAACAACAACGACCCATACCCCGCGCCGCGGGTCACTGTCACCCAGCATGGGGCACCGAATCGACATCAGGTGGGGTCATCTCACTAGTGTGGGCTGAAATCATGACTGACTCCACCCTCCTCCGTTCGACTTTGCTCTTTGGCGATCTCGATGAAGACAGCCTGCAGGAAATCGTCGTCGCCTCCGAAGAACGTTCTTTGCGTCGTGGCGACGTGCTTTTCAGCGAACACGACGAGCCTGATGCTCTCTACGTCATAGTTTCAGGACGAGTTGCCATCGCCAACAAATCGGTTGATGGCCGCGAGTCGATGGTGGCCCTCATGGAGCCCGGCGATCTCTTCGGCGAGATGGGGCTCTTCGATCGTGTCGGCCGCTCCGCGCAAGCGCGGGCACTGGAGCCGTCGGCCGTCATCAGGGTTCCCTACGGGCCGCTCGGCGACATCTACGGACGTCGCCCTCAGGAGATGTGGAACGTGGTGAAGCTATTGGCCCGCCGCCTTCGTTCGATGGACCAGGCCCTCGCTGATTCGGTCTTCCTTGATGTGACCGGCCGCACAGCCAAGCGCCTCCTTGAGCTTGCTGGCGACGGCGACGAGTTCGTCCTGCCCATGACGCAGGAAGAATTGGCCGGCATGGTTGGCGCGAGCCGCGAACGGGTCAACAAAGCCATCGCCTCGTTCGTGAAGCTCGGATGGATAGATCAAAACGACCGTCGCTACATGATCACCAATCGCGAGCAGCTATCGATCCGTTCTCGCTGATCAACCCGCTGGTTCAGTCGACGAAACCGGCCAGCGCCATTGCGGCCGCCAGCGTCGGCGCTCGCAAGATCTCAAGCTCCGGGACGTCGACGGTTGCCGCCTTCGGCACGATTGCCCGCCTGAACCCCATGCGGGCTGACTCGGTGAGCCGCCGTTCGAGATGACCAACATGGCGCAGTTCGCCACCGAGTCCAACTTCTCCGATCGCGACAAGGTCATCGGGAAGAGGCTGGCCCGTGAGCGATGAAACGATCGCTAGCGCGAGCGCAGCGTCGGCTCCAGGATCTGTGACTCTCACGCCACCGACCGCGAGCGCATAGACATCATTGGCCATAACCGGGATACCGCATCGTCGTTCAATTACAGCCAAAAGCATCGCCAGTCGGCCTTGGTCGATCCCCTGAGCGCTTCGGCGTGGGTTCGTGAGTTGGCTCTGCGCCACGAGTGCCTGCACCTCGATGAGTAGCGGCCGGTTTCCGTCAACGGTCGGCACAATCCCCGAACCAGAAACGCCGGTGACACGATCAGAGAGAAACAAGCCGCTGGGGTCGTCGACAGGTGTAAGCCCGGACCCATCCATCTGCAAGAGACCGACCTCGGTGGTTGGACCGAAGCGATGTTTGCTCGCCCGTAGCAGCCGAAGGCCATGATGACGATCGCCCTCAAACTCGAGCACCGTGTCGACCACATGCTCGAGCACCCGTGGCCCGGCGAGTGTGCCTTCCTTGGTGACGTGGCCGACGAGCAGGACGCCCGTACCCGCCCGCTTGGCGTGCTGCACGAGCGTGTGGGCACACTCACGCACCTGCGCTACCGAACCCGGCGCAGAGGCGAGGACGGGATCGTGGAGCGTCTGCACGGAGTCGATAACGACGAGGTCTGGCTTGATTTCCTCGAGATGGCCGACGATGTGAGGCAGGACAGTCTCGGCAACGAGCCACACGTCCGGGTGAACTGCCGAGAGCCGATCAGCGCGGCCGCGAACCTGCGCCGCTGACTCCTCCCCCGACACATAAAGCCCCCGCAGCCCGGTCTTGGCCGCAGCCCCGAGAAGTTGGAGCACAAGGGTGGACTTGCCGATGCCTGGTTCGCCACCAACGAGCGTGACAGAGCCTGGCACGAGTCCGCCGCCAAGCACCCGGTCAACCTCGCTCAGCCCTGTCGACCGAGCGGCAGCATCGTCATGAGTGACCTCGTTCATCGGCTGGGGAGTGGAGGGCGGCGACAGGGGCGAAGAGATTGCCTCGCGAACATCGAGTTCCTCGACCATTGTGTTCCACTCGCCGCATCCAGCGCAGCGGCCGGCCCATTTCGGTGCCGCCGACCCACATTCGGTGCAGCGATACAGTGTTCTCGTCTTCGCCATCGCCGCACCCTACGCGACCCGTATGACAGCAGAGATGCAGCAGTGCGCTGAGTGCGTGTTGGGAACTAGGTGGAGCGGCGGGCTCGCAGGAGGTCCTCAAAGCCTCGAACGATGGTGTGCTCAGTTTCTGGCGCTTCCTCGGCACCAGTGACGAAGAAGCCAGTCGCCACGCCCAACTCTTTCGCCGCTTCGAGATGCTCAGGCTTGTTGGAGAGGTAGAAGCAGTCGTAGAGATCGACCGACATCGTGCGCCGGGTGGCTTCAAAGAGCGCTGGCTCCGGCAGTGCCGAACCAACGTCACCGCTAACCATCCACGACGACACAACACCTTCAAGCGACGCCATGCGGCGTAGTCGGTCACCCCAAAGGCGTGGCTGATTGCCGACCGCAGCGACTGGCAAACGGCTGCTGGCCATGCGATCAAGGAACGGATGCAGACCAGGAACGAGCCGGAACGACGAGAGGTAGCGCGTCTCGATTTCATCAGCCATCGGACCGAGCCCGACGTTGCTCCAGAATTCTTCGGGCGAGATCCGGCCGAGAATGAGTTGTCGATGATCACTGCGGATGACTTCTGGATCGATCTCAGGACGCTCAGCGGTGATCAGCGGGACCAACAGCCCTTCGAGCGGATCAGTCGGGCGAACGATCACGCCATGCACGTCGACAATCAGCATCCGCAGTAGGCGACGACGAGGACGGTTGGCCTCAGCCTCGCGGGTAGCAGCGCGCTTTTGACGTTGTCGGGCGTCGCGTCGACGTCGGCCCTTTGGCACCCTCCACGTCGCCAGCAAAAAGCTGCCGAGACGAGAGAGAAGCACCAATACGAGGAGGATGCCGGCGATGATCGCGACCAGGGCCCAAACGCGCGGAAGAATGTCATACGCCGATGAGCGAGCATCGATATCGGTGCTGGCATCGCCAAAGGCAAAGGTCCAGGTAACCGTCTCATCAGTTACGTCACCAGATTCAGATGAGGCTCCGCTCGGCATGGTCACGTTGACCGTGAGGCCGAGCGACTCTTCGAACGACGTACCGGCCGCCGTCTCGATACTCAGCAGGGAGCGACCGAGCGGCGTGCCGGCGAGTTCGCCAGCGAGCAGTTCGTCGCCAAGAACCTCCAACGACGGACTCGGGTCGACCGTGGCGCTAAAGGTGTAGTCGGTAGATGCTGGTCGCAGGCCGATCTTCGAAAACTCGTGGACCTCGGTGATCTCCACATCAGAGAAGATGACCTCGGGACCAAGTAACTCAGCCAGCACGCTCTCGAGTTCGGGCGCCGAGAGGAAGGGTTTCGATGCATGAAGCGTGATGCCGCCGTCTTCCACCGTGGGGCCAACGAGATCCCATCCAGCCGCAGCTAGGTCATCGAACCGGAGCTCGGTTGGATCACTGGTGACCAATGAGACTGCAGCGGCATCAGCCACCATCGTGAGCGACACGGTACCGGAGCCATCGTCGTCGATGAAGACATCAACGGTCGAGTCAACGCGACACGCGCAGAGCAGGACGACGAGAATCGTCCCCAAGACCAGCGCGCGCACCCGAAGCATCCAAGGAACGCTAGACTGAATTTTGCTTTCTGCGGGTCCATGGACGAGAAACGCGAACCGACCGAACCCACTACGCTCACGGCGACAAGGGTCCCGATGCCATCGGACGCTCGCTGGTTGTCGTGTCATGAGCGGTTCTTCGATGGTCGGGACATGGTCCTACCCGGTCGTGGGACTTCAGTTCTAGCCCCCACTGCACTTCGCAGTATCGCCAAGCGTGGTGAGAAGGGCCCGCAGGCCGCCTCTCACCGACTCAGCACACCGACTGGCGTGCACCCGTCACGGCATAGGGGACGACATTGCCCGAGTTCGCTGACTAGAAGGTGCTCTCGACGGCGTCTTCGAGCACAGGCTCTGGCTCGAAACCTTCGATAGAACTGAACACAACCTGAAGCTCGCCTTCTTCTTCAGGATTCGGCTCGACGTCGACGATGATGATCTCACCGGCACGAAACTCTTTGTATAGGAGCTTCTCCGACAATGGATCTTCAACAAGGCGCTGGATCGCACGCCGCAACGGGCGAGCGCCAAGCGTGGGGTCGTATCCCTTGTCGGCAAGGTGGTCCTTGGCAGCATCGCTGATGTCAAGGCCCATGCCTTGGCCAGCAACCTGGACCGCAGTGCGAGCGATCATGAGATCGACAATCTGGCGGACCTCGGGCTGCGAGAGCTCGTGGAACACGATCACGTCGTCAATGCGGTTCAGGAACTCAGGACGGAAGTGCGCCTTCAGCGCCTCGTTGACCTTTTCCTTCATCCGCTCGTAGTTGACCGCTTCGTCAGATTTGGTGAAACCAAGATTGGCCTTGCGAAGGTCAGCGGTGCCGAGGTTGGAGGTCATGATCAGCACGGTGTTGCGGAAGTCGACCGACCGGCCCTGCGAGTCAGTGAGGCGACCCTCTTCGAGAATCTGCAGCAGCGTATTGAAGACGTCGGGGTGAGCCTTCTCGACCTCGTCGAACAGGACGACAGAAAACGGCTTGCGGCGCACTTTCTCGGTGAGTTGGCCGCCCTCTTCATAGCCGACGTACCCGGGAGGTGAGCCGACGAGGCGGCTGACCGTGTGCTTTTCCTGGTACTCCGACATGTCGAGACTGATCAGCGCCGATTCGTCGCCGAACAAAAACTCCGCCAGCGTCTTGGCAAGCTCGGTCTTCCCAACCCCAGACGGGCCAAGGAAGATGAACGAGCCGCTCGGGCGCTTCGGATCCTTGAGGCCGGCACGGGTACGACGGATCGCTTGGGAGACGGCTTTGATGGAGTCTTGCTGACCGATGACTCGCTTGTGCAGTTCGTCTTCCATACGGAGGAGCTTCTGGGTCTCTTCTTCGGTGAGTTTGTAGACGGGAATGCCGGTCCACAGCGAGAGAACTTCGGCGATTGCTTCCTCGTCGACCTCGTCAAAGAGATCAACGCCAGATGCCTTGGCATCACCTTCCATTGCTTCGCGACGAGCGAGAAGTTCCTTCTCGCGGTCACGTAGCAGACCGGCCTCTTCGAACTGCTGGCCTTCGACTGCATCCTTCTTCTGGCGGACGACGTCGGAGATCTCAGTCTCGAGTTCCTTGTGTTCTGGTGGGGTTGCCATGCGCTTGATGCGAAGACGCGAGCCAGCCTCATCGATGAGGTCGATGGCCTTGTCGGGGAGGTGACGATCCGCAATGTAACGGCCGGCCAGATTGGCCGCGGCAATAAGCGCCTGATCGGTGATGGTGACCCGATGATGGGTCTCGTAGCGATCGCGCAGCCCCTTGAGAATCTCGATCGTGTGCGGAACCGAGGGCTCCTCAACAACAATCTTCTGGAAACGGCGCTCGAGAGCTGCATCCTTTTCGAGATGCTTGCGATACTCGTCAAGCGTGGTGGCGCCGATGGTCTGGAGCTCACCACGAGCAAGCATCGGCTTCAAAATCGAAGCTGCGTCAATGGCACCTTCGGCCGCGCCGGCACCGACAAGCGTGTGGATCTCGTCGATAAAAAGGATGATGTCACCGCGGGTCTTGATCTCCTTGAGCACTTTTTTGAGGCGCTCCTCGAAGTCGCCCCGGTAGCGCGACCCGGCGACAAGGGCACCGAGATCAAGCGTGTAGAGCTGCTTGCCCTCAAGGGTCTCAGGCACCACATCGTTCGCGATCGCCTGAGCGAGGCCCTCGACGATGGCGGTCTTACCGACGCCAGGCTCACCGACCAGCACCGGATTGTTCTTGGTTCGACGGCTGAGAATCTGCATGACCCTCTCGGTCTCGCGAGATCTACCGATCACCGGGTCGAGCGCCTTCTCGCGAGCGAGTTGGGTGAGGTTGCGACCGAACTGGTCGAGCACCAGCGAACCAGAACCGGAATCTCCACCGGAGCCACCGGCGATGGCCCCGGCCTTGTCGCCCGAACCACCAGCGCCACTGCTGCCTTCACCGCCCGCTGCGCCACCGGAATATCCAGAAAGAAGCTGGATGACCTGCTGACGCACACGACTCAGATCGGCACCGAGCTTGACCAGGACCTGCGCAGCCACGCCCTCGCCCTCACGGATGAGGCCGAGCAGAATGTGCTCTGTTCCGATGTAGTTATGGCCGAGCTGCAACGCCTCGCGGAGGCTGAGCTCAAGGACTTTCTTGGCACGGGGGGTGAAGGGGATATGGCCGCTAGGGGACGAACCGCCTTGACCAATGATCTCCTCAACCTGGGCGCGCACCGCCTCGAGGCTGATGCCAAGTGACTCCAGAGCTTTGGCGGCGACGCCCTCGCCCTCATGGATGAGGCCGAGCAGAATGTGCTCCGTGCCGATGTAGTTGTGGTTGAGTAGGCGCGCTTCTTCCTGCGCAAGCACCACCACTCGTCGAGCCCTATCGGTAAATCGCTCGAACATCGGTTTCCTCCCAAGTCGGGGACTGTCTAACGAAGTGTATCGGCACCCTCAGCCCTACGATCGTCGTAACCCATGGTGTTCATCATCTGTTCCAATGACCAGGGTTCTAGTCGGCAGGGATAGCCGTCTGGTAAAGGAACCACGTAACGTGGAGATGTGGCCGTCCACCCGCTTTCGATCCTTCCTTCGATGGAAGCCGACCTTGCCCGCACTGAGAGCGAACTTTTGCATGTTGTGGCAGCCGACGGCGACTTTCTCACCGAAGTCGCCAGCCATCTGATCAAGGCTGGCGGAAAGCGGGTTCGACCTGGCTTTGCGATGGCTTCCGCAGCGGTCCTCGATTCGTCTGAGGCTGCAGCATCGATCAATGTGATCCGCGGTGGATGCGCCGTAGAACTAGTCCACATCGGTTCGCTCTACCACGACGACGTGATGGACGACGCCACAACTCGGCGCTCGGTAATTTCGGTAAACGCTCGGTGGGGCAACCAACGGGCAATCCTCGCCGGCGATTATCTCCTCGGCCGCGCCTCGGAACTTGCAGCCGGACTCGGCACTGAAGTCGCAGGCCTGCTCGCCACGACCATCACCCAGTTGTGCGATGGCCAGATCCAGGAATTGCAGTCGCAGTTCGACCCCGACCGCTCAGTCGACGCCTATGAGCGCTCGATTTTAGGGAAGACCGCCTCACTGCTCGGAACCGCGTGCCGAATTGGTGCGCTGGTCAACGACCTCCCTCGCCCTGTAGTCGAATCGCTCACCGAGTTTGGCCTCGCCTACGGCATGGCGTTCCAGATCGTCGACGACATCCTCGATCTCATCGCCACCGACGAGCAGGCCGGAAAGCCCACCGGCAACGACCTGCTCGAAGGGATCTATACCCTTCCGGTAATTCATGCGCTCAGTGATCCCGACGTGGGCGACGAGCTTCGCAGCCTCTTGACGCCAGAGATCACCGATATCCAACGAGATCGTTCCCAGGCACTGGTACGGCAAACGACTGGGGTCCAGGTTGCACTCGACGTCGCCCAGAACTTCGCCAACAAAGCTGCCATCACGCTGACGGACCTCCCGGACAGTCCAGGAGCGAAGGCGCTTCGGGCTGCTAGCGATGACCTCATCGCCCGCGCCCATGCCCCGCTCTAAGTTTGGCGATCCAACCAGTCATCGATGAGTTGGCGCGCGATCGACATCGGCGGCGGGATCATCGGTAAGTCGTCGGGCCGGAACCACTGAGCATCGATCACTTCGTCGCCATCGACTGTGATCTCACCCTCGACCCATTCGGCGACGAACCCCAGCATCAGCGAGTTGGGGAAGGGCCACGGTTGACTGCCGAAGTAGCGAATGTTGTCGACCCTCACCCCGACCTCCTCAAACACCTCACGGCGCACCGTGTCCTCGAGCGTTTCGCCCGGTTCAACGAACCCGGCGAGGGTGCTGTACATCGGGATGTCCCACCCGCGATTGCGCCCGAGAAGACAACATCCGTCAGAACGTTCAATCAAAACAATCACCGCGGGCGACAATCGCGGGAAGGCCATGGTGCCGTCCGCCGAACAGCGCATCGCGCGGGTATTGCGAACAGCCTCATTCGCTCTTCCACAGCGTCCACAAAACTGATGATCGCGCTGCCACTCGAGCATTTGTGTGGCGCGCCCGGCGATGTTCCATTCGTCATCGGAGAGCACGCCGTGCAATGACCGAAGGTCACCGAGGCGGTGATCGTCGAGAGAACTCGACTCCATTTGGCCTTCAGCGAGCCGGGACGCCCAATAGTAAACGCTCCCGAGCCTGCCAAGAATGAGATCGCCCGGCTCGCGCCCCAGAATTGACTCTGCTTCGACATCGCCGAGTGTGCGGGCCGAGCCAGCCACCTCGACACGAACAATCACCCTCGACCCCGTCACCAGAATATGGCGATGCTCGCCGACGGTCCGATCGGGGTTGGCATGCAGTGGCTCGAACATCGACGCCAGCATTCCAGATGCTGAGCGACCAAACCCGTCACTCTTGCAGGAACCGACCAGGTAACGAAGCAGCACGTCTCTGAACTCGTGCACGGTCAAGGAAGTCCAGGACTGCGCGGTTGAAGTGGCGGGCGCCCTCAACCATGAAGCCGTGGGCTTGGCCGTGGATGACCACAAGCTCGCTACGCGGAATCCGAGCGGCTATCTCCTCGGCATCGGCAACGGGGGTGAGGATGTCCTGGCTGCCGGTGATCACCAGCGTTGGCGCGGTGACTTGGGCAAGCTCCTCTGTGGTCCCGGCATCGAAGGCCCTGGTGCCATCGAAGTTTCTGATGGCATCGAGCTGAGCGATAAAAGCATCGGCCGGGGCCCGAACCAAGAATGGCCCGACTAAGGCGGCAATGGGATAGAGGCGCCGCACCGAGCGCTGACCAAAGAGCCATTCGAAGTTCTTGATGGCAAACGCTCGCATCCCCTGCGTGCGGATGAGATCTTCCCACTCGTCGAAGAGCTCATGGCGCCAGCCAAGGTCACAGGCGGTGCAGGCCAGTACGAGTGTGTGGACCCGCTCCGGAAACCCAAGCGTGATGATCTGTGCTAGTGCACCACCCATGGATGCGCCGATGACGTGCGCCTGTTCGACGTCGAGGCGGTCCAGCACTTCGACCGCGTCACGCGCCATCCGTTCCAGCGAGTACGGGCCCAAGGGCTTATCGCTACCGCCCGAGCCTCGATTATCGACTGCGATGCAGCGATACGCCGAAAACGCTTGACGCTGACGAACCCATCCGATGTTGTCGGCGCCAAGGCCATGGATGAACAGCACAGCCTCACCATCGGGGTCACCCCACTGGGTGAAGTGGATCACGATTCCATCGGATGTGGTGATGTAGCTCATGCCACGCTCCGATCGACCTCAAGACGTACAACGGACTCCCAGTTGTAGAGATCCTCGATGCATTCGCGCGTCGAGTGGGCGGGGACGAAGCTGAGTTCGCGTTTGGCGGCCTCGGTCGAGACTGCCTGTCCGTGGGTGAGCGATTCGATTGAATGTTCCGAAAGTGGAGCTCCAAACATCGCAGTTGCCGCACGAGCGACGAGCCAGCCCGGGCCCCATGTGGGTATGAACGGCCGGCGCCCAATCCGTGCAGCCTCAGATCCACGAACCGTGCCTTCTCCAGCAATATTGAATGCACCGCCAGCACGGGCACGAACCGCCGCAACGAATGCTTCGTGGACATCGTCGATGTGAACGAGTTGGAATTTGCCCTCGAAGAACAGCGGCCCCGTAGGCACAAACGGGAGGCGCAGGTACCGACCCAGCGGACTCGGGATGTAGGGACCAACGATTGGGGCGAACCGTAGCGCGGTCACCCCAATATCGGGCCGCTGCTTGCTGAAGTCAACGGCGACGTCCTCGGCATCGGCCATCATCTGCCCGAAGCGTGAATGCGGTTGGAGATCCGTCCCCAAAACAGCCTGGGGATTGGCCCCGACGTTTGACCTACCGTAAACGTCGGTGCTGGAGCGCATCACGATCTGGCGAAGACTCGGGCAACCTCGTGCGGCGCGAAAAACGGACCGAGTGGCGGCACGAGTGCGGATCTCAGCGTCGTGAGGGTTTGAGCGAGAGTGCGGCTCGTAGATGCCGGCGTGGATAATAAACTCGGGGTCAAAATCCACAAGCAGGCGCGTCCGCTCCTCAACGTCAGCGGGGTCAACCCGGTGGAAAATGGCGCGGCGGATTCGGCGGCGCGGGGGTTCCATATCAATGCCGAGCATCGACGTTTCGCGATCCTTGTCGAATCGAAGGGCGACACCGGTACCGATGTCGCCGCCCATTCCAACAATGGCGATCCTCATGTGTCTTCGTCGACGCCTTCGCCCGCGATCTGAGTTTGCTCGGGGCTGCCACTCGCTGCGGCTTCAGGCCGCAACGTCGGGAACAGCACCACATCGCGGATCGTGGTGGTGTTGGTCAGCAACATCACCAGACGGTCGATACCGATGCCCAAACCAGCGGTACCGGGTAGGCCATATTCGAGCGCCCGGATGTAGTCCTCGTCCACTACCATCGCCTCGTCATCACCAGCATCACGATCGCCTTCTTGGGCTTCGAAGCGTTCACGCTGGATGACCGGGTCGTTCAGCTCCGAGAAGCCGTTGCACAGCTCTCGACCGGCCACAATCGCTTCGAAGCGTTCGGTGTAACCGGGCCGTGCACGATGCTCACGCGAAAGCGGCGACACCTCAACCGGGTAGTCGGTCACAAAGACTGGACCCCATAGCTGGGCCTCGCATGTCTTCTCATAGATCTCAAGGATGAGCTTGCCCGGGCCGTAATGCGGCTTAGTCTCGACGCTGAACTTGTCACACAAAGCACGCAGCTCGTCGATCGGTGTGTCGAGGCTGACATGCACACCGGCGTGTTCAACAATGAGCTCCTCCATTGTGGCTCGACGCCACGGGGTGGTGAGGTCAACGTCACGGCCGTCGTACTCGATGACCGTGGTGCCGTGAATGGCCAACGAGGCAGCCGCCACCATGTCCTCGGTGAGCGTCATCATGTCGTCATAGTCGGCATATGCCCAGTAGAGCTCGAGCATCGTGAACTCGGGGTTGTGTCGAGTCGACATACCCTCGTTACGGAAGACTCTCGCCATCTCAAAGACGCGTTCCATACCGCCCACCACGAGGCGCTTGAGATACAACTCGGGAGCGATGCGAAGGAACAGCTCGGTATCGAGCGCGTTGTGATGCGTGGTGAACGGACGAGCGAGGGCTCCTCCCGGGATGGGGTGCAGCGTCGGCGTCTCCACCTCAATGAAGTCACGCTCGTGGAGCCAGTTGCGAATTGCCGCCACGATCTGGGACCGCTGACGGAACGCCGTGCGGCTCTCCTCGGTAACCCACAGATCAACGTAACGCTGGCGATAGCGGGTGTCTGGGTCGGAAATACCGTGCCACTTATCAGGAAACGGACGCTGGGCGTGGGCGAGAACCGTCCACGCATCAACGCGAACCGAAAGCTCACCGCGCCGGGTCATCATCACGACACCGGTGACAGCAATCCAGTCACCGATCGACAAGCCGGTGAACCCGTCAAAGTCAGGCGTCGACTTCGCCATTGCAAAGAGTTGAATGCGACCCGTGCTGTCCTGCAGCGAGCCGAACGCCACCTTGCCCTGGTCGCGGCGAAGCATGAGTCGGCCGGCAACGGTGACGACCACTTCTGTCTCGGTACCTGCCTCCATGTCGCCGTGGGCCTCGACTATTTCGGCGGTTGAGTGGGTGACGTCGTAGCGGTAAGGAACAGTCTCGGTCATCGTCTCATTTTCGCCTTCTGGCAATGCGCCGTACGACTCATCGTTGGTTTCGTTGATGCACGATCCGTAAACCGTGGAGGGTGAGGAAGGGCTCATTGTGCTTGAGGGTTTCAGACACCGGCAAGATCAGGTGAGCAAGGCCGCCGGTTGCCACGACGTTGATGTCGCCAAGTTCGTCGGCAAAGCGGCGAACCATGCCGTCGATCATGGCGGCAAAGCCATAGACGGTGCCAGACTGGATCGATTCAACCGTTGATTTCCCGATGACGTTTCGAGGCTCGGTGAGTTCCACTGCTCGAAGCGCTGCAGCACGGCCGAACAGCGCGTCAAGGCTGATTTCGATGCCTGGGGCGATCGCACCGCCGAGGAACTCTCCGTTCTCAGAAATGACATCAAAGTTGTTTCCGGTGCCGAAATCAACGACCACCGTGGGGCCGCCATAGAGGTCGTAGGCGGCGATGGCGTTGGCGAGACGGTCGGCGCCAACCTCCTTCGGGTTGTCATAAAGGATGGGCATTCCGGTCTTCGCGCCGGGTTCGATCACCACCGGTTCGAACGGCTGATAGCGCGTGATCATATGGCGCAGGTTGACGAGAATACGAGGCACGCCAGAGCACACCGCGGCACCCAGGAGACCATGGTCAAAGTCGACATCGACCGTGTCGAGAAGCGAACGCACAATCACCGAATACTCATCGCTGGTGCGTTCGGCATCGGTCGAGAGACGCCAGTGGTCAACAAGACCAGCAGAAGCGCCTTCGCCCGACCTGGAGTCAAGGTCGTAGAGCCCTAGCACCGTCTGGGTGTTTCCGACGTCAATCGTGAGCAGCACGAGGGAGAACGCTACCGGCGCACCCGGCCGAATTCAGCCGAAGCCGCGGGAGTCCTGCTTCAGCGCGAGATCAACGCTGACAGCCGACGCCACCACCAGGGTGCGAAGCGGCTCAGGCAGATCGGCATGGATCTGAAGCACATAGTTGTCAGCAGTGGTGAACATCGTCTTGGCGAAGCCCTCCCACGTCTTGGTGATGCGCGCCACTTCGGTACCGGACAAATCCTGAAGGTTGAAGTTCCAGGCGCGCCAGTTCTCACCACTCAGCGTCCCGATCACCTGACCACCAGCTTCGAGCGAGAACCGGATCTTACCGATCATGTTCTTTTGGATGATCGAGCCAACGTCGTTGCCAGCGCCGTCGGTGATGTGCACTTTCGACTTCGCAAACTTCGCCGGCCGTGTGACCGTCAGATGCAGGTTGCCTTGCATGTCGACGAGTTGCAGCGAGTGCGTCATGAACTGATCGAAGCTCGAGATCATTCGAGCGGCCTTCTTCAGCTTGCTTTGGCCGACCTGACGGATCGCCCCGATCTGCGTGCCTGCCTCGTCGTACACCGCGTACTCCGTGCTGATCTCGATCAGCTTGGCCTTCTGGTTGACCACCAGGACTCGCTGGTCCATCAACCCTCCAGCCACGGGGCCGCTGGACGCTATACCTGCCTTGCCTTGCACCTGAGCCTGGATCTTCTCCGCACTCATTCCCGTGGTCGGGAGAGGCGCGCTCACCGTGACCGGGTCAATGCTTTGGCGTCCATGATCTGCGACCTGATCAGTCCACGTGGTGCCGTCCCAATACCGATGTTGATGCCGCCCCGCTGGATCCGGGTACCACTCCGCTGGATGGTCACTCATCACAGGACCCTCGTTGCGACGAAAACCGGGATAGTACGATCGGCGGCAGCGGCCTTGACCGCGTATTCGGTGTAGGGCGGGAATACGGCTTCGCCGCGGGTGTACCACTCGGCTCGCTCATCACCTGTGACTTCACGAACCCGATAGTTTTCCGGCGCCGGGCCGTCCTGGATCGCAACATCCTGGTCAGCAAGGAGGTTGAAGTACCAACCCGGATGATTCGGTGCACCACCCTTCGAGGCAACGATGGCGTACTCGCCCTCATGCTCGACCCTCATCAACGGCACCTTGCGAATCTTGCCGCTCTTGTGGCCCAACATCGTCACCACGATGATCGGGATTCCGGTCTCGCGAAGTGTGTTGGCCTCGGTGCCGCCGCTGGACTCATAGGCCTCGACCTGATCAGCAACCCAACCCCACGTGCTTGGTTCGTATTCGCTCATTGGCATTGCTTCGCTTCCGCTCAGACCGGTCTCGCCGGTTCGTACCTTGGTTCTCAGACTCGTTCGATGATAATCGCCGGGGCCATGCCGCCGCCGGCGCACATGGTGATTAGGCCGACCTGCTTGTCCTGACGTTCTAGCTCATCGAGCACTGTGCCAATCAAAATCGCACCGGTTGCACCAATGGGATGACCCAATGCCATTGCGCCACCATTGACGTTGACCTTGCTGCGATCGAGTTTGAGATCGCGTTGGAACTTCTCAGCCACCACCGCAAATGCCTCATTGATCTCGAACAGGTCGATATCGTCAAGCGTCATGCCCGCACGGGCAAGTACTTTTCGTGCTGCCGGCACCGGGGCGTTCAGCATCAAGGTCGGATCGTCACCCATATTGGCGCTGGCAACCACACGGGCACGGGGTTTCAGCCCATGAGCCTGCACATAGTCATCGCTGCCCCAGAGGATCGCCGCGGCGCCGTCCACCACACCCGACGAGTTGCCAGCGTGATGTACGTGCTCGATGTTGAGGTCGGGGAACTTCTGGAGAATCAACTCACGGAACGTCTTGGCGTCATCGCTATGTCGGTAGTCGGCCACTGCCGGGAAGCTCGGCGAGAGCGAAGCAAGCGACTCCGCCGTTGTCCCCGGCCGGGGGAACTCTTCGCGGTCCAGCGCGATCGATCCGTCCATGTTCAGAACCGGAATGAGCGATCTGTCAAAACGGCCTTCCTTGATGGCCACCTCGGCTCGAGCCTGCGACTCAGCAGCGAGAGCATCCAATGCAATGCGCGGAATGCCTTCGAGCGTGGCGATGGCATCAGCACACACACCCTGATGGGACTGAGGATGGATCTCCTGAAGGTGAGCATTCCCGGCTCCCATCGCCATCATCCCTTTCTTCGGCAGCGACATCATCTCGGTACCGCCAGAGATCACGAGGTCTTCCATCCCGGCCATTACCGTCGCAGCAGCGATGTTGGCTGACGTAATGCCCGACCCGCAGAAACGATCGAGCGTCACACCGCTCGCCCTGACGTCGTAACCGGCATCCAGGGCTGACATCCGGCCGAGGTCACCGGACTGCTCCATAACCTGAGAACTCGTACCCCAGACGACATCGTCAACCTCTGCGGTGTCGAATCCGTTGCGTTCCTGGATCGCTCGCAGCACGGTCGAGCCGAGATGTTGTGGGTGAAGGTGAGCAAGCGCTCCCTTGCCCTGCTTGCCGACGCCACGCGGGGTGCGGCACGCGTCGATGATGTAAGCCTCAGACATGGAGTCTCCTCAGGAATATTTCTGGAGCCACCGTTCTAGTACTGATCAGCCGTTGAGCATATCCCAGCCCTCGATCACGTTGAAGTAAACGTTGTTGGCGGCAGCGTTCTCACCGTTCGCCGTCCAGTTCCATGCGTCAACGAACGAGTGGGCGCTAACCGGTTCTCCGTCATGGAACGTCCAACCGTCGGCCACTGTGATGGTCCACGTCAGGCCGTCATCACTTGTCTCGATCGACTCTGCGACCACATTGCCCAGGCTCCGACTGCGATGGTCGTACTCGACAAGATTACTGAACAAGACCTCCAGGACTTCGAGGCCCTCGGATTCGTTTGCCACTGGCGGGGCGAGTCGTTGGGGTTCTGCGATAGCGGCGACAATATCGCCACCAATCATTTCAACCCAGTTCATGTGGCCGCGTATGTCCTTGAAAACGTTGTTCACGCTGAGATTCGAGACGTAGCGGTTCGCACCGGCATAGATCGGCACGATCCCCACGTCGGCGCACAAGATGACTTCCGCAGCAGCAGCGTCGCCGTTGGCGATGGCCTGGTCAAAGCGAGCGCTGCTGTAGCCGCTCGTGTTGGACGACGATCCCGAGCCAAAGAGCGGCTCAAGAAAGCCAAGGGGCGACAGATAACCGGCGCTCCACTCACCCTGAGACGGGCCGGTGACGACATGATCATCAAGCAGATCGAGATACACAGTCGACTGGCGGCTCTCGATCTGCACATCGGCAATGTCGAGAACGTCGTCAAGCTGTTCGGCAAGTGCTGCGGCGATCGCCGCCTGCGTGCCGTTCGCGCCGTGCCACAAGACGATCGGTGTTTCCCCGAGAGCCTCAAGCCCGCCGTATAACTCAAAGGCCTCACGGGCTCCATCGGGATTGTGGACCCAGTTGGGGCACGCTGCGGCACCGAACTCCGAGAACACCGGAGGCACTACCCGATCCGCGGCTGTCACCGAACCAAAGAAAAACTCGTCGACAATCGCCTGACGATCGATGGCCATCGATAGAGCCTGACGTAACTCCAGCGGATACTGGCTCCAGAGGTACGACGGGAAGGCGTAGTAGTGGAACATCATCGCTGCGGACCGGCCGTACCCGGCGCCAAAATCGTCACCGACATAGGGCAACTGACTCGCCGGAATGCATTCCGACACATCAACGAACGCCGCCTGCGCGTGAAGGTAGCCGGTCGCGCAAACGTCGTCGTAGATGTTGAATGTCAGGCTGGTGAGACCCGCTGGTGTCGGACCGGCATAGTTGGCGTTGGGCACAACACGAATCGAGGTGTTATGGGCCCATGTACCGTCCATCATGAATGGACCGTTGCCTATGGGGGCGTCCTCAAAGGCCGCCGGATCTTCAAAGAACACCGATGGGAGAGGGGCAAAACCCATATACGCGAGTCGTTCAAGGAAACCTGGATCGGGCTCGGTCAGGGTGACCGTGAACGTGCGACCGTCGACAACATTGAGACCGCTGAGGCGTGCATCGTTGTACGCCGATACAGCAGGCACTGGGGTCGAAGCGACGTCGTCGGTCGTCTCAGTGGGCGTGTCATCGCTCATGTCAACGTCGGGTGCCGAATCGGCACTGTCAACGTCTGCGAAGGGGAAATCGTCCGTTACCGGCGTGGTCTGACCCTCATCGTCGCCGGCGATGCCGCAGGCCGTCGTAACGAGCGTGAGGCTCAACAGAAGCGCCAACAGCCCTATGAGTCGTTTGCCCATCTTCTCCTCCGGAATACCAGCCGCCAGTCGACGGCTGTGCTGCCGAAACATGACAGTAGTGCCAGCACAGGCGAGGGTGAAGTCGTGGGCGCGGTCATACCACTCGGCCGCCGAGCCAAACCTGCTCCACGTTCAGGTCCGGAGGACTGTCGAGTTCGATGGTCAAAGGGTCGCCGTCAATGATGGCAAAGTCAGCCAGTTTGCCGACTTCGATCGAGCCGACAGCGTGTTCTCGGTGCAGGACTCGCGCTCCTTCGATCGTGTACCCGCGCAGGGCCGTCTCGCGATCGATCGCGCATTCTGGTCCCACAATTCGTCCGCTCGATGTCCGCCTGGTGATAGCGGCCCACATGGCGAGAAAGACGTTGGGCATGCTCACCGGCACGTCCGATGAGAGCACGACCGGGATGCCGGCTTCGGCGAACAAACCCGACGGGTACATCCGCTCGGCGATCTCGCCATAGTCACGAAACGCACCCTCGGCGTACAGGTGCACATGGGTGGGTTGAGGTACCGGCACGATACCGAGTTCGGCCATGGCGCCAATCTGTTCATCGGTCGGAAAACCACAATGTTCGATTCGGTGACGCACGTCGACCCTGGGCGATTGTGCTTGGGCTTCACGAATGGCATCGATCACCATGGCGATCGGGATCGGGCCTTGAGCGTGGGTGCCGGTTTGCAGTCCAAGCGTGTGGGCCCGGATAACGAGATCTTGGTACTCGTCGGCCTCGTGGTACAAGTAGCCGACTCGGTGGTTCACAGCACAACCACAGGGGACATATGCGCTGCCACTGGTGAGGGCGCCGTCGGCGTAGAGCTTCAACCCACCGATTTGAAAGAGATCGTTGCCGATCGACGCCGACAAACCCAGCCCCTCCAGCAGATCGAGGTGGCTCGACAGCACCATGGCGGTGGCTCGCAACCGCATTCGGCCGTCGTCGCGCGCCCGGAGCCAGTTGGTGAGTTCGCGTTGGGTTACCTGGAGATCGCCAACTGAAGTGATCCCCGCGGCCGAAAGCATCGACTGGCCGAGGTCGAGCATCCGGTCGAGGTCTTCTGGCATCTCAGGGAGGTGCAGGTTCGGGCCGTGATTCGAGATCTTCACGCCTTCGGGGCCAGTCAAAAGGTCGCAGGCTGCGTCAAAAATCACACCGTTGGGTTTACCCGAATCGGTGCGGTCAATCCGCCCTCCCGACGGCGTCGGCGTCGATGCGTCGATTCCGGCTCGCCGCATAGATTCGTGATTCACCACGTATCCGTGACCACTCGTATGCATGATCTCGACAGGTCGATCACCGGCCACGCGGTCGAGATCATCAGCGGTGGGGTGATTGTCGTCGGTGCCCAGTCGGTGGTGGTCGTAGCCAAAGCCACGAATCGGGCCCAGCGAGTCACTGGTCCGGTCGTGTTCGCGCAGAAGCTTGACGAGGTCGTCGATGCTCCCCGCCCCCGTCAAGTCTGCCCACGAAGCGCATTGGCCAAGCATCAGCGGATGGGTGTGGGCGTCGACGAACCCCGGCACCATCGTTGACCCGGCGAGATTGACGGTGTCGAACGATCCGGTTGTGGCATTCTCGCAGTTCGCCCGGTCGCCCACCGCCACAATTTGATCGCCGCGGATCAGGACCGCCTCGACCGTGCCTGCGGGCCCGATCGTATGAATCGTGCCACCAATGAAGAGTGTCATCTCCGCCATACTCACCACGACACTACGACGTGATCGTCGGCCAGGTTCGCCGCGCAGGCCTCGACGACACCGGCAGAGACGTCCTCAGCCCCCACCTTCATCATGTCTTTGAGCCGCTCGCTGAAGAACAGCGAACCGTCGTCGAAGGCAGTAGCGGCCGCCGCAGCGGTTCCAGGTCAGAAATGGCTTGTTCTGCCTCTGGCGAAAGCACCTGTCAGCCCATAATACGCACGGAGGTCACGCGAGCGACTCCAGCGGGCCGACGTTGCGCACACCCTCGGTTCTGGCTGCTATTGCCACGTCGTAGCCCTCAGGCAACAAGTCCCCACCGACGTCGGCAAGGGGTACGAGAACGAACGCTCGCTCAAACATCCGAGCGTGAGGCACGATCAGATCCGGCTCGTCGACAGTCTCCCCGTCGACCCACAAGACGTCGACATCAAGTGAACGCGGGCCCCAGTGCACGACCCGCACGCGCTCCGCCGCGGACTCCCGCTCTTGGCAGACGCCGAGTAATTGCCGAGCAGAAAGATCAGTGTCAAGACGCACTACGATGTTGAGGAATGCACCCTGGGCAGGCCCCCCTATCGGGTCTGTCTCATACGCATCAGACATCGCCACCACATCAGGAATCAACGCCGTCGCGTCTCGCAAGTAGGCCACACGATCACCAATGTTTGAGCCGAGTCCAAGGAAGGCGCGATGTGTCATTGAGATCTTGTCAGCCGAATCCCGCTCGATGCCAGGTCTTGAGCCACTGGAGGCCGCAGCTTACGGACCTCGACCGTGACCGACCGGATTCGCTCGTCCTCAAGGATCGTCGCCGCAACCCGGGCCGCCATCCGCTCAAAGAGCTGAAATGCTTCGCCCTCAGTGACTGCCTCGACGCGATTGAGGACCTTGCCATAGTCGACGGTCTCAGCCAGAACGTCAGACTCGGTGGCAGCCACATCGGCCGTCATCTCGATGTCGAACTCGTAGGGCTGCCGCCGATCCTGCTCCTCAGGCAGCGCGCCACAAAGACACTGCAGACGAAGGCCAGAGAGCATGATGGTCTCAACCGACATCGCTCAATCGTCTCGAGAATTCTCAGATGCCAGCGCCGCCTCGGCATCCTCGTCGTGATCTTCGCCATCTTCTGATTCGTCGAGCACGATCGGATCGTCGATAAACGCCCCGAACGGGACTAACTCCGTCGACTCGCACTTTTCGACCATCGCCACGGTTTCACGGGCGGTCTGGCCGAGTCCCCGTTCGAACAGGCGCTCGGTGATGTTGATCGTGGCTGGCCCGTCGGGGACCAGACCCATCCACAACAGATAGGCCGCCACGAGACCAAGGATTCGCTCCCCCACCTCTTCACGATGGACGATGACCTTCTCGCCAGCGTTGACATGATCGCGGATCGACGACATCGCCCGGGTGAGGCTCAGCGGCCCGCCGGCCGGGCCGCCATACGGGACGTGATGGAACCGAACGGCCAATTCTTCGTAGTTGTGCAGGTTTTGCGTGGAGCCACATAAGGACATCACAAAGTCAAAATCGTTCTGGCGAATCCAGATGATTTCCT
This sequence comes from Acidimicrobiaceae bacterium, assembly GCA_018699415.1. Lineage (GTDB taxonomy): Bacteria > Actinomycetota > Acidimicrobiia > Acidimicrobiales > Aldehydirespiratoraceae > JAACCU01. The sequence continues at coordinate 24,600 of JABIQM010000274.1, forward strand.
CCTGGCGTCGCACTTTGCGATGGTTCGCGCCATACCCACCAGGTCGCTCGCAGACCGCGAATTGATTCTTCACAATCCACGTGAAGTTCCTCGGCTGGATCCCTTGCGCCCATTTACCTCTCATGAAGTCACCATTCGCACGGCATGGACCGTAGCCCTTACATCGTGCACTCGGACTAAGTCGGCGCCCATATGAGTGCCCCAGGTGGCCATTGTGACCGATCCTTCGAGTCGATCATCGACCTTCACAACGTCGACGCCGTCACTCGACGCATGAAGATCGCCGATCGACTTCTTTCGGCTGACGGCAAGAACAGCCGGTGCAATCCGTGTGAACCGGTCAAAGTTTGCCACCAGTTGGAGGTTGTGCGTAACGGTTTTACCGAAACCGACCCCCGGATCGACCCACACGCGCTCAATCCCACTGGCCCGGGCTCGGTCGACGGCTGATTCGAGATATCCGGCGACCTCGGCGACTACATCGTCATACTGAGGATCGTTCTGCATCGTCTTGCTCGGCCCACCTGCATGCATGGCAATCCACCCAACCCCCATCTCTACAGCCACATCTTCGAGCGACGCAGTGACGTCGTTGATGATGGTGGCACCAGCGAGAACCGCGGCGCGGGCTACCGCCGGTTTCTGCGTATCGACCGAAATCTCGATATCGGGCCAGCGGTCTCGGATCTGTTCGATCACGGGGACAACACGGCGATGCTCGACGGCCTCGTCGACGGGCTCTGCACCTGGACGGGTGCTTTCACCGCCGACGTCGATCACTTCAGCGCCATCGTTGATCATGCGAGCGGTGTGAGCAAGCGCAACATCGACGCCCTCCCATCGCCCTCCGTCAGAGAACGAATCGGGGGTCACGTTCAGCACTCCCATGACGCGCGGCAGCGTCTGAACCTCATCTTTCACGGGGTCACCCTAGTGGAGAGGGTTCAGCGTCGTTCGATGAAGCGCATCGCTTCGGCACGAGTGGCAGCGCTCTTGCGAAAACTACCAGTCACGGCCGAGGTGACCGTGGAAGCACCGGGCTTACGAACCCCGCGCATCGACATGCAGAGATGCTCAGCCTCAATCACCACAAGCACACCGCGAGGGTCGAGCGTCTCTTCGATCGTATCGGCGATCTGGCGGGTGAGTCGCTCCTGTACCTGTGGGCGCTTGGCGTAGCCGTCAACGAGACGAGCAAGCTTCGACAGACCGGTGACGTTGCCGTTCTGGTTCGGGATGTAGGCCACGTGAGCAACGCCGAGGAACGGGATCAAATGGTGCTCGCAGAGGCTGTAGAGCGGAATGTCGCGAACCATGACCATCTCGTCGTGGTCGGCCTCGAAAACCTTGGTGAGATGCTCGGCTGGCACCTCATGGAGCCCGGCACATATCTCGGCGTACATCCGAGCCACCCGAGCCGGCGTTTCAACCAGGCCATTCCTGTCGACGTCCTCGCCAATCGCAGCAAGGATCTCGCGGACCGCTGCCTGGATCCGAGGCTGATCAACTTCGGAGGCATGGTCTCCTTCGAACTCATGGTCAGATGATGCGTTCATCGCCGTGAGGATACCGAGTCACCCATCCCTACTCGGGGTCAAACACCATGATCGAGTCGAGTTCGCGATAGTGCTCGGCCACATCGAGCCCATAACCCACAACGAAGTCGGGGGGGATCGGAAAACCGAAAAACTTCACGTCGCCGGTCTGTGCACCCTCGCGTATAAGCAGGGCACAGACCTCAAGGCTCGCCGGCTGACGATCGCCGAGTAGCTGACGGAGGTACCGAAGAGTGAGGCCGGAATCGACGATGTCTTCCACGAGGATGACGTGGCGACCAGTGATGTCGGTCTCGAGGTCCTTCACGATGCGGACCACACCCGATGACTGGGTCGACTCTCCATAGGACGACACGGCCATAAAGTCGAACTCCACGGGAAGGTCAATCTCGCGAGCGAGGTCGGCCATGAAGACATAAGCACCCTTGAGCACCCCAATCAGCAACGGGGGACAGCCTTGGTAGTCGAGGGTGATCGCCGCTCCAAGCTCACGGACTCGCTGCGCAAGCTCCTCGGCGTCGATTACGGAGCGGCCGATAGATCCCTTGGGTGCAGTCACCATTGGTTCGAACCCTATCGCTGGTTGTCCCGGTCGACGGGATCCAGCGATAGGCGACCGCCACTTCGGCTGACTCGGTGACCTCCCTCGATCTCTGTCGCGATGTTGGTGCCGTCAGCGACTCGGAGGACGCGAGTGATGGAGGCGGCATCGGGCGATGTGGAGTCGGGCAACTCGCCTCGTAGCCAGGTTCGGAGGGCCTCGGATGCGATGGCTTTCGGTGCCGCAGCGAGTGCCCTGGCATCGGTCGGGTCAAGATGGGTCGCTCGATCTTGGATGACCTCGAGCGCGTCCCCTACAAGATCTGCGTGACGATTGAGCAACGGCACCGGGTCGCGGTCGAAGAGGTCGGCGATCAACGGGAGGAGTTCAGTCCGAACCCGCACCCGGGTGAAACTCGGGTCGGAGTTGTGCTCGTCAACGACGGGCGCGATTCCGGCGTCGGCGCAGACCGCTTCGGTCTCAGCTCGACGGAGTCGAAGGATCGGTCGTTTGACCATCGCCATGGGCGCGGCGACACCGGCTGGGCCGGCACCGCGGAGCAGATTGAACAGCACCGTCTCCGCCCTGTCATCGGCGGTGTGGCCTACGCAAACGTCATCAGGAAGGGACTGGTAACGGGCGGCCCGAGCTCGAGCTTCCATATTCGCTCCCGGCTCAACGCTGACCTGACGCAACTCGAAGGCGACGTCCAGGCGAGACGCGAGCGCGTTCACCAACGCTGCATCCATCGACGACGTAGGGCGAAGTCCATGGTCGACATGCCAGATCGTGAACTCTCGCCCCGCCGCCCGGGCAAGCATGGCCATCGCCGTCGAGTCGGCGCCGCCGCTCACGCCGAGCGCGATCAATCCGTCGGGGAAGTCGCACCGATCAAGCAGCGCGGCAAGTTCCACCGAAACTCAGACCACAGCGGCCGGAACCGCGACCCGGTCGATCCACAGCTGCGGATCGCGGATCTCGCCGATCGACGGCACGTTGGCCGAATCAGCCCAGGCGAAGTCGAGTGCCTCGACACCGCCATGTGCCTCAACCGTCGAAATGAAGTGCTCGCCCTCGGCATACTGTTTCATTTTCGCTTCGAGGCCAGCAAGCTTTTGGAACACCTTCGTAAACCCACTGGCAGTCTGGCGCCGGTTTCGCAACACCTTGGCGAAACGCTCAGCCGATGGCACAAGGCCCTCGCCGGCGCGGTCCATGGTGACGTCGCCGTGACCCTCAAGCAGACTCATCAGGCCGGAGACCTCATTGATGACCGCAAGCTGTTCTTCCGACGCGAACAGGGCCATAATTCCACCCTGATCCATAGGGTCTTCACCACGCTTACGGGCTTCCATGAGGCGCTGTGCGGCGGCGAGGAAACGCTTGGGGTCAGGGTCAACGCTGTCCATAGTCGACTCGACAAGTCCGAGGAAGTGCTCACGCATCCAGGGCACGCCAGTGAACTGAGCGCGATGAGTAACCTCATGCAGCGCAAGCCAGAGGCGGAACTCCTGAGGCGGGAACGCATAGCGTTTTTCGAGCGCTAACACGTTGGGGGCGACATAGTAGACGATGTCCTGCTCGTCGGGGTTCTCGTCCTCAATGACGAGCAGGTCGTACTGGCCGAGCACACGGGTGCTCATCCACCCGAGCATGGCTCCGAGTTCTACGCCGGCAATCTTTGGGCCAAGGGCGCCCGACTTACCGTCCATCTTGTCGTCGAGCTTGTCCGTGATCGGTCGCAGCAGGCGCTGGAACGATGCGACGTTGGCATCAACCCAACCTTCACGGTTAGTTACACGGCCCCGTGCGTTGCCATCAAGAGAGCGCAAACCGGTGCACGCAGAAACCAGTTCCTCAGCTTGCGCCGTATATCTATCGAAGTCCGCTTCGAGTCCGTCACGGTACCGAGCAGCCGTGTAGGGCTCGTTGCCCGCGACCTTGCTCGCGACCGTCCGGGCAATGTCCCAGTCGACGGCGCCGCTCATATCAGTCGCGCGGGTACCGCTTGTACGTGACCTTCTGGAGGTAGCCCACCACCGAGGCGCCAGTCGCCAACAAGGCACCGATCACGAGAGCCGGAGCGATCCAGAAGTGCCACACAACCGCGAAAATACCCATGGCGATTGAGTGTAGAGGGCTGAAGGCTACGAAGGAACGCTGGGGTCCGCGTCATCGCGACGCGAGCATTGTCCCATCGCATCCCTCAGTCCTCCAACACCTTGCCTCGCATACGGGCAACGACCATGACACCGTGAAACGAGCAGAAGCTCTGCTCGTTGTAGATGCTCAACTGTGTTTCGCAGTCGTCGTCTTCGCAGACACGGCCTTTTTTACTGCGAGGCGTGTGGCGTTCGATACTGGTAAAGCGTTCAGCGTGGACCCTCATACCCACGTAACGAAGTGAACGGCCGTTTTAGTTTCACCTTTCGAGGAACCGTCATGGACTCGTCACAGTCCAAACGGCATCACTCGCTACGAATTTCCCACTGGATTGCTTCAAACACCTTCATTCGCAGGGCTTCTGGGACTTCCTCTTGACAGCGCAACGCCACGACTTGTTTCAATTCAGCTTCAAACGTATAGCTCTCCATGCACGGTGAGCAGTATTCGATGTGAGCCTTGATGGTGGTGCGCCGCTCAATGGTCAACTGACCATCGAGATAGATATACAGCTCCCGAAGAGCCTTCTGACACTCGTCATCACAAGGCTCGGCACCCAGCGCATCTGCATTCTCGGCATCTGAATTTCTTGCAACCATGTCACGCACCATCACAATCGGCGCCGACGCAGGCTGGTTCGGGATCCGGCAGCAAGCGTCGAGCCTCGGCAAAGTCATACAACCGCTTCTGTAGCTGCTTTCTTCCTCGATGCAGACGACTCATCACGGTGCCGATGGGAACGCCGAGAATTTCGGCGATCTCCTTGTAGGCAAATCCCTCAACATCAGCCAACAAAACCGGCAAGCGATAATGCTCGGCCAGCCCCTCCACAGCGTCCTTCACTTCAGCCTCACCAAAGAGATCCATCAGTTCGTCCTCGGCGCTTCGGCCAAGGGTCGAACCCGTGAGCCCCCCGATGCGGCGGTAGATGTACAGATCTTCGACGTCGTCAATATCGGACTCGTCAGGACGCCGCTGCTTCTTGCGATACGCGTTGATGTAGCTATTGGTGAGGATGCGATACATCCACGCCTTCAGGTTCGTGCCGGCTTCGAAGCGCTCGTACGCGCGGTACGCCTTGAGGTAGGTCTCTTGGACGAGATCTTCCGCGTCGGCAGGGTTGCGGGTCATCCTCAACGCGGCTGAGTAGAGCCCGCTCATTAGCGGCATCGCCTCGTCGACGAACGTGGCTTGATCGGCCACAAGACCTCCCCAGAGAGTGGAGCCCGAGAGGAGAATTGAACTCCTGACCTACGCTTTACGAGAGCGTCGCTCTACCAACTGAGCTACTCGGGCGGGACTGAGAAGGTACCAAATCCGGCGGTGAATCCCGACCCGGATCCGGCCGAATAACGCCTAGGCGGGGGGCAACTTCAGCAGAAGCGACTGCAACAGCAGCGCTTCGTTGGGATTGCGTATGAGAGCGTTTGATGTATCGCGCAGATGCTTGACCGCTTCAAGTGGTGCCTGCCGTGAACCATCGCTGAGGATCATCTCCCGGTAGCGGGTGGCCAGGGTCGACAAACCGAAGCGCAACTCCTCGGTGCGGAACTGTCGTTGCTCCCGCCGATGCCGAGATTCCATGTCACGCCGGCCCGATCCTCGAGTACCAAGCGCCTCTTCGCGTTGCTCAAGCCCTTCGAGTTCGGCCTCGTGTTGGCGGACTTTCGCCTTGCCGGCATCGTCGATCAAACCACGGACCTCTTCGACAAGAACAGCCGCAGCTGAACCGGAGCCATCGAGACGATCAGGCACCGACCACCAGGCATCTCGACGCAACGATAGCTGCTCATCAGTGGCGAGGACCCGGGCCCGTTCCACGCTGCCGTTCGAGGCCGCGGCGACGACGACCGCCTGCATGGGCTCAGCCAATCCCTCGGCCACCAAGGCGGTTTCGATCTCGGCAGCGGCCACCGAGCCGAAGTCAACCCGTGTGCAGCGACTGGCAATCGTGACGTGCTCCGGCGGCACGTCTTCGGCCAACAGCACGAAGATCGATGTGGCCGGCGGTTCCTCAATCGTCTTGAGCAAGGATGCGGCAGCTGCGGGTGTGGCCGTATGAAAACGGTTGACGACCAGGACCTTGCGGTTGCCTTCGACTGGTGACCGACTGGCCTGCACAATCAACGGCTCGGCCTCCTCGTCACGGCGCAGCGAGTTTCCGACCGGGTCAAGCACGTGTACATCGGCATGCTCTTCCTTCTCAGCGAGACGGCGATGACGCTCGGCGCCTTCTGGATCAGCGGCTGCCAGCAACTCCCCAGCAAATACCGCCGCAGCACGACGCTTGCCGCTACCGCTGGGGCCGACAAGAAGATAGGCGTGGACGGGTGTCTCGACCGCGGCCTGAAGACGGCGAACCGCCTCGTTTTGTCCGATGACTCGATCCCAGCTCACTGGTGCTGAGCCAACCAGCCATCGACGGCGACATCAACTCGCCCGGCAACCTCTTGGACCGTTCCTCCAGCATCGACCACAAGCCAGCGGTCGGGGGCAGCCGCCGCCATCTCGAGGTAACCCCGTCGGACTCGTTGATGAAACTCGGCCCCAGCCCCCTCGATACGGTCAATCTGATCACCCAAACGTTCCCGAGCAACGGCAAGATCAACGTCGAGCAGCACGGTGAGATCAGGCTCGACGCCGTGCGTGGCGAATCGCATCATGTCGTCGAGAACCGCGAGATCGAGACCTCGCCCGTACCCCTGGTAGGCGAGGGTCGAAGCAGTGAACCGGTCAGAGATGATCGTCTCGTCCCGCGCCAAGGCGGGCCCGACAATCTCGGCCACATGTTGCGCCTTGTCGGCAACAACCAAGAGAGCCTCAGCCCGGTCGTCGAGTTCACGGTGTTCGGGATCGAGAAGGATCCGGCGAATCGAGCCGCCGATGTCGGTGGCTCCGAACTGGAACGTGAGCGGCAGGCCGAGGCGGCCGGCCAGGCGACGGGCCTGCGTCGATTTCCCCGAAGCATCAGCGCCTTCGAATGCGATCAGTCGTCCACTCATTGCGCTGACTCTTCCACGCCATCAGACAATTCGCTGAGGAATGCACCCGACCCAGCCCGCAAACTCCACGACGCGAGCACGCCGGCCGCGACAATGATCGTGGACGACAACCACAGCGTGAGTCGAACGCCGGGCACCTGAACGTGGAGATTGCCGATGCCGATCTCGCCATTCCAAAGTTGGTTGGACAAGCCGTCGAGCAGCTCAGAAACGATCGGCGCGACCGCTAGGGCGATCAGCATGCAGAACCGCACGACCACAAGCAGAGCGGAAAACACTCGGCCGCGGAGATCGTCGTCGACGTTCTCGTGCAACAGCGTAAACCCAAGGACATAGATCGGGCCGGCTGCGAAACCGACAATACCGACCACCGGGACAACCACGCCAAGCACAGATGCAGAACCAGCGACAAACAGAGCTGCGCCGGCAAGCACGAGCGCAAACGGGAAAACCTTTGCCCGATTGATCTTGTTCTGCAGCACTGATGCAGCAATAACGCCAACCGCCATGCCACAGCCAAGGGCGAAAAGTATGAGATTGAAGTCGGCGGGTTCACCGGAGATCACCTCGTCGACAAAGATCGCTCCAAGCGGAACAAGCATGCCGCCACCGATGACGGCCGTCGCCAAGCCGACGTTCACCGCTCGAACGATCGGATTCACGGCGATAAAGCGCCAGCCTTCGCGCAACTCACGAAGCGCGCCGCCAAGATCCCAATTCCCGCGCTTCCCTTCGAGTCGCTCAGCTGGCGAACGACGGCGATAAACGATGGTTGAGACGAGGAGCGCAGTGGCGAGGAACGACAAACCGTCGATATAGAACGCAAGGCCTTCTTCATTGAGTTGCCAGGTATCGACCCAACCCTCATCCGCGAAACGTTCAGAGAGCTTGGCCAGCAACGCAGCGAGGCCTGCGGCCACGGGGAACATGCCGTAGGCGGCCGCCACATTGAGTGAGTTCGCCGTGGTGAGTTTGTCCTTGGGAACCAAGTTGGGGACGATTGCTTCCTTGGCCGGGGACCACAGCATCGTGAAGATCTCAAGGATAAACGAGGCAATAATAAGCCCGTATAGCGTGTCGACGAAGGGCAAACTGAACAACACCGCAGCGCGCCCAACGTCGCAGACCAGCATCACCTTCTTGCGGTTGAGTCGATCGACGATGACACCGGCGGCGGTAGCAAGAAAGAACCCCGGGGCAATCCGTGCACCCAAGACAAGGGCGATGGCCGTGCCTTCAGAGCCATCGCTGATGCGCTCGGCTAGCGAAATAATAGCGATCAGGCCGAGCCAGTCACCCGTCGCTGAGATGACCTGAGCGACCCATAGCTTGAAGAATTCCCAGGACCCGAAGAGGCGTTCGATCTGTCCACTCGGTTTGGTGGCATCAAGCGCGTCGTTCAGACGATCTGCGCTATTAGTGCCCTGGTCGTTCACGGCCTCAAACCATAGCGAAGAAGGTTAGTCACCCGTAGTCGTGGGCTCGTCGTCGCCGTCAGAAGGCGCAGCAGCAACCTTCTTTGCAGCCTTCTTCTTGGTCGCCTTTTTCTTTGCAGCCTTCTTCTTGGTCGCCTTTTTCTTTGCAGCCTTCTTCTTTGCAGCCTTCTTGGCCGGACCCTTGGCACGACGGTCGGCGAGTAGCTCAGCAGCGCGTTCGACGGTCAACTCTTCGACCGTGTCGCCCTTGCGTAACGAGGCGTTGTACTCGCCATCGGTGACGTAGGGGCCGAAGCGACCGTCCTTGACGATCATGTCCTTGCCAGTCTCCGGGTCGGGACCCATGTCCTTCAGTGGCGGTTTCGGCGCACCCTGACCTCGACGACGCTTGGGTTGTGCCAGCACAGCGAGGCATTCCTCGAGCGTGACAGTGAGCAACTGCTCTTCGGTGTCGAGGCTACGACTGTCCTTGCCCTTGGCCAGGTACGGGCCATAGCGACCGTTCTGCACTGTGATGACTTCGCCATCAGCCGGATCGGCACCGACCGTGCGAGGCAACGTCAAGAGCTGAAGCGCGTCATCCATGGTGAGGCGCTCTAGCGACATTGTGGAAAACAGTGATGCCGACTTCGGCTTCTCTTCCTGCTCCTCAAACGTACCCACCTGAACGTAAGGACCGAAGCGACCGGCCTTGGCGTAGATGTCCATGCCGCTCTCGGGGTCAACCCCAAGGATGCGGCCTTCTTTCGGCATGGCAAGGAACTCAAGAGCCCTCTCCAGCGAGAGTTCATCAGGCGGGATGTCCTCGGGGATCGACGCAGTGGTGACGCTGCCAGCCTCGGGTTCATCATCCTTGACGACACCCATTTGCACGTACGGTCCGTAGCGACCAACTCGAGCGACGACTGGCTCGCCATCCTCGGTCATGCCCAATGGGATTGTGTTGACCGCGCGTGCGTCGATGTCAGGCAAGCGCTTGGACACCTTCTCCTGCAGACCAGGTTCACCACCCTCCTCGCCAAAATAAAATTTTGTAAGCCACGGCACGGCCTCTTCGGTGCCGCCAGCGATCTTGTCGAGGTCGTCTTCCATCCGAGCGGTGAAGGCGTAATCGACGAGGTTGGGGAAGTGGCCTTCCATCACATTGACCACAGAAAACGCAGTGAACGAGGGGACGAGTGCCGAACCCTTCTTCCACACATAGCCCCGGTCCTGGATCGTGCCGATGATCGACGCGTACGTCGAGGGGCGACCAACGCCCAATTCCTCAAGACGCTTCACGAGGCTGGCCTCGGTGAACCGGCTCGGGGGTGAGGTCACGTGACCGTCTGCTTCAAGCGAGACGTTACGAGTGGCATCACCTTGCTCGAGCGGCGGAAGGCGACGCTCGTCGTCAGCTTGATCCTTGTTTACGTCCGCATCGGTGTCTTCTTCGTAAACCTCACGAAAGCCGCGATGGGTTATCACCGTGCCGGTTGCGTTGAAGACAACATCAGTGCCGGATTTCGAGTTGGCGCCGAGTCGCAGTTGCACGGTGTCACCGGTGCAGTCGGTCATCTGCGAAGCGACGGCACGCTTCCAGATCAGCTCATAGGCACGAGCCTCAGACTTAGGAACCAGCTTCGCAACCTCCTCAGGAAGCTGAAACGAGTCACCCGCCGGGCGAATGGCCTCATGTGCCTCTTGCGCGTTCTTCACCTTGTTGGCGTAGTGGCGAGGATCCTCAGGCAGGTTGTTTGCTCCGTAGCGCTCACTGATCATCGCGCGAGCCGCTCTGATGGCGGTGTCCGACATGATGGTGCTGTCGGTTCGCATATAGGTGATGAAGCCCTTTTCATAGAGCCCCTGCGCCGCGCGCATCGCCATAGCAGAGCCCATACCGAGTTTGCGGCCTGCTTCCTGCTGGAAGGTTGATGTGATGAACGGCGCGGCTGGGCGACGGCGGTACGGCTTTGACTCGCGCGAACGAACCTCGTACGGGACACCCTCAAGATCGTCGACCATGGCCGCAGCCTTGGCTTCATTGAGCACGGTGACGTCATCTCGAGACAACTGACCATCGTCATTGAAGTCACGTCCGCTGGCGAGACGAACACCATCGATCATGGCCAGGTTGGCCTTGAATTCGCGCTGGTCTTCACCCGCAACGGCAGCAAATGCTCCAGAGATATCCCAGTAGCCGGCGCCAATGAAGGCCATCCGTTCACGTTCACGCGAAACCACCACGCGGGTAGCCACAGACTGCACTCGACCCGCCGACAGCTGCGGCATGACCTTCTTCCACAGCACCGGGGAAACCTCGTAGCCGTACAGGCGGTCAAGGATTCGGCGTGCCTCCTGAGCGTCGACCATCTTGCGGTCGAGTTCGCGAGGCGAATTGACAGCCGCTTGAATCGCAGCCTTGGTGATCTCATGAAACACCATTCGCTTGATCGGCACCTGCGGATTCAACACCTCGATGAGGTGCCAGGCGATCGCTTCGCCCTCACGATCCTCATCCGTTGCGAGATAGACCTCGTCGGCGTCTTTCACCAGACTCTTCAAGAGCTTGATGTGGTCTTTCTTGTCCCGATTCTCGACATAGAGAGGCTTGAAGTCGTTGTCGACATCGATCCCCGTACGGGCCCACTTCTCACCCTTGTAAGCGGCAGGCACATCCGCAGCGTTGCGCGGGAGGTCCCGGATATGACCGATCGATGACTCGACGGTGTATTCCGCGCCGAGATACTCAGCGATCTTTTTCGCCTTTGCTGGCGACTCGACAATTACTAGGGCGTTGGCCACGATGATCGAACCAATCGGATAATGAGCGGACTTGTCATGCGTTCACGACATCAGGGTCATCGATATCTATCTCGATGACCTCGTTCGCACGCAGAAGAGTGAGTGAGCCGACGACGGCTGCGATAATCGACGCAGCCAGGATGCCGAGCTTTGCTTCGTCAATGGCGGCGGACCCCTCGGGGAATGCCAAGCCGGTAATAAACAACGACACCGTGAAACCGATGCCGGCAATGGCAGCGAGGCCCACCACATGGGTAAATGATGCCCCCCGAGGTAGACGAGAAATACCGGACTTCACCGCAACCCAGGTCGCGAAGGAGACACCGACGAGCTTGCCAACCACCAAACCGAACACGACGCCGAGGGTAACGTCGCTTGATAGCGCATTCGAGAGCGAGTCGCCCGATATCTCGATTCCGGCATTGGCAAGAGCAAATATCGGGATGATCAAGAAGCTGGAGAACGGATGGAGCATAGTCTCCAGCCGCTCAGCGACTGAGACCTGCTCCTTAAGTTCGAAGTTCGCCCGACGCACGACTGTGGCGCTGGCCTGACCGGAGATGGCGGCACCGATGTGGACGTCGTCATTTGGCGTCTCGTCCCGCAGCGGAACCGCCGGGGTGAGCAGGCCAAGAACAACACCTGCGATGGTGGCATGGATCCCAGACTCAAATACTGCAAGCCAGAGGAAGAAACCAACAAGCGCGTACACAGGGATGTACCAAATACGCATGAGGCGCATGAGGACAACCAACACGGTGAGGCCAGTAGCGATGAGCAGCCAGTCCGTCGAAAGATCTTCGGTGTAGAAGATCGCAATCACCGCAATGGCCCCGATGTCATCAACAATGGCGAGGGTGAGCAAGAAGACCTTCATTGCCCCGGGCACACGATTTCCGAGCAGTGATACGACCCCAACTGCGAACGCAATATCAGTGGCCATCGGGATGCCCCAGCCATCCGCGCCCATACCACCACTCGCAAACGCGACATAGACCAAGGCAGGAACGACCATGCCACCAATCGCAGCAATAGCGGGCAGAGCGGCGGCTCGGGGGTCGCGGAGTTCGCCCGCAACCAACTCGCGCTTGATTTCCAGACCGACAACAAAGAAGAAGATCGCCATCAATGCGTCGTTGATCCATGCCTCAAGAGGCTCGTCAAGATGGAGCAGATCGCCGACATGTAGTGAGATATGCGTTTCGAGCAGCTCGTGGTAGCTATGGCTCCACGGCGAGTTGGCCCAAACGAGCGCAACGACCGTTGCCACAATCAGCAGAAGGCCACCGGCTGCTTCGATTCGCAGAAAGTTGCGTACCGGTCGACCGACGCGCCGGGCCAAGCGTCGGTTGCCACCGAGCCAGGTCAGCGGGGAGGGTTCAAGGTGATCATTGGCCATGTCGATTTGAGACGCTAGCGGCGTCACATCCCGAATCTGGTGGACTACGGCAGACGGCGACGCTTCGATGAGTAGACAACAAGGGTCACATCAGTGCCATTCTCGCCGGAAGAAATCTCACTTTCGTCGGCCAGCATCTGCATCAGATGCACGCCCAAGCCGGACTCATGATCGAGACGATCCGGTGATTCCGGTTCGGGTAGGTCGGGCACGGTGGCAGGATCGAAACCCACACCTTCGTCATGCACGACGACACTGATCTCATCGTCTGCCAGGTTGCATTGGATACGGATCCGGTCAAACGAGCCCAACAGCCCGTGAGCCTCAATGGCGTTGGTCGTGGCCTCCGAGACAGCGATACGAAGATCATCAATTCGATCATTCTCCAAATCTGGTTCAAGTTCTGCCGCGGCGGCGACAACAACACGAACGAGGGACACAAATTCGGTACGTGCTGGAATCTCGAGCACGAGTTGGCCAGGCCGAAACTCGCGCTCAACTGGTTCCTGCTCCGCGGTGGACATCTGCCCAGTATCCATCAAACGCGCTCCAGCGCATCAGCCAGCGACCGATGGAGGGTGAAGACACGGTCGAGGTCACAGACCTCCAACACGCGTCGCACCCGCGGTTCGGGCACAACCATCAGAAGATCGCCGTCAAGCAACCTGACCCGCTTGAGCGCACCAACAAGCACGCCGATGCCGAAGCTGTCGATGAAGTCGACGCCGCTGAGATCGAGCACGAGGCAGCGCCTGCCGTCCTTGACCGCGTCCATGACTGACTGCCGCACTTGGGGCGCGCCGACGACGTCGAGTTCCCCGGCCACGGTGAGCACGGTCCAGTCGCCCTCGATATGGGCGCGCACATTGATCTGCACGCTGCTGACGGTATCGGACGACAAGCATGTGATTCGGTCACACCCCTGTCGTAGCATCAGAGCATGGCGCTTACTGAGGCGCTTACCGAGCCTCCTCCCTTCGAGCATCTGCTCACCGAACTGGCCAACGACGGTCGGATCGTTCACGTCGAGCACACCACAGCCCGCCCAGCGGCGATGGGGCTACTCGATCGACCCTTCCCACCTGCTGTCCAAGCCGCACTCGGCGTCGACTCGCTGTGGAGCCATCAGGCCGAAGCCATCAACCTCGTCCGAGCCGGCACCAATGTCGTCGTGGCAACGGGTACAGCCTCAGGCAAGTCCCGCTGCTTCCAACTGCCGATCGCTGAGGCGGTACTCGACCCGCTGCGGCCAGGCACCGCTATGGTCCTCTATCCCACGAAGGCACTGGCCCACGACCAACTCCGATCGTTCACGAAGCTCGACATCGCGGAGCTGAAAGCCGGAGCCTATGACGGCGATGCATCGACGCAAGAGAAGGTGTGGATCCGCGAGAACGCCAATGTGGTGCTCACCAATCCCGAGATGCTGCATGCCGGCATCCTCCCCCGTCATCAGAAGTGGGATGCCCTTTTGATGCGGCTTCGCTATGTGGTGATCGACGAACTACACGTGTTGCGAGGCGTGTTTGGCACCCATGTTGCCCATGTGCTGCGTCGGCTCCGTCGGATCTGCAATCACTATGGATCTGACCCCACCTTCATCTTCTGCTCGGCGACAATCGGCCAGCCCGAACGTCTGGCCGCCGCCTTGTGTGGCGCACCCGTGCACGCAATTGCCAACGATGGCTCTCCCCGTGGGCCGAGATCATTCGCCTTGCTTGATCCGCCTGTGATCGACGATGAACACGGCACTCGCTCGTCGGCCAACTCCGAGACGGCGTCGATCACTGCCTCTCTCGTGGAGACAGGGCATCGCACTATCACCTTCTGTCGAAGCCGCAAGGGGGTGGAGCTCGTGGCGGCTGACATCACCCGCCGCCTACCACCCCGACTCGATGGCAAAGTCGTGGCCTACCGGGCCGGCTACCTCGCCGACGAACGCCGCGTGATCGAGGACAACCTCACCGCTGGTGAGCTCTCGGGCATCGTCGCCACCTCTGCTCTTGAGCTTGGAGTCGATGTCGGCGCACTTGATGCGTGCGTGCTCAACGGCTTCCCCGGCACCATTGCCTCAATGTGGCAGCAGGCCGGTCGTGCCGGACGCCGCTCGAAGCCATCGGTCACCGTGCTTGTTGCAGGCCAGGACCAACTCGACCGCTACCTGATGCAGCATCCAGACGAGGTCTTCAGCCGCCCAGCCGAGCCATCGGTGGTCAACACGGCCAACCCGTTCATTCTCGATCCCCATCTCGCGTGCGCGGCCTACGAGCTCCCGCTCAGCTATGACGACCTCCGCTGGTGGAGCCAAGAAGAGCTGCACGACGGCGTCCGTGATCTCGTGCGCGACGATGCCCTCCGTCTACAGCAGCGGTGGCGAAACGGACGAGAAGAACCGTTCGCTCACTGGTGCAGCACCGGCTATCCAGCCCGACAAGTGAGCCTGCGGTCAGGGTCGCGCGGCGAAATCAAGATCCTGCACCTCCACAACGATCGAGTCATCGGCACAGTCGACGAGAGCCGCGCCCTCACCTCTGTCCATGCCGGAGCCGTCTACCTCCATCGCGGCCAAGCCTTCGACGTCATCGAACTTGATCTTGAAGAAGGCTGCGCTCATGTGGTTGAAGCCGATGGGTTGGAGTACACCCAGGCCCGATCCGACACCGAGATCCGAGTGCTGTCGGTCGATGGCGTGCAGCGGGTCGGCCGTGCCACGCTTCACCTCGGCTCAGTCGAGGTGGCGACGCGAATCCACGGCTACCAACGCCGCGACGTCCGCTCCCGCAAGATCCTCACCAACGAAAAACTCGCCCTCCCCGAGGAGCGACTCGTCACCCGGGCGTTCTGGTACGTGATCGACGCCGACCTCATCGATGAGACGATCGCAGCCGGCTTCGATCCGCCTGGCACACTCCACGCCGCGGAGCACGCAGCAATCGGGATGCTGCCGCTCTTCACCATCTGTGACCGCTGGGATGTGGGAGGCGTGTCGACTGCTCAACACTCCGACACGAACGGCGCCACGATATTCATCTACGACGGTTCGCCCGGGGGTGCCGGCATCGCGGAGTTGGGTTGGGAAGCCGCCGCCGAGCACCTCCAGGCAACGCTTGAGGTTGTTGAGGCATGCGCTTGCGTCGAAGGCTGCCCGTCGTGCGTGCAGTCACCCAAATGCGGCAACGGGAACGAACCCCTCGATAAGGACGGATCCGTCGACCTGATCCGACGCATTTTAGGACCAATTAGCCGCCAGTTTCGGGGAAACTAGAACGATTCCCCCATCACGGCGCGCAACCACCCCCTGTTTAGGGTTCCGTCTGAGCTACATCACACTGGGGACAGACCCGAGAACTACTTACTCGAGTCGCATCGTGGCGGTAGCAGCGAGTTCAACGTCGCTGAGCATCGCACCGATGAGCGGCACGACTGTGGGGTCGACGTAGTAAACGGAGACGACGGCCGCACCGTTCACCCGTGCCACCTCAACGCGCAGTCGATGAACCGGAAGGTCACCGGCCACCGCCACGGCCTGGCGGATCTCTTCATCAGACGCTCCTACCGCCGCTGCCCGCGCTCCCTCGCGAGCAGCATGGGTGACCAACACGCGAGCGTGCACGACAAGCCCCACTTGGATGATCGCCATGAGCAAGAGAGCGAAGAACGGCAGGAGCAGGGCGAGTTCGACTGTTGCCTGACCCTTTTTTGATTCGGTCTTCGCCCCCTTGAACATGCTTACCCAACCCGGCTCGCCACTGCGTCGAGGACACTGTCGAGCAGGTCCCCGACTGCGGAGGTTGTGCTGGCCCAAGCCAGCACAAGGACGGCGAGCGCCGCCGCTCCAAGAATGACGAGCGCGTATTCGGCTGTTGCCTGGCCGCCGTCGGCTCTGGTGGGTACGGGCATGGTTTTTGATTGCTTCATGAGGTCCTCTCCGCATGCGGCGCACGCGATTTACGCAGTGGTGGGGGAAGCGTCGGGACTAGCGCAGCTGAAGATCGCGGAGTGTGCCCACCAGCAGTGGGACCACCGTGAGAAGCGCGAACGCCGGGAGAATGCAGGAGACCAGCGGAAAGAGCATCAGCACCGGGACACGGCGCACACGTTCCTCGGCTCGTGTACGCCGGCGCCGACGCGCCTCATCGCTTGCACGATGCAAAGCCGGGGCGACCGGCGCCCCGTCGCGTTCAGCAGCGATCAACACCGAAAACACGTACTGGGTGCTCGGCCCAAGCTCGCGAGTAGCCCCACAAAGCGCGTCCGCCCATGGTTCGCCGCGGCCCGATCGCTCCAAGGCGCGGCCGATCGCCTCGTCACACGGATGCGGGAGCCAGGACACGACTGCCTCGGCGGCCTGACGAAGCGTTAGTCCTGCCGTGACACCGAGCGACAGGAGATCGATGAGTTCAGGAAGGCTGCGCGTGATGGCATCGTCTCGATCTCTACGCTGACGACGACCGGCACGCGGGAGACAAACGAGCACGGTTCGACGCGATCTTGAATGTGTGTTGCGGCCACGAGGCGCAGGATGTTTCGGCCCGATAATGGCAGCGCCGACGAGGACGCCAACAACCCACGCCAGAGCGCTCACTGGGCGACGCCTGCACCAATGCGACGCATCCATCGAACTCCGATCACATCCAGGCCGAGACCGAGAGCGAGACACGCCAACCCAAACCTTGTTGTGACCAGAACCGCCGCTGAGGCGGGGTCCACGATCGCCGACACGGCGAGAAAGGCCAGTGGAGCGAAGCCGATCACCATCGAGGAGAGTCGAGCCTGCGAGGACAGTGCCTGGATCTCGGCCGTGAGCGCAGCACGATCACGAAGACTTGTCGCTGCCTGTTCGAGTGAGCTTGCCACTGCGGTACCGGTCTCGTCCCCAAGGCGGAGAACGGCGCGCACCAGATCAGCGGCGGGATCATCGATTCGGCTGGCCCAAGCATCGAGCGCTTCGCCCAGTCGGTCACCGGCGTTGATACGCAACATCACGGGTCGTAGCGAATGCGCCGCCGGCGAGTCGTGTTTCATCGCATCAGCGAGCGCGCCACGAAGGTTGGTCCCGCCGCGAAGAGAACGGGCGATCATCTCGAGCACATCAGGGAGATCACCGACGAGTCCTCGATGGGCGCGGGCACGGATGTATCTGCGCCTGCCAATCCATGCGGGCAGGTCCCACCTGCGGGCTGTTAGCGGGGCGGTGAGCCCCCGACTCGGCACGCGCATGTCGGGAAAGGCAAACACCGCAACGGCCACAAGCGCCACGGCCATCACCATGTCGTCGCGGTCAAAGCCTTGACCTCACCGGGACCTACCACGTGGGCGATCTGTGAGACTCGCCGCTTGCCATCGAACCCCCGCTCGACGTGGACGATGATGTCGAGCGCCGCGGCGATCTGGGTTCGAATCGCGTCGAGTGGGAGGCCGGTGCCACCGAGGAGCGCCAGGGTCTCGAGTCGCCGAAGGACATCAACCGGCCCATTCGCGTGCACAGTCGAGAGACACCCGCGATGGCCGGTGTTGAGCGCTTGAACGAGATCCAGCGCCTCATCGCCTCGTACCTCTCCAACTACCAAGCGGTCCGGCCTCATCCGTAACGCATTGCGCACAAGCGCTCGGATCGTGAGCTCGCCCACACCCTCCGCAGATGCCGGCCGCGCTTCGAGTCGCACTACGTGTGGATGCGGAAATTGGAGCTCAGCGGCATCCTCGACGGTGATGATTCGCTGGTTGGGGTCAATCATGGCGGCGATTGCGTTCAGCAGCGTGGTCTTGCCAGCGCCCGTGCCCCCGCTCACCACCATGTTGGCGCCCTCCGCCACACAATCCCGGACCTGACCGCAGATATCGGGACTAGCGAAGGCCTCAAGGGAGTGCGTCGTAAGCACGAACCGTCGAATGGTGACGTACGGCCCGTCGAGGGCGATGGGGGGTATGACGACATTCACCCTGCTTCCATCAGGCAACCGGCCATCGACCAGCGGCGACCGGTGATCGACCCGCCGGCCAATGGGAGCCACGATCCGTTCGATCAGAAGATCGATCTCGTGGCGTTCAAGTTTCAACGAGTGCTGAACGAGCCGGCCATGACGCTCGACCCAGATGGCACCGGGACCATTGATCATGATCTCGCTGACTTCATCGTCGGCAAGGATCTCTTCAAGCGGGCCAAGGCCCGCGAGTCGGGCTTCGATCTTTCGCTTCGCATCCACTCGTTGAGCAGACGTGAGCAATGGCGCAAGACGGGTGACTTCCTGATGAATGTCGACGCCTTCCCCCCCGTCGAGCACAAGCCGGTGAATCTGATCAACGAGCTTGGCAAGGTTTTCATCACCGAGGGGGCTCATAGAACGGAGAGATCGAGTTGACGCAGTGCCCGGGGCCGTCTCGTGGCGAGTAGGCCGGCGTCAACGGCCCGAGCAACAGATGGGTCGATTCCGACTCGGCACCACAACGGCACACCGAGAGACGTGACGACATCGCTGGCGGTCAGCGCACGACCCGGCTCATCAACGAGGACGAGGCGCGTGTCAGGCCCAAGCGAATCGACACGGCGCAGGGCGAGATAGCAGGCTCGGGTGATCAGAACCGAAACACCGAGGCCATCCCACCACCGGACAGGCAGCACGCCAGCCTCTGGTCGTTGGGTCCCGGCATCGATGACCACCGAACGCGAGCCGGTACCGAGAATCCCAAGCAGCAGCCGAAGCTGATCATTTGATGCCGCCGCCTTTCCGCGAGGCAGAAGCCTCAGGTGGCTGGTGACCGGAACTTCCAACCCCGCCAGCGCGTCGACTGGCACGTCATCGCCAGCGGCGAGCCAGTCGGTGGCGCCCGGTCCTTCCGAGGTCACCCCCAGCACGTCGGGTTGATCGCCATCAAGATCGACCAGCAACGTCTCTCGACCAAAGTCAGCCGATCTCAACGCAAGCGCGGCGGCGATAACCGACGTACCCGACCCGCCTTTTGCGGACCAACACACAACACATACAGATGCAACAGACATCGACTCTTCTCCCGGAACAAACAGTTCGACGGGGAAGTCGACGGCTCGACCTTACGGTCTACGCGGTACGTTGCCAACCGTGAGATCGCGGCAGCAGTGACGTCGATTGATGGAGTCCAAACCGAGGCGGCATTCTTCGACCTCGACAAGACGGTCATCGCCAAGGCCGCCATGCTCGCGTTCGGCCCGAAGCTGCAGAAGGAAGGCATGCTCAACCGCTGGCTCGTCGCCCGCGCGCTGTGGGGTCAGATCGTCTTTCGGTACCTCGGTGCTGACGAAGGCCGTATGGAGAAGATGCGGGAGACCGCGCTGAAAGTTTGTGTTGGCTGGGAAAAGGAACGCATTGCGTCGCTCATCGACAATGCGCTCAGCGAGGTGATCGATCCCCTCGTATACGCCGAGGCAGTCGAACTGATCGAGTCACACCAAGAGGCCGGTCGACGCGTCTACCTCGTGTCGGCGTCTCCTGAAGAGATCGTGAAGCCCCTTGCTCGGCACCTTGGTCTCGACCACGCCATCGCCACTCGGGCTCGTGTCGACAATGCCGGCCGATACACCGGCGAGGTCGAGTTCTACTCGGCCGGCGAACACAAGGTCGAAGCGATTACCGCAGAAGCAGAAGCACACAACATCGATCTGGATCGCTCGTTCGCCTACTCAGATTCGGTGACCGATCTCCCGATGCTCGAATCGGTCGGGTACCCGGTGGCAGTCAACCCGGACAAGGCTTTGCTGAAAGAAGCCACCGATCGCGGTTGGGAGATCCGTGTCTTCGATCACCCTCGTCCGTTGAATGAAGAGCGAACGATTTCGGCACCGGGACCGAAAACGGTTGGGTTGGGAGCCGCAGTCGGAGCTGCAGCTGTCGGTGCGTCGCTGTGGTGGCGAAGCCGGAGGCTCAGACGTCGCGGATTTTTCGCGAGAGCACGATGAGTAACGCGCTCAAGACCGCCAGCAGGAAAACTCGGTTCTTCGACATCCCCAGACGCTAGCCACCTCAGCGAATGGGGCGTCGTCGCTCCGCGCCGATATCGTCCTCGGCGGAGGTGTCCGAGCGCCTGGTGGGCTCCCCCGCCTTCAAAGCGGGTGGGATGGGTGATCCCTGTCCGGCGGGTTCGATTCCCGTCCACCTCCGCCATTCTTCTAGCGTGTCGAAATGACACAAGCTCTTCAGCCAGACGTCGCTGCGGTTCTCGAGCACGTCGCCAGTCTCGAACTACCGCCGCTGGAAACCCTGTCAGCGGCGGACGCTCGGGCCTTCATAGTTGCAGCGGGGGCGCAACGGCCCCCCGGCCCTGACGTCGGCGAGATCTGTAATGGCGAGTTACCCGGGGCCAACAGTTCACTCGAGTACCGCCTGTACCGGCCCACTACTCCGGGCCCTCACCCCGTGACCGTCTACTTCCACGGTGGCGGCTTTGTCATTGGCAGTCACGTCTCCGACGACCCGTTCTGTCGTCAGCTCTGTGTCGAATCCGATTCGATCATCATCTCCGTTGACTACCGCCACGCGCCAGAGCACCGGTTCCCGGCTGCCCATGAGGACGGCTACGCGGCATCCCAATGGATCTCCGCAAATCTGGAATCGCTTGGCGGCACGTCAGCGGCCGTCGTGCTCGCAGGCTGGAGCGCGGGTGCCAACATCGCCGCCGTAGTGGCCCAGCAAGCTCGCGACACAAGCAACTTGGACGTCGCAGGACAGGTACTTATCGCCCCCATGACGTCGCCAGGCGAACAACGCGCTTCCCACGCAGAAAATGCCGACGGCTACACGCTCACCGCATCGCTTCTTGAATGGTTCATCGACACCTATGTCGATCACGCTGATCGTGACGATCCGCGAGTCGCACCCCTCCGAGCTCCCAATCTGAGCGATCTGGCACCCGCTCTTGTGGTTACGGCGCATTTCGACCCGCTGCGCGATGAAGGCACCGCATACGCCAGTGCGCTCGCTGCTGCTGGCACGCCGGTCGAGCACTTGGCGTGCGCCGGACACACCCACAGTTCAATTCTCGCCGTTGGGGTCGTGGAATCAGCCACCTCGGTTCGCACCCACATCGCCGACGCGATTCGCACCTTTCACCAAACCTGATCCGATGCCGGTGGCACCATTGCCCAAATACCCGCCAGCACAGGCGTCGTCGGGAACAGCGGGGGTCTAAACGCTGAGCAGGTAGCGGGCGCCGGTGTCGCTACTGGGGTGACGTAGCTTCGACATGGCGCGAGCCTCAATCTGGCGAATGCGCTCGCGAGTGAGGTTGAAGTGTTCTCCGACCTCTTCGAGGGTGCGGGGCTCACCACGGTCAAGACCAAAGCGAAGCTTCAGAATCTCGCGCTCACGTTCATCGAGAGGGCCGAGCAGCCGAGCGATTTCGTCGGGCAACAGTGATGTGGCAGCCACCTCGAAGGGTGAATCAGCGGAGCGATCCTCGACAACATCGCCGAGTTCGGCGTCGCCATCTTCACGCAGTGGCTCGGAAAGTGAGAGCGGCTCGGCGGCGAACCGAAGGGCTTCGGTCACCTTGTCTTCCGGCATCTCTACTTCGATCGCCAGCTCCGAAAGCGTGGCGGCGCGGCCATACTTCAGCTCGAGGCGAGCACGGGCCTTTTGGAGACGAGCAAGCGTGTCACCGGCATGCACTGGGAGACGGATCGTGCGGCCGGTGTTGGCGATACCGCGGGTGATCGCCTGACGAATCCACCAAGTGGCGTACGTCGAGAATTTGAAGCCCTTCCGCCAATCGAACTTCTCGACAGCGTGCATCAGACCAAGGTTGCCTTCTTGGATCAGATCGAGCAGAGGTAGACCTGAGGCCTGATACTTCTTGGCGATCGAAACAACAAGACGGAGATTCGACTGCACGAACGTGCGCTCAGCGCCTTCGCCTTTTTGCAACGTGCGACGTAGTTCACGCTTGCGCGCCGGGGTCAACTCAACATCGACCTTCTCGAATTCTTCGCGCGCTTCCACTCCAGCTTCAATGGCTTGGGCGAGGCGAACCTCGTCCTCCTTGGTCAGTAGCGGGTACTGGCCGATGTCGGTCAGGTACAGGCGTACGAGATCTTCTTCGTCCCGTTCGACTCGCTCCTTTGCCACGGAAGTCCCTCTCGTAGATGGCCCGTCCTCGGCACGATAGCGAGTGTTGACCGTCACACCACCGGTGTGACCATTCGGAATGTTTCGGCAACTTTTGCGACGGGCTTGAGCACCTTCGTCTCTGCCGCCACAAGGTCAATCATGAGGAACTCGACCGCTCTCTGCAAGGACCCATCTGCGTGAGAGACACAGTCGTTCAGGACTTCATTGCATTCCCTGGTCAACTGACCGATCAACGCGGTCGCAACGCCGACTGGATCTGAGGTATCGGTGAGTTCACCGAGGGCATCAACCAGAGCCGATCCGGCAGGGGCAACGGCGCACTCGTTGGCAAGAAGAACCGCGTCCGGCATGAGTTCCGCGAACACCGCAACGTGCGATCCGAGATGACGGCTCAGCGCGGCCAGCCACACTGCATCAGCCGGGTCATCGACGCGCTCAACCCATCCTCCCAAGAGTTCGAACAGCCGGCCGATCACCCATTGCAGCGAGCCACACACTCGCGCATTGTCCGCCGCGTTCATCCCCGGTACCGGTTGACGATCGGCATCCGACGGTCACGACCGAAGGCCTTCTTCGTAATCCGCGTGCCAACCGGAGTCTGGCGACGCTTGTACTCGGCAATATCGACGAGATGACAGACCCGCTGGATCATCTCCGGATCAGAACCCTCGATGCCAAGGAGGCCGATCTCAGCGGCGGTGTGGTCGTCTTCGACATAGGCCCGCAGGATCGGATCGAGCACCTCATAGGGAGGCAGCGATTGATCGTCGCGTTGCCCCGGCTTGAGTTCGGCAGACGGCGCTTTGTTGAGGGAACCCTCCGGAATCCATGGTTTGCCGGCCTGAGCGTTGCGCCAATGGCCGAGCTCGTAGACCCGCAGCTTCCAGACATCCTTGATTGCCGAGAATGCCCCGGCTGTGTCGCCATAGAGCGTCGAGTAGCCGACGGCAGACTCGCTCTTGTTGCCCGGGGTCAGCACGAGCCAGCGATGCTCGTTGGCGAGCGCCATCAAGATGACGCCGCGCAACCGGCTCTGCAGATTCTGGTCGGTGAGATCACCAACCTCGATCTTGCCATCGGCCACATGCGGCACGAGCATCTCAGCGAACGCTGCATGGGCAGGCTCGATCGGAACGATGCGAGTGTCGATGTCCATGTTGGTGCCGAGTTGCTCGGCATCGCTGATCGAGTGATCGCTCGAGTAGCGCGAAGGCATGAGGATGCCATGCACATTTTCGGCGCCGAGCGCGTCGACTGCGATGGCGGTGACCAGTGAGGAATCAATGCCACCGGAGACGCCGAGGCAAACCTGAGAGAATCCGCTCTTACGGACGTAGTCGCGCACACCGAGCACGAGGGTCTCCCATTCCTCGGCAAGCGGACCAAGGGGCACGGCCATCGGCCCTGGCACAAAGGTGCGGGGCGCAGCATGGGCCGGAGTCACAAACGTAACCGGATAGCGATCGAGCGTTTCAGGCGCTGCGGGAAGCTCAACGTCGAACACATCGAGCGACTCGATGAACGACTCGCACCGAGCGGTGACCGTCGGGCCATCCGCGGTCGGGCTCACGACGAAGGACCCACCATCGAAAACGAGCTCATCTTGGCCGCCTACGAGATTGGCGTAAATGACGGGGACCGACGACTCCTTGACCCGTTCTTTGATCACATCTTCACGAACCTGCTGCTTGCCGCCCCGGAAGGGTGAGCCGTTGATGTTGATGACGACTCGCGCACCGCCGCGCGCCAGCTGAGTAACGGGACCGTCGGGGATCCATGAGTCTTCGCAGAGCGTCACGCCAATGGAGACACCACCGACCTCGTAGAGGGCCAACGACTGATCACCAGGACGGAAGTGACGCAGCTCGTCGAAGACGTCGTAATTCGGCAGATGGCGTTTGTGATACGTCCCGAAGATCTTGCCTTCAGCACAAACCGCCACCGCGTTCCACACACCGTTGAAGTAGTCGATGCCACCGACGTCCTGCACGAGGCGATCAGCCGCGCCACCGAAGTCATCGCCGTCGGCAAAGCCAACGATCGCAACCGTGCGACCCGTGCCGGCGGCAAACGTCTCGAGCGCAGCGCGGTTGTCCGCAATGAATCCGGGCTTGAGGACAAGATCTTCCGGCGGGTAGCCGGTAAGCGTCATCTCGGGGAGGATCACCACATCAGCACCGAGCTCGGAGGCTTCGTTCACAACGGCAGAGGCTCGGGCAAGATTGCCGTCGAGATCGCCCACCACGGCATTGAACTGCGAGATAGCAATTCGCAGGGTCTCGGCAGTTTCGGTCACGCGACCATCGTACGCGTCAGGAGCCGCACCCGACTGAGAGCACCTCCCAAGTGCCCAGGTCATCATTGATGTACTCGTAAATCGTGGTCCACGAACCTTCGTAGTACCGACCGTTGACCGCGATCTCCATGCGGCCATCCCCGTTGAGGTCGGCAACGGCAGCGATGCGATAGGTGTCGAGTGCAACAATCCACGACTCATCGGGTGGTTCCTCCACGACAGATGAGCCGAGGATCGCCGACTGCACTTCTCCCTCGACCAGTTTGCGCATGAAGGCGATCGAGTAATCACCTGGGTTGGCCGGATTGAGCGACCCGCTGGTATTGCGCTCCGCAACCACGATGATCTCATCCACACCATCACCTTCGAGATCGGCGCGGATCACCTGCACCAACGGAGGATCGGGGTCGATCACCCCACGAAAACCCAGCAATTCCGATGCCGCCGCCTTGTAGGTGGCGTTGTCGTTGGGCAAAACCTCGACTGTGTGCGGGATCAGGTCCCAGTCCGCCGACACAGCGATCGGAAAGTCGTCGGGCCACTCGGTGCCGAAATCCAGATCGATGCCGCTATTGCCAATGCCTGGACCATCACACCAGACACCAACTTCACCGCCGACGACCTGCGTCAACGGCTCGCCGACATGGACCAGCGTAAACACGTCACCCTCGGACAAAGGCACGGGCCCATCATCGGTCGTCATCCATTCCCCCGCCGAAGACCAGCCCGCCACACCGATGATGGTAGTGATTACCCCAGTTGCGGGCGGAGGGGGCACCGTAGTAGTCGTCGTTGCCTCGACCACAGTCGTCGTTGCCTCCGCCACAGTCGTCGATGTCTCCGCCACAGTCGTCGATGTCTCCGCCACAGTCGTGGATGTCTCGACGGCGGTATCTGCAGTCGCGTCCCCCTGACCCTGGGTCGAATCAACATCCTCTGACCCGGAATCGCCGCTGCACTGGACCAGCAAAACCGCACTCAACAGGGCGATCAAGACGGCAACGAGCCCCACCAACGCGATCTCGAGGTTGGATCTTCCCGGTGGGTTCGATTCCCTGGCTTCGTTCTCTGACATGGTTTCCCCAATCCCTCAGCAAATCTGCCCTATGACATCCTGATCAGCTACCCGCAGACAAGACCGCTGCACGCAACCTAGACGACGAGAGGAAACTCGTCTGCAAACCACGCTGCATCGCGAGCAGCACCTGCCTACAGACGAGGCGGCCACCAGCGTTAGCCGAGAGCGCTGCAGATGGTGTTGGTCAGCAGTGCGGACAGCACGTAGGGATCGGCGTTCGCGTTCGGACGCCGATCCTCAATGTAGCCCTTGCCATCCTTAGCAACCTGCCACGGAATACGAATCGATGCGCCGC
>JABIQM010000205.1 GCA_018699415.1 Acidimicrobiaceae bacterium
TCGGTGCCTCCACCGTCGGTATCCTCGCCGCTTCGATCTGGGCGTGGCGCTCGAGCAACCTCCAGGTCAGCGATCTCAACTGGAAACCGATCGTGATCCTTTTGGTCGTCGCAGCCCCGCTCAGCCTTCTCTTGAAGGCTGCAGAGTTCGCTCTCGCTGCTCGTATCGCCGGCCAACGACCCCCGCTCTCACAACTTCTCGAGATCGCCGTTGTCTCCTCAGCCGCCAACCTGCTTCCGCTCCCCGGATCGCTTCTCGTGACAGTTCGATCGATCTCCGAAGGCGGCAGCAGCTACGGCACCGCTCTGGCAGCCAGCGCCGTACCTGGCTTCACCTGGCTCGGTGTTACCGGTGTCGGCGGTGGCATCGCGATTGTGATCGTCGGACCTCTGGTGCTCGGAGCAGTCGTGATAGCACTCGGCATTGGGGCATTGACCGCCACCCTGATCCTGTTCCGTTCGACGGCTCCAGCAGCCGGCAGGCTCGCTCTCGCCGTCTCGATCGTGGCCGTCGAATCCGGCTGGTTGGCCGTGAGCGCGCTTCGACTCGGTCTTGCAGTGACTGCTCTCGGCGTCCATATCGACCCTGCGCAGGCGTTGGCGTTGTCAGTCGCAGGCGCGCTCACAGTCGCTATCGGGTTCCTTCCGGGCGGACTCGGGCTTCGAGAAGCGCTGATCGCCGGACTGAGCCCGCTGATCGGTCTCTCCTTCGACACTGGAGTGCTCCTTGGCTCGCTCGACCGCGTGGTCTGGCTTTTCTTCCTCACCATCGCCGGTGCCATCTTGGCAACTCGTCGACGGATTCGCCCCCGCATCTGAGTTCCGGTAGACGGCTCGCTTCAGCTCACGTCATCGAGGCCAACAACTCGTGAAGCGGGTCGCGATAGTGCCGCATAGGCGTGATGTCTACGTGCTGGAGTACCTCGCTCGCTAGGACCGAGTTCATCGGACGAGGAGCAGCCCGGGGCGGATCGAGATCGCTGGTCTTGATGGCCTCCACCTGAGATGGGTCGTGACCGGCTAACCGGGCAATCTCGCGCGCGAATTCAAACCAACTCACCGATCCCTGATTGGTCACATGAACAATCCCTGCATGGCGCCGCCCACCCAAGTCGGCGACCGTTCGCGCCAAGTCGGCGGCGAAAGTCGGGGAGCCGAACTGGTCGTCCACGAATCGAAGAGGTTCTTCACCTTCAAGGAGGCGAAGTACCGTCAGCAGCATGTTGGGCGGGGTATTGCTGC
Source organism: Acidimicrobiaceae bacterium (assembly GCA_018699415.1). Taxonomy (GTDB): domain Bacteria; phylum Actinomycetota; class Acidimicrobiia; order Acidimicrobiales; family Aldehydirespiratoraceae; genus JAACCU01. Next base: position 1,242 of record JABIQM010000205.1, read on the forward strand.
ACACCCATGATGTGCGAACGACGGTAGCTGAGGCACCAGCGAGGAATTCTCCCGCGAGCTTGGAACGACCGTACGTCGACTGCGGATTAGGAGCATCAGACTCGAGATAGGGGCCGTCTTTGGTGCCGTCGAACACATAGTCGGTCGACAACGTCACAAGATGGGCGCCAACATCCGAGGCGGCATCGGCCAGCACACCGACCGCGGTTGCATTGATTGTCATCGCGAGGTTCGACTCCGCTTCACAGCGGTCGACCGCTGTGAACGCAGCGCAGTTGACGATCAGGTCCGGTCGACTGATATCGATCAGGTGCCAAATGGCAACCGGGTCGGTGAGATCTGCATCAGACCTGCGGGCCGCAATCACGTCATCGTCTGGGAAGCAGGACAGCAGCTCAGTCCCGACCTGTCCCCCTGCCCCGACGACCAGCACCCTCATGTTCGTGCCTTGAGCGGCTCCCACCATGCCCGATGGTCGCGATACCAAGCGACGGTCTCGGCAAGTGCATCATCGAACGGGCGCAACGCCTCCCACCCAAGGCTGCGAACTTTGGTCGTGTCGACTGAGTATCGACGATCATGACCGAGCCGATCCGCCACCGGCTCAATGGCCGACTCGTCGCGTCCGCAGAGCTCGAGAAGCCGGAAAGTGATGTCGCGGTTCGTGACCTCGTTGCCGGCCCCGATGTTATAGATTTCGCCGATCTTCCCAGACCGCAGGATGAGGTCGACGGCGGCGCAGTTGTCAGCGACGTGACACCAGTCTCTGATGTTCTTCCCATCGCCGTAGAGCGGCACCGAAAGACCATCCAAGAGGTTGGTGGCGAACAGCGGTATGAGTTTCTCTGGGAACTGGTGCGGTCCGAAGTTGTTCGAGGATCTTGTGACCACAACCGGAAGGTCGTAGGTCGTGTGGTAGCTCAGGGCGATCAGATCAGAGCCAGCCTTGGATGCCGAATAGGGCGAACGGGGATCGAGTGGATCAGTTTCGTTGGACGAACCTTTCTCAACCGACCCGTAAACCTCGTCGGTTGAGATGTGCACAACCCTCCCCACCTCATGCCGCCGAGCAATGTCGCAGACCACGTTGGTGCCGCTGCAGTTCGTCCGGATGAAGTCATCGGGGCCGACTATCGAGCGATCGACATGAGTCTCGGCGGCGAAATGGACAACGGCATCGGCTCCAGCCATTGCCCCGCTGACCGCTTCTCGATCGGTGATGTCCCCGTGCACCAACTGCACGCGTTTGGTGTCGATCAGATCCTGGACCGTGCGGACGTCGCCTGCGTAGGTGAGGGCATCGAAGATCACGATCTCGTCATCGTGGTTCGCTAAAACATGGCGGACGTAATTACTGCCAATGAAGCCGGCAGCACCGGTGATGAAGAGCTTCATGAGACTTCAGGGGTTGGGGTCAGGGGGGTGGCCGCGGCGCGAGGTCGCAGCTCATCAGAAAGATCGGCCGCTAGGGGGTTGGCTTGATCACGCTTCGAGAGTATTGGGGAGGTCACACCCCAATCAATGGTGACACCCGGGTCGTTCCACGCAACACCAAGTTCGTCATCGGGGTTGTAGTACTGATCGACCTGGTAACTCACCGTGCAGTCACTCATAGCGCCGAAGCCGTGACCCACGCCCGGCGGGATGTAGACGCCATCGTGACGATGCGAGCCATCGGGCTGCACTCCTAGGTCGGTCGTCCAGCACTGGCCTTGCGTCGGGCTGCCATCACGAATATCAAACAGGACCACGCGGACGGCACCATAGGGGACGTACCAGTAGTCGGCTTGGAA
>JABIQM010000239.1 GCA_018699415.1 Acidimicrobiaceae bacterium
CCGGCGATCGCTAAGACGAGAGAGGTCGCGTCCTTCGACCACAACCGAGCCCGAGGTCGGCCGATCGAGTGCGCCCATCATGTTGAGCATGGTCGACTTGCCCGACCCTGACGGGCCGACAACGGCAACCAACTCGCCGCGCCGAATCTCCAGATCAACCCCGGCGAGTGCGTGGATGGGGGGCGTGCCCGGATACGACTTCTTGACGTCGCAAAGGGCCAGGACCGCCTCGCCGAGTGGGTCCGCGGTCATGGGACGATGACGATGTCGCCGGGCTCTATGGCACCAGTGATCGACACCTCATTCGACAGGAAGCTTCCAATCTCCACAGCAACGAGCACGGGGATTCCGTCCACAAGTTTCTCAACGGCGTAGCCACCCTCAGCGAGAGCAACCAGCGATGCGATCGGGACCACAACAGCATCCAGTTCGACCGGCTCGTCTACCCGGATGACGACGGGACTCTCGTCGAAGGCGCTGCCTTCTCCTTCGAGCACCAGTTCGACATCGATCCACGAGGTTGCGCTCGGGCCCTGCCCCTCGGTGGCGACCGTGTCGGACACGAACGTGACCGTGGCATCCACCTCGGACTCATCGGGCAGTTCCACCACGACGGTTTGGCCCTCCTCGAGGATCCCGGACAACGCGGTGTCGAGTTTGACGGTGACCACACGGGTGGTCGACGTGTACGAGAGCACCGAGCCACCATTCACTTGTCCGCCGAGTTGGACGGTGACCTGGCTGATGCGGAACGGTTCGGTGCCGAAGATGACCATGCCGTCGTCCACCGACGTCTGTTCCATGACCCCGAAGGTTGTCTCGTACCACTCCTCGACGGCATTTTCGGTGTACCACGTGAAATCGCCGTCGACGGTGGCGTCGTTGGCCGCCATCATCCCGAGTGAGTCCAGATACTCCTCGAGTTGAAGAACGTCGGTGCCTTCGACGTTGTCTCGCATCGTTCGGTAGGCCGGGATCTCACCCGGCAGGTAGACGACAGGCATCTCATTCACCTCGAAGAGCACGTCACCGGGCGACACAACCGTGCCGGCCTCGGGGAGTTGCGTCAGCACACCCACGGCACGGTTCGGTAGGGCCTCAGGGTCACCGAAACCGAGCGTGCCATCGATCTCGGTCGTCTCGACGAGATCTTTGCGAGCGACGACGGCAGTCGAGAAATCATCGTCAGGGACAGACGTGGTCGTGGCATCGGTGGCGATGCCGGAGTCGTCAGACGAGGCGAGCACGCCGCCGACCACGGCAACAGCGGCGAGAGCGACAACGCCCAAGCCGATCAGTTTGGGGTTCATCCGCCCTGGCCGCCCTGGCGACCACCTGGCAACTCGACTCCGAGTTGCGAAGCGCAGTCCTGCAAAACTGGGACGAGCGCAGCGAAGTCGATCTCACCGTTGAGGACCGCGTCGCGAACATGATCGAAGCCGCCCCCGTTCGGATCGGGATCAGGGAAGTCCTCCCAACCCGGGTTCCCCCGGATGCACTCCGCCATCGCGATCTCAATGTCTCGTCGCTCGGCCTCCTCTTCGGGAGTAAGCGCTTCGCGACCGTCGGCCACGCCTTCGAACTCGACGCGACAGATATTTACCGTGTCCAAGAAGTCCTGTTCGGTGGGATCGATCCCCAGCGCTGCGAAGTCGACGTCACCAAAGGGTCGGCCTCCGTCCAAGCCCGGCGTGGGGTCAGGCCATGCGCTGATTCCCTCCTCGCGCATGCACGCCGAGAAGTCGAGAGACGCGTCCTCGATGGTCCGCTCTTCCTCGGGCTCTTCGGGCTCAGGTTCCGCGGGTTCAGGCTCCTCGGATTCAGGCTCATCCTCGGCGATGCCGTCAGCCCCCATCGCAAATTCATCCTCGGCAGGTTCCTCGACATCCGCCAGCGTCGCAATGCCGACTTCCTCATCATCGGCGGCGTCGCCTCCACATGCGGCGGCGACGAGCACAAGGGCCAACGCCATGAGCGCTCCCCGGACAAGGCGGCAAGTTTTCAGAGACCGCATGGTGAACGATCCTTTCTCATCTGTACGTCAAGAGTGGGACAGGCCCGACTCTTCACGAGTGGAACCGGAAGCTGCATGCTGTGACCTTGCCGACACATCGTAAGAGACAGGGAAGAATAAAGACGCAATCGAAACTCACGCCCTCAGGCCCCGGCCCCCACAGGTGACCGGCGCTAGCGGCCCGGTGTACTCAGTTGCGGTTGGAAGGCATGTTGGCCATGACGTAGTCGACGATGTCGTCAGGGTTACGAGACTGCATCATCAGCTCGCCGGGACCGGTGAAGAGAAACACCAAGCCTTCGCCAGACTTCATCGACTTCCACCCCGACTCCGATGCCTTGCGGAGTTCCATCTGCACACTCTCGGCGAATGCCACCATGTGATTGGTGTCGACGACGACCTGCTGTCCGGCCTCGAGATGGAAGCGATCGAGCGCACCATAGGTCGACAGCACAACCTTGCCCTGGCCGTGGGCCCGAAGCAGGAAGCCACCCTCGCCACCGATCAGGTTTTTCATACCGCCCCATTGGGTGTCGATCTCAACACCTTGCTCGGCGCAGAGGAACGAGCCTTTCTGGATCATCAGCGGTTGATCCGGCGTCACGTCGAAGACGGTGACATCGCCAGGCAGAGACGGCGCAAAGTCGATCCACCCGCCCTGGGGAGCAGCGGTTGCAGTGGTGATGAAGAGCGACTCGCCACCCAGCACACTGCGCTTCAGGCCCTTCATGAGGCCGCCCTCGATCTTGGCGTCGAGTGATACGTCTGCCGCCATTGCCATCATGGCCCCCGACTCGGCCCGAATGGCCTCACCCGGTCCGAGGATGGCACGGGCAACCGAGAACGACGGATTGTGACGAAGCTGAATGTCCATACTGACAATACTAAGGCAACGACCGGCCTTGTTTCTGGCAGCACCGCAACGCTGACCTAGGGTCAGCTAATGGCTGATCAATCTCCCACACGAACTGCACTCGTCACCGGTGGTGCCCGGGGTATTGGTGGTGCCGTCTGCCGACGACTCGCTGCCCAGGGTCGCAGTGTCGCGATCGCTGACCTACTTGTCTCTCAGGGCGAAGCACTCGC
>JABIQM010000043.1 GCA_018699415.1 Acidimicrobiaceae bacterium
ACCCGTGAACTTGACGCACCCGCTTTACTCGACCTGATACGCGAAGACGATGTCGACGCGCTAATTCTCGTTCCTCTTTGACCGGTCTGTCACCAGTCGGTCAGCCTGGTTGCACGTCATCTCGAAGCAAATGGAATCCCGACAGTCATCGTCGGGTCCGCCCGCGACATCATCGAGCACGCCGGCGTTCCCCGGTTCATCTTCGTTGACTTCCCACTTGGCAATCCCATGGGGAAGCCCGGCGATGTGATGATGCAGAGGGAACTCTGCTCCCTCACTCTTGACACGCTCGAAAAAGCCTTCACCCCCCAGATGACCGTCCAGGCGCCCTACGTCTGGAGTGACGACAATCGTTGGCGCGCCAACTACATGCGCGTCGACGACTCAAACCGAGCCGGGCTCGCAGCCGCTGGTGCTGCACGGAGAGAAGACCAACAGAAGGCCAAGGCCGACGGGCGGGCGCGAACCAGCTAATCGGTAACGCGGCGACCAGATGTAGAGGGTTCTCAGTATCGGCTCACGGCCTCCGTCGTCTGAGGCACTATTTGGCGACGGCTCATCCCACTCATCAAGACCTCTTTATTAAGGAGAACGATGGAGTACGGTCAGCGTCAGCCGCCACTCAATTTCATTCATCTGATACCTAACAGGTAGAAAACGCCCGAAATGACACTCAAGAGACCGAGCGACAGCCATGACGCATCTGTCCGCGAGGTGTTTTCCAACCAACGAGATTTCCTGGGCAACCTTATTGCTCTCGGCGATAGCGCCGTGGCGATCGGCGCGGTGATCGGTCTCTGGAACTATGTAGATCGTGGTCAGCTTCTCGCATGGAGCGCACTCATCATCCTCACCTCGTGCATCTGGGAGGTCTGCTCCCGCAAATACGCCGACGACGCAGGCGCCCACGGCAGGCTTCGGGACCAACTGGGCTGGACATCCACGATCGTTTGGGCCGCACTCCCTTGGATGATGATCCAGTCCATGACCAATGGGACTGTGGTATGGATCCTTGTTTTCGTCGTCGTTTTCGCAATCGCAACCGACCTCCTCTACGTGACACCCAGCGACGCGCCAGCTATCGACTACATGGTTCTCGCCTACACGCTCAGCTATCTGCTCGCGTTCAGCACCAAGTTGCAACTTCTTCCGATGGCAGCCGTTCTCGTCGGCGGCGCCATCTTCGTTGCGGTCGCGTCGGCATGGTCGAATGTGGCAGCAGAACTCATCGAGAAGCGGATCGAAAGTGAGATGCGGACCAAACTCGACGCACTGACCGGCCTTTCGACCAGAGGCGCCGCCGTCGAAGCAGCCGAGCGTTTGGTCAGGGACGGCGCAGAGATCATCCACTGCGCATTCATTGACATCGATGACTTCAAGCACCTCAACGACAACCACGGCTATGACGTGGGCGACGCGGCCCTACAGTCGGTTGGTCACTTCATCCGACAGAAAGTTCCGGCTGACTGGCTGGTCGCCCGATTTGGCGGCGACGAGTTCGTCGCTGTCGGATCGACGCTGTTCGACTTCACCAGTCTCATCGAGACGGCGATCCATCTCAGAGATCATGGGGACCTCAAGATCTCCCAGTCACTGAGTATTGGGCTCACTTCCATACCCGCCAACCTCCAGACGGTTCAGACTGATCTATTTCGCGAGGCCTCGGCCGCCCTCCGCTTTGCCAAGCGATTCGGTAAGCACCAGGTCATGGTGATGACTGACGAACTCCGGTCGCTGGAGGACTCCAAAATCGCGCTCGGTGGACGCGTTGGTGCCGCACTTGAAGCCGGGGAAATCGTCCCCTGGGCCCAAAAAGTCATCAACTTTGATACTGGTGAGGTTGTGGGCATAGAGCTCCTGGCCCGCTGGCAGCAAGCGGACGGCACGCTAACCATGCCGGACATATTCGTTCCCGTGATCGAGGACCAGGGGCGCGGTCCCGAACTTGGCCTGATTATGATCACGAACGCCATCGAGGCGCTCGCCCACCCCCATCTCCGCGATCAGTCGATCTTCGTCACCATCAACATCTCTGCCCGCCACCTCTACCACCGGCACTTGCCCTCCGAGATCTTTGGCCTACTCAAGCGTCACAATGTGGCTCCAGAGCGCGTCGTGCTGGAGATTACCGGATCTCAACACTTGCCTGCATCGCCGATCTGGCGGGAGACCGTAGATCAGCTCCGCGCCCTCGGAATCGGCTTGGCAATGGGCGACTTCGGCTCGGGCTATTCCTCGATGCAACAATTGTTGGAGTTTCCGTTCACTCACGTCAAAATCGATCGTGTCATCACCCAGGCGCATGAGCGGCCTGGAGCCGCCGATTTGGCGGCGGCGGTTGCCGCCATAACTAGCGGATCCGGCATGATCACAATCGTTGAGTGCATCGATACCAATAACCAGTTGACCTCGATGCAGAAATCGGGCTACCGATTCGGACAGGGGTTCCTCTTCCACAGGCCGGAGCCACTTGCTGATGTCATGGCCTCAGTATCATCGCCGATACTGACGAGCACCCAAGACGTGAACTAGCGCGTCTGGTTGCCCCGGATCAGTCGGCCTGGCCGTTCGCCTGTGTCAGTGTCGTTCGAGCGGGTCTGGACCCCGCTGACGAACGTGGCGAGATAGCCACTCACCGGTTGCAGGAAGCGCACCCCGCCAGCCGGAAGATCCGCCTTGATGATCGGACGGCCCACAGTCAGATTGTCAAAGTCGATCACATTCAGGTCCGCCCGCATGCCGACCTCGATCGTGCCTCGGTCGGTGAACCCGTAGAGTCTCGCGTTGCGACGGGTCTGCTTTTCGATCAATAACTCCAGGGGTAGCCGCTCACCTCGAGAACGATCACGGGCCCAGTGCGTGATCTGGGTACTCGGCGCAGAACCGTCACAGATGAGTTTCACGTGGGCACCCGCGTCACCGAGGCCCGTCACCGTGTTGGGGTCCAGCAGCATTTCCCGCATGGCGTCAAGGTTTTGATCGACGTAGCCGGCACCGAGCATCGTCGCCACATTGGTGCCATCTCCTTCACACAAGAAGTCGTAGGCAGCTCCGAAGAGGTCGACGCCTCGGGCCGCGGCGATTGCTTCGAACGACTGATCCGCGGTCGGCTCGTAGTCGACGACCGGAGCCAGCACGAACATGCCAGGGGTTCGCATCTGAAGCGCCTTGTAGAGCGCCTCCATGGATCCGGGGTTGTCCGGCGCAATATCGTCATCGCTCAGAATCCGTGCCCGCACATGGGGATCTCGCATGGCCTTAGCCCGCTCCGTAACCGGAAGATGGGCGATTTCGAGATAACTCCGGCGCCGCATGAACGCGTGATACCCCTCGAGGCTCGACAACAATCCGATCGGACGGGACGCCACCTGCGGGTACAGCTTCGCTCCGCCCTGGTTTTCCTTCGCCACGAAATCGAGCACGTCGCGCCACGCCGTTGGCCGGTCTCGTGTCTGCACCGTGGTGAACGTGACCCTTTGACCGGTGGCACGCGAGATGTCGGCCAGCATCTCGAGTTCGTGTTGCTGAGAGAATCTCTCGCCACCGAACTCTTCGAGATCGCCAATCGACTCAGACGTGATCGCTTCGAACACGCCCCCGCCCCCATCTGCCATTCCTTGGACGACCTCGCGGAGCTCATTCGCAGTGGCGTAGGTGCCGGGCACGGCTGTCCCGTCGATCGAACGGTGGAAGATAGTGCGAGAGGTAGAGAAGCCAACGGCACCTGCCGCAGCCGCGTCAGCAGCCAGCCGTCGCATCTCTGCAATATCTGCCTCTGTGGCGTCTTCGTTGTTCACACCCCGCTCGCCCATCACATTGAAACGCAGCGCGCCATGAGCAAGCTGTGCTCCGATGTCGAGAGCGTATGACCGTTGGCTGAGGTAGTCGAGATACTCCGGGAAGCTCTCCCACTCCCCCCAGGGAACTCCTTCGTAGAGCGCGGTGCCGGGGATGTCCTCGACCCCCTCCATCAATTCGATGAGAGTCCGCTCCTCGCCCGCCGCGCACGGAGCAAATCCAACGCCGCAGTTGCCCATGATCAACGACGTGACTCCATTGCTGAATGACGGGTCGAGTTCGTCGTCCCAAGCAGCCTGTCCATCGAAATGTGTGTGCACATCGACCCAACCGGGGGCCACGATGGCGCCATCAGCGTCGACAACTCGATTTCCGGTCAATCCTTCGCCGACTGCGGAGATGATGCCATCGTCAATGGCAACGTCACCGTTACGTCCCACTGCCCCCGTGCCATCAAAGATGGTGCCGCCCGTGATTACTACCTGATGCTCAGCCATGACCGCGACACTAGCCCGAGCGCCTGATCGCTCGAATGAAGCGACAGGAGTCGCCCTGCTGGCGATTACCCCTGGTGACTGGCATACACCCCCGTCTCAAAAGCGAGGAACGTGCCGAGCGTGTGCGGATCGACAAAGGGAAAGATCTGGCTGAGGTAACAACCACCAATCCCGTTCGTGGGATCGATCCAGAAGTAGGAGTTAGCCAAGCCCGCCCACATCAGGGTCCCAGGCGGGCGTCCGGTGAACGTCTGCTCTTCGTTGACCTGAAACGAAAGGCCCCAACTCTTTGGACTGCCGGGAAAGAACTCGGCATCGCGGCTGTACGCCGCGGCCTGCGT
>JABIQM010000144.1 GCA_018699415.1 Acidimicrobiaceae bacterium
GCGGTGAGGATGACGCTCTGCCCCTCACGTCGCATCAACTCCATGCCAATGCGTTCTTCGAGCCGGCGGATCTTGTGCGAGACCGCTGACTGCGTTATCCCAAGCCGTTCACCCGCAGCCGTGAACCCGTCGGACGCCACAACCTCGCGAAAGACGCGCAACGACTCGACATCCAGCTTCACCGGTGCGTCTGCGACCCCCACAGCTGCAGCATGACATACTGTCATATAATCCACAATGATAATGACAATGCCAATGACAGCAGTGTGGACTATCGCTCCTATTTGCCGGTGACCTACGATCTCGCGCTACATGCAATTCCAACTCGCCATCAATCTCGAACGACTCACGCCGGACACCGACATGCGGGTCGTGCGCGATCACACGCTCGCCATGGTGAAGATGGCCGACGCGGCCGGCTTTGAGATCGCCTGGGCCGCCGAGCATCACGCGCTCGAGATGACCATCGCTCCCAACCCATTCCAAATCCTTACCTGGTGGGCCGAGCACACATCCAACATTCGCCTCGGTTCCGGCGTGGCCAACACCGCCTACTGGCATCCCATTGGGCTCGCGGGTGAGGCCGCGATGGTCGACCTTTTGTCTGACGGGCGCCTTGAGTTCGGCCTCGGCTCGGGTGCGTACCAACGAGAGTTCGACAGGATGAAACCTGGCCTCGCCCAACCCGACAGCTATCTCTACATGCAGGAGATGCTGCCGCTGATCCGTGAACTCTGGAAGGGTGACGTCGCCCACAACGGCCGGTACTGGCAGTTCCCGTTGGCGACGTCGTGCCCCAAGCCGCTCCAAGATGATGTCCCGTTCTGGGTCGCGGCGCGGGCGCCAGTCACATTCGACTATGCCGTCGCCAACGACTGCAACATCATGAGTTGGCCCCTCACCCACCCCTTCTCCGAGGTTGAGGAGTATCGAGGTCGCCTCGACGCCGCAATCGCCGCCAACGGTGGCGCCTACAGCGGTCAATGGGCACTCATGCGCCACACCGCCGTTTATGACAACAATGCCGACCGCACCACCTGCATCGATGCTGTACGCCACACCCTCAGCATGTTCGGCAACCTCATGCAGCAGCGCGGCGACGTCATCGATGGTTTTCCCGAACCCGTGCCGCTGGCCGAACTCGACGGCAACTTCCGCGTTGACCCTGACATGCTCGAAGAAAATCTCATGTTCGGCACGCCCGACCAGGTAACTGCCAAACTCCACAAGTACGCCGACGTCGGCATCGATGCGTTCATCTACTACGCCTCGATGGGTCTCGATATGGACGTACAGAAACGCTCACTGCAAATATTTATCGATCGTGTACTCCCGGAGTTCAACTGATGCCTCCACAAATTCGCCGCACCCTCCTGCACCATCAGGTCACCCACGAGGAAGGCGGCAAAACCGTCGATGAGCCGACCGAACTCGTCGCCGCTCTCGCCATCATCGCCAATCCATGGTTTGGACAGGGCTGGGTAGAGAACCTCCGCCCCGCGATTCGTGACCACGGACCTGTGCTCGGCACCCTGCTTACCGACATGATTCTCGGCGTCACCGGCGACCGCCTCGAGGGCTACGGCAAGGCATCGGTCGTCGGCATGGGTGGAGAAGTCGAGCACGCCCAGGCACTCACCCACACCCTTTTCTTCGGTAACCAGTACCGCAACGCCGTCAATGCCAAGAGCTATCTGGCCTTCGCCAACACGCGAGGCGCAGCCGGCACCTCGCTGATGATCCCGCTGATGCACAAGGACGATGTCGGCCAGCGGTCGCACTATCAGACGATTCACCTGAGCATTCCGGATGCACCCGCCGAAGATGAAGTCGTGATTGCCCTCGGCGCATCGGTCGGCGGTCATCCTCATCACCGCATAGGTAACCGCTACCTCGATCTCGAAGAAATGGGCGGCGATGTCGACAACCCCGCCGGTGTCTAAGCGCACTGCCAGTGGCACGGCCTATGACGTGGCCGGGCCCGATGACGCCTACCCGGTCGTCCTGATCCACGGGCTTGGTCTGAGTCGCGAGTTGTGGGCCAACCACATCCCCGCGTTGGCCGCTACCCATCGAGTGGTGAGCTATGACCTCTACGGTCACGGCGAAAGCGCACCACCATCGACGGAAGCAACCCTCGCCATCTACGCCGAGCAGATCGTTGAATTGCTCAACGATCTCAGCCTCGACAGCGCCGCCATCGTCGGCTTCTCGATCGGCGGGATGATCAACCGACGTCTGGTGCTCGACTATCCAGACCGCGTGTCATCGCTGGTGATTCTCAACTCACCACACGACCGTGGGGCCGAAGCTCAACATGCCGTCGAAACGCGAGCCGGCACCGTTCGCGAACAAGGCGCCATGTCCACGATGGATGCTGCACTCAAGCGGTGGTTCACCCCCGGCCATCTCAACGAGCACCCCGAGCACGAACACCTGGTCCGTGGTTGGCGCAACAACGTGGACCCTGAGGGCTACGCCCAAGCCACATGGGCCCTCGCTCACGGCGTACGCGAGTTGATCGCTCCCTCCCCTCCGATTCGGTGTCCGAGCCTGGTGATGACCTGCGAACACGACTCCGGCAGCACCCCGGCGATGGCCCACGCCATCGCGGCCGAGACTGTTGGCACCGAGACCATCGTGGTCCCTCGACTCCAACACTTAGGGCTGATGGAGGCCCCATCGTTGTTCGTCGATCCCATTCTCGACTTTCTCGAAAGACACACACCATGAGTTCCATCACCCGCTCTGGCGGTCAGGCGGCCGTCGACGCACTCCAAGCTGAAGGCGTGTCCCATGTGTTCGGTCTGATCGGCTCAGCGACCATGGAGATATTCGATGCCCTCTACGACGCCGACGACATCAAATTCATCGGTGTGCACGACGAACGCACCGGTACCCACATGGCCGATGGTTTCGCCCGCTCATCGGGCCACGCGGGCGTCATACTCGCCGGCCAGAACGGTCCCGGCGCCACCAACCTGATCACCGGATTGGCCCAGGCACGTGCCGCCTACTCCCCTGTGGTGTCCATCGCCGGAGCGCTGGCGTCCGGGCACGTCTACCGAGATGCCTTCCAGGAGGTCGACCAGCAGGCCCTATTCACGCCGGTCACCAAGAAGGTCTGGACCGCCCCATCGACTGATCGAGTGCCGGAGCTGGTGCGTGAGGCATTCCGTGTCGCACTCGCTCCTCGGCGCGGGCCAGTGCACCTGAATTTGCCGCGCGACGTGCTCGCTGGACAGGCCGAGTTCGAGCCGTCTTCGGCACCGGTGAACCATCGAAATCAGGGTGTGCCTGCGCCCTCCGCTGATGCGGTCACCGAAGCTGCCGCGCTCCTCGCGTCAGCATCTCGCCCCGTGATCATCGCCGGCGGCGGAATCAAGAACACAGCCGGTCATGCCGCGGCCACCAGTTTGGCCGAAGCGGTAGGCTGCCCAGTCGTGACCTCCCCGGGGCATGGCGATGCCATTCCTCACGGCCATCCGCTCAATGGTGGCCAGATGGGTCCTCGTGGCAACGTCGTTGCATCCCGCATGGTCAAGGAGGCCGACGTAATTGTCGCTCTTGGCACCCGGCTCGGTTTCAACTCGACCTTCTACTCCTATGACAATGTCAACCGCGATGCCAAGATCATTCATATCGAGCTTGAGCCCACGGCGATCGGCCGCTTCTTCCCGATCGAGATTGGGATCTGGGCCGACGCCGTACAGACCGCCGAACTTCTCGCCACCGCAGTCCGAACCGCCAACGCTCGAGCACTCGCCGATGGGTGGACCGCCGAATTCCAAGCCGAACGAGTGCAGTACCTGGCTGATCGTGATTCCCAGGCCGACGAGTCCCATCCCACCCAGCCATCCGGACTTTTCAAGGCTCTGCGATCCGTGATCCCGGCAGACGCGATCATCACCATGGACGCCGGCACGCTCTGCCTCCAGGCCACGGATGCGCTCGAGTACCACACGCCTCAGAGCCTGTTCACACCGCTCGATTTCGGACTCGTGGGCTTCTCATTCGCCTGCGGCCTCGGCGCGAAGCTTGCCCAACCCGAGCGCCCCGTCGTGAGCCTGATGGGCGATGGCGGGTTCGGCATGACTACCTCTGAGCTCTCCACAGCCGTCGACAACAACATCAACACCACCACCATCGTGATGAACAACCGCTGCTGGGGCGCGGAGAAGGCCTATCAGCGAGACTTCTTTGATGGCCGCTACATCGGCGCCGATGTCTCCAGCCCACCATTCGACAAACTTGCTGAGCTCTATGGAGCAAAGGGATTTCGCGCCGAAACACTCGCCGATGTTGCCCCCGCCATCGAGGCGGCACTGGCCTGCGATGCCCCCGCCATCGTCGACGTGGCCGTTGATCCCGATGCCCTCTATAGCTTCCGCCGCGACAGCTTTACGCACAGATCTACTCTCGACCAATGAATGCAGCCGACTCAACGACCACCATCTACACGGCAAAATCCATCATCACGATGGAAGACACAGGTCCTCGTGCCCAAGCGATGGCCATCCGCGACGGCCGGATTCTCGCCGTTGGATCACTTAGTGAGGTAGCCGCCAGAGTCGGCCGCGGCCACGTCGTCGACAGCCAATTTGACGACAAGGTCTTGATGCCAGGCTTGATCGACCAGCATCTGCATCCGGTGCTGGCCGCCACGACGCTGACGACTGAAGTGATCGCCCCGGAGCGTTGGGTGATGCCCAACCGAACCTTCGAGGCAGCGACTGACGGCGCCGCCTACCGACGCCTATTGGTCGAGGCCCACGAGCGTCTGGAACCTGGCGAATGGCTGTGGTCGTGGGGATTTCATCAGTCCTGGCATGGGTCTCTCCACCGTTTAGAGCTGGACGAACTGTGCGGAAACCGACCTGTCGCCATCTGGCAGCGCGCCTGCCACGAGTGGCATCTCAACACCGCTGCTCTCGAGGCCATCGGTGCATCTCCCGAAACGTTCGCCGGTCATGGTTTCATGAGTGAGCAACTCGACTACGAGGCCGGGCACTTCTGGGAGAACGGCGCCTTCGTGCTGCTCTCCCCGTTGTTGATGCCTCGCTTTGCCACAGCTGAGCGCTTTCAAGCGGGACTTGATCAGATGATCGACTATCTCCACATGAACGGAGTGACGGGGATCAACGAACCAGGTATCTCCTGGGCGATCGAGCCGTGGGAGATCTACCAGGCGGTTCTCGGCGCCGACGATGTGCCGTTCATGAGCACGTTCCTGATCGATGGGCGGACGCAATCGGTGAAAGGCATCCCCGACGATCAGATTCTCGCTGATGCCGCGCGTCAGCTTGAACGAGGCGAGGGAACCGAGAAGGTCCACGTCGTGCCAGGCCAGGTGAAGCTGTTCTGCGACGGCGCCGGTATCTCGCAACTCATGCAGATGAACGATGGCTACGTCGACCGCGACGGTGCGTCGAACCCTGACCATCACGGCGAATGGATCATGGAACCCGACGACCTGCGCCGCGCCTTCAACGTGTATTGGGATGCCGGTTGGCAGATCCACATCCACGTCAATGGCGACATGGGGGTCGACGTGCTTCTCGATGTGCTCACCGACGCCCAGAAGCGGCACCCTCGTACCGACCATCGCATGGTGTTCGTCCACTTCATGAACTCCACCGACGAGCAGATCACCCGAATCGCCGAGTTGGGTGCCATCGTCTCGATCAACCCCTACTACCCCATTGGTTTCACCAAGAAGTTCTCCGAGATCGGTCTGGGTCCCGAGCGAGCCGAGGTGATGTCTCGGTCGGGATCGGTCGTTCGAGCCGGTATTCCGCTCTCGTACCACTCCGATCTTCCGATGTGCCCATCAGATCCGATGTCCATGGCCGGTTGGGGTGCCGGGCGCCTCAGCAACGAGGGCACCGTCGTCGGTCCAGAGCAGCGAATCTCTACCCATGAAGCACTGAAGGCTGTGACCATCGGTGCTGCGTACTCGTGGCGCCGTGAACACGATCTCGGCAGTATCGCAGTCGGCAAGATTGCCAACGTCACGGTCATGGACGACGACCCGTACAACATCGATCCCACCCGTCTTGGCTCGATCCGCATCCGCGGCTCGCTCTTTCAGGGCCGCTGGTTCCCTGTCGCTGATCATCTCGTCGAACGGCGAGTCGACAATGCCCCTGGCATGGTTGCGTCTGCGACACTCGGTTTGAGCGGCGATCACGCCGACGATTGCGCGCACCATGACTGTGGCTGCGAGGTGGCTGCCTTCATGGCTCGACACATGACCCGCGACGGCTGGGCCGCCTAATTCGTGGACAGTTGGCGCCGACGCCGCCGACGAGATTGTTGAGATCCGTGGTCCCATGGTCGCGGCGCCACGGGGACGCTTTTGGCGGCCCGCAGAGATAGCGTCCCGCGCGTCTCGGAGTGACTCTGTAGGGGAACCTCATGACCCGAATCTTCTTTCTCGGCCTCGGCCACATGGGCGGTGGGATGGCCGCCAACCTTGTGAAAGCCGGCTTCGACGTGGACGGGTTCGACCCGAACCCGGCGATGCTCGCCCGGGCGGCCGACGCCGGCGTCATTGCACTCGATACTGCTGATGGCTTTGCCACCGCTGATGTGGTCATGTCGTCGCTGCCCGGCCCGGTTCAGGTGGCCTCCGTCGGACTCGAGGACGACGGACTACTTGAGACCGTCCGCCCCGGCACTAGCTGGATTGATCTCAGCACCAACGACCTCGAAACTGCCCGGCGCCTCGCTACCCACGCAGCCGGCAAGCACGTCACCCTCATCGATGCTCCCGTCTCCGGAGGCCCCGAGGGCGCCGAGGCCGGCACGCTCAGCGTCTATATCGGCGGCCCGGCGGAGGCCGTCCAGAAGCATTGGTCGATCTTCGAAGCTATCGGCGCCACTATCGACCATCTCGGTGACCATGGCGCCGGTTACGTCGCCAAGATCGCCCAGGTCAC
>JABIQM010000188.1 GCA_018699415.1 Acidimicrobiaceae bacterium
CGACTTGCGGTGCCCTTCGACCAGTGCCCTTGCCGTGATCATCTGATTTACGTAAAGCCCGGCCCCGTAGCGACGACAGAGTGCACGAAATGGTGCGTTGGTGACCCCTGCCATCGGTGCCAGCACAACGGGCGGCCAGACGTTGAGATCGCCGATGGTGAGAGCGTTGAACTCGCCGGGCCCGGCGGGCGGTTCGGGTGCTGGGCTCGGTAAAGGCCGAGTCTCAAGATCAGTCACATGTCCAAGGCTAGGAGCAGCTGATCCGGGCTAGGTGTCTCGCCGAAAATCGAGGAGGTTCAGATCCAGTTCGACGAACAACTCGTCGAGCAGGGCCAGGGGAAGCCCGATCACGTTGGTGACACTGCCTTCGATCCGATCGGCAAACAGACTCGCAGCCCCTTGAAGCCCATAAGCGCCAGCCTTGTCGTCGGGTTCGCCAGAGTCGGCGTACCACGCAATCCGTTCTGCGCTGAGTTCTTCCATCGACACGATGGTGGTCTCGACGCCGGCAACTATTCGGGGTTCGCCGAGTTCAACGAGCGATACGGTGACCCCGGTGACAGCCTGATGGCTGCGTCCCGACATCGAGGTGAGCATGCGGATTGTGTCGGACTGGTCGGTGGGCTTGCCAAGGATCTCGTTGTCTCGCACAACGGCAGTGTCCGCCGCGATCACGACCACGCCAGAACGCAGCGCAGTTGCGGCCTTCTCCCGGGCGAGTCGCTCGACGTACGCTGCGGGCTGCTCGCCTGGCCTGACGGACTCATCGAGATCAGCCGGCTCGATCAGGGGAACGATTCCGAGCCGCTCAAGCAACTCTCGACGGCGCGGTGACCCTGATGCGAGCACAAGAGTGAGCGGGGATGAGGAGTCGAGCATCCCGCAGTCTGGCACTGCCTGCAGTACGCGCCACCGACCCGCGCCCGTTCCGATCTAGATTCTAGCCATCAACGAGATACCTTCAGATCCAGCGGCCGATGGCGAGTCCTTCGATGCCCTCGCGCCCGACCGAGTGGCTGACCTCCCCGATGAACTCCCACCGCCGACCGGTGAGGAGATCCAACCTGACAGCTTTGTGGTTCGTACCGGTTTCCTTCGCGCCGGAGATGCACCCCTGCGTCTTCCTCGACTGCCCGCCGGGCCAGAACTTTCGTACATCGACGCCGATGAGATCGCTCACCAGTTTCTCGTAGCCCTCGCTCAGGGTCGCGTGCTGGTTCCGTACGCGGATCCGGTCGAGCACGCCCGGGCCAACGGCCTGATGATCCTGTATTCGGCCGAGGCCGCCGATGCGTTCGAGACGATCCTTTCCCGTATGCCAGAGCCCCGCGCTCTCGCATGGCGAGAAATCATCGCCGGAGGAGCGAGTTCCGAGGCATTCGGCCCGCTGACATTGCAAGAAAAACTCGACGAGACACAGGTCGATGATGCGCTCGCGGCGGGACGGAGGCAGCGCATTGTCAACATTGCCGTCGCGCTGGTTGCCGTGATCGCCGTTGGCTGGGGTGGGTTCTATACCTACGACCAATTCGTCACTGAGGAGCAGCGAACCGAGGGCGCTATCCAATTCGCCGACACGGGCGAGGCCCCCGCAGTTGCCGCCGTGCAAGGAGGACCACCGGTGGTTGAGGCGGCCCTGACCACCGGGCTCATCGACACGGTCGCCGTTGTGCTCGGCGACGGGCCCGTGGACGATCGGATCGTCACCGCAGCGTTTAGCGATTTTCCGTATCCGCCAGGCTCGATGCGAGCGTCCCTGTTTCAGTACGCCGGTTCTGGCCACATTGTGGTCGTCGGCCCACATGGCTTCACCGACAATGTTTGCTTGCGTGCCAGTGTGGTCACCGGTGACCTACGCCCACTCGACACAGTCACGACCGGGCCGTGCGCCGATCCGGTGGGCCGACCAGCCGTGATTGGTTGTGTGGGACCGAGTGCCATCCTTCTCAGCCTGCAGGTTCCCGAGGGCGAAGTTGACCTTCCCGAGGGCGGGACTGGTTTCGCCGATGCCGTGCGTATTCAGATGATCGCTGACGGCGGTGAGCGGTACGAGACCCTTACGGTCCGTGGCACGATTCAGGTTGATCCGGCAAGTGGGGTCGTGATTCCACGGTTCGGTGGCAACATCGGCACCGACATAACGTTCGACCTTGGTGCCAGTCGAGTGGGCACGTGCACACTCACCGGCGACTTCCCGCTCTGATGTCTGACCTCCAGAACTGAACGCTGACGAAAAGATGTGCGGCCGCTTTACTTCCTCGACCCCACCAGACCAGCTGGCGAGATATTTTGGCGCTCAGACGCCAGCTGAGGAATTGATCCAGGCGGCGAAAGAACAGGGTGGGAACTTCAATGTTGCGCCTACCCAGGGCGTCTACACGATCTACGAAGACGGCGACGTGCGGCGCCTCGACACCTTCCACTGGGGGCTGGTCCCATTCTGGGCCAAGGACCCCAAGATCGGCAGCCGCATGATTAATGCTCGGGCTGAGACCCTGACGGAGAAAAACTCGTTCAAGCGACCGTTCGCACGAACGCGCTGCATCGTCCCCGCCGACGGCTTCTACGAGTGGAAAAAGGTCGAGGGGCAGAAGAAGAAGCAGCCGATGTACATGAGTCGGGCCGATGGTGAACCGCTCGCTTTCGCTGGCCTTTGGGAAGTTTGGAAGGACCGGAACCACGCGGATAGCTGGGGTGAGCCGCTTGAGCTCTACAGCTGCACGATCATCACCTGTGATTCCAACGAGACGGTCGCCGAGGTCCACGATCGCATGCCGGTGGTGTTGGAGCCAGATGCCTGGGATGTCTGGCTTGACCGCAGCAACCAAGACATCGAATCATTTCAGGGGCTCCTCGTCCCCGCTCTACCACAGCTGATCAAGATCCACCCGGTCTCAACTGACGTCAACAAGGTGGGCAACAACAGCCGCGAACTCATCAATGAATTTGACCCGGTTACGGGCTGAGTCTCACCGGGGGGACAAACCGCTACTCGGCTTATGCGAGCAAGCCGGCGAGATCGATCTGGAGCCGATCGAGGTCGCCTTGATCCGGGTTCGGGTTGGCGTTGCTGAAGTCCAACGCAGCCATTGAGTCCATGGGCACGACGTGCACATGGACGTGGGGGACCTCAAAGCCGGCGATCATCATGCCAATGCGTGCGGGGGAGAGAAGTTCGTGTTGAGCGCGCCCGACGCGTTGCGCTACGACCATCAGGTGCGAAGCGACGTCAGGTGAGAGGTCAACCCAGTGGTCGACTTCGTCGCGTGGGACCACGAGAACGTGACCTCGGGCCAAGGGTCGAACGTCGAGGAAGGCGACACAGATGTCGTCTTGGCACACGAAGCGGCCAGGGATCTCGCCGTTGATGATGCGGGTGAAGATGGTAGGCACGTCGGCATCGTAGGCTCTCGACCATGAGTGATGGAACTCCGGAAGACGGGGAGCCGCGAGAGCGGCAGGTCGGAATCTTCGAGGACCGCATCCTCACCATTCCCAATCTCATCTCTCTGATTCGCCTGGCGTGTCTGCCGGTCTTCCTGTGGCTGCTATTTGATCAGAACGACCGCTGGGCCGCTGGTTGGTTGTGGGGTGCCGTCGGCGCTAGCGACTGGCTAGACGGCTGGTGGGCCCGTAAGTTCGACGTAGTCAGCGAGTTCGGCAAACTTATCGACCCACTCACGGATCGAGCGGTGCTGATCGTTGGGATTCTCGCCGTCGGTGTCGACGGATCGGTTCCTTGGTGGCTAGTTATCTTCACGTTGGCTCGCGAAGGACTTGTTGCTCTCGGCGGCATCGTGCTGGGAGCGCTCGGTGGTCGACGCATCGAGGTCACCTGGTGGGGCAAGTGCGCCACATTCGGCCTCTATTTTGCTTTTCCCGGTTTGTTGCTGGGCGCCAGCGATCACAGCACGGCTGACCTTTGGCTCTGGCTGGGTTGGATTTTTGCGGTGCCATCGCTGATTTACAGCTACCTATCAGCGGCCCAATACGTGCCGCTGGCTCGAACAGCTCTGCGCGAGGGCAAACGTGACCGCAACGACTTCGGCGATGCGGAAAATGGTTGAGTAGTCCAACGGTCACTTCGGCGCGCCTGGCCGACAAGTATTTTTGGCGGATCGAACGGCGAACCCGGCCATGACAGTCGTCTGGCCTCCTCGGGCTCCACGGGATCACGATTCGACCCGCGCTTTGGGTTAGGTTCTTGACTATGAACTTGCCTGAAGGACTCCACTATTCCTCTGATCACGAGTGGGTGCAGGTCGTCGGCGATTCTGTCCGCATCGGTATCACTGACTACGCCCAGGACGCTCTCGGAGACGTGGTGTACGTCGATTTGCCGAGCACAGGAACACCCGTTGCAGCCGGCTCCACATTCGGTGAGGTTGAATCCACCAAGTCAGTGAGCGACCTCTTTGCCCCCGTTAGTGGAGAGATCATGACCGTGAACGACGAACTGGTCGATGCGCCTGAGCGGCTCAACACCGATCCGTACGGCGACGGTTGGATCTGCACGATCGCAATGTCCGATACTCAGGAGCTAGACGCTCTCCTCGACGCCGCGGGCTACGCAGCGCTTATTGACGGGTGAGCGGCGGCGACATGGTTTGTGGCGAATGTGGTCATCAAAACGTGCTGACGGCGAATTTCTGCTCGTCATGTGGCGCTCCGATGGAGCGCGTCGATATCACCACCGAAACATTGGCCGTCTCATTGGATGCGCCTGCTGGCATCGATATCGACCGCTCGTCGTTCGGCGTTCATGAAGGGTTGTTCGTTGTGTTGCAGGGGGCCAAGGCCGGCGCCCGGTATGCCCTTGATGATGACGTGGTCACCATGGGGCGCCACCCGAAAGGCTCGATCTTCCTCGACGACATAACGGTCTCGCGTCGTCACGCAGAAGTTCGGCGCGACGGAGCCCGATATTGGGTGAGAGATGTCGGTTCACTGAACGGCACCTATGTCAATCGTGAGCGTGTCGATGACAGGGAACTCAGCGACGGTGACGAACTCCAGATCGGCAAGTTCAAGCTCGTCTTTGTTCATGGGACAAGCACATGAGTGACTCGCATCACTCGATCGGCGAGGTGCTTAGTCTTCTGAAGGAAGAGCATCCCGATGTCACAATCGCGAAGATCCGGTTCCTTGAAAGCCAGGGTCTGATTGAGCCCGAGCGCACGCCATCGGGCTATCGCAAGTTCTATGGCGGCGACATTGATCAGCTTCGTTGGATTCTCACCCAGCAGAGCAAAAACTTCCTGCCACTCAAGGTCATTCGCCGTCGTCTCGAAGAGGCTGGCTTTGATCCAGCCTCTGAGTTAGCTCCGCGTGGCCAAGATCGGTTGCCTGAGCCGACGCTATTTCGCCGTGCCGATGGTGAGGACGATCCGGTGGCCGACACCGTCATTGATCTCAGCGAGTCTGGAGTCGACTCTGAATCGTCAGCAGAACTATCCTCGCCAGCATCCAGCACTCATTCGCCAGTCTCAAGCGTCGATGCGCCCCTGGATACTCCAGATGGATCTGTCAGCATGACGTCCGGTGAGCTCGCCGACGCCGTTGGAGCTGAGATTGGCTATATCAACGAACTCGACCGACTCGGCTTGATTGAATCGGCAGATGTGGACGGTGTCGCCGCGTACGATCACGAGGCGCTGCTGGTCTCTAAGGCCGGGGTGCGGTTCAAGGCGTACGGGCTCGAGACCCGACACCTTCGGATTTTCAAGGTCGCCGCTGAGCGTGAGACAGGGATGCTTCAGCAAATTCTCGGCGCTCGCTTGTTGCGCGGTGGCCAGGCTCGAACCGCAGCGCGAGACGATCTCAACGAGTTGGTCCGCCTTGGCGAGACCATCAAACGGTCAATTCTGCGCCGCGGAATCGGCGAGCCGATCGACTGACGCTGATGACCCCTCAAACTGAAGCCCCGGGCTTGGAGCTATTGCTCGACGAATCTGAGGTCGCTGCAACGGTCCACCGCCTTGCCGACGAACTATCCGAGCGACACGAAGACGGCGTTGTTCTGGTCGCGGTGTTACGCGGCAGTATCCCGTTCCTTGCCGACCTCGCCCGCGCCATGTCTATTCGCAGCGTTGTCGATTTCGTTGCGTTGACCTCGTATACGCATGGAGCCGGTCGGGTTCGCATGCTGATGGATGTCACCACCGACCTCACCGATCGTGATGTGGTGTTGGTGGAAGAGATCGTTGACACCGGGCTTACTTCTGCGTTTCTGCTTAGCGAACTCGGGCGGCGAGACCCTCGGTCGCTGTCGATATGTACGCTGATCAACCGTCCCGCGAGGCGTGTGGTTCCGGTTGAGTTAGAACATGTTGGCCTCGAGATCCCGGACCGTTACGTGATCGGGTACGGACTTGATCATCAGGGCCGCTATCGGAATTTACGGGTATTGGCCACTGCCGACACCGACGTTTTGGCAGAAGATCCTGACGCCTACGTGGAGGCGCTCTACGGCGTCTAGGGTGGTTCCATGCAGGAGATGGAACTACTCGGAGTCCGGGTTGAGATGCCGTCAAACGCGCCCATGGTGCTGCTCCGTGAGCGGTCGGGCCGAGGTCGCACAGTTCAGATTTTTATCGGTGCCACAGAGGCCACGGCGATCGCGCTGGCGCTCGATGGGGTCGATACGCCTCGACCTATGACGCATGATTTGCTCGCTGAGGTGCTCGGCAACCTCGATGTCGAATTGAGTGCGGTGGTCGTTACCGAATTACGTGACAAGACCTTCTTTGCCGAACTTCATCTACGTCGCCAGGGCCAGGGCGGCGAGCCGATAGTCGTGTCGGCGCGTCCATCCGATGCTGTCGCCGTTGCGGTACGCACGGGCACGTCGATTTATGCCGCCGAAGAAGTCATCGCTGAAGCGGGCTACACCGAGGATGCTGACGATGATGGTCCTGAAGAGGTGGTGGAGGAGTTCAAGGAATTTCTCGACACGATCTCGCCGGAAGACTTCGAAGACTAACTCTGCGTCAGCGGAGTGTCGGACCCTTCAGACTGCGCGTGAATTCGCGCTGTCCGCGCGCAATCTGGCTGGGGTCGTTGACCTCGCGCGATGGCCGCCGTACAGTTCGATTCATCACAGCGACGTAATTTCGTCGTTGTCGGTCGTTTGAGGGAGCTTCAATAATGACCCAACACGGATTCAGCGGTAAGCGAACCGCTGAGATTGTTGATATCACCTACCGTCAGCTCGACTACTGGACCCGCACAGAGCTCGTGCGCCCGTCGATGGCTGAGGCCGCAGGCTCGGGTAGCCGCCGCCTCTACAGTTACCAAGATCTCCTCGAACTCAAGGTAGTCAAGGCCCTGCTCGACGCTGGTATCCGCCTTGAGCAGGTACGGAAGGTCTTTGCCTACATGCGAAACTCGCTTGGTGAAGACGTCGCTTCCGCAAACCTCGTGATCGACGGCTCCAAGTCGGTGCTTGTCCACACTGGCGAAGAACTCATCGATCTGTTGCAGAATGGCCAAGGCGTGCTGAACGTCTTACCACTCGCTGGCGTGAAGGAAGAGGTCGACAATCGAATCGTCACCTTGTTCCCCG
>JABIQM010000042.1 GCA_018699415.1 Acidimicrobiaceae bacterium
ATGTTCGGCGATTTTCGTGCTGACCCCGACTCGTCGCCACTCCCGACACCATCGGGGCGCTTTGAGTTGTTTAGCGAGACCGTGGCCGGGTTCGGGTACGACGACTGTCCCGGTCACCCAGCGTGGTTCGCGCCCGACGAATGGCTCGGGAATGATGACCGGACCGGACGTCATCCGCTCCACCTCATCTCAAATCAGCCCGCAACCCGGCTTCACGGTCAACTCGACGACGGTTCGACCAGCCAGGCATCAAAGATCGACGGCCGAGAGCCGCTCACAATGCATCCTGAAGACGCGGCCTCGCGTGGGCTCATCAACGGTGACCTGGCACTTGTTCGCAACGACCGCGGCGCCTGTGTGGTGGGTATCCGAATCTCTGACGAGGTGATGCCCAGGGTCGTGCAACTCGCGACGGGCGCATGGTTCGATCCCTATGAGCATCCGGAGCTCGGCCAGATCGATCTCCACGGAAATCCCAACACAGTGACGCGTGACGTTGGGACCTCGTCGCTCGCTCAGGGGCCAAGTTCCTCCTCGACGCTTGTTGAGGTCGAGCCACTGACCGTCGACGTCCCTCCGGTTCGTGCCCACGACGGGGCCGCTACCGTCGGCAGCCATGGGAGTTGAGGTTCAAGCCATCGACGGGGCGGTGTTCGGAGGCATCGTCACCGGCATCGAGTCGAGGGTGAACGGGAACGGTCAGTGGACGCGCAGATTGACGATCTTCGCGCCAAAGGAATCGATCCGTATTTGATGTACCCCGGCAACGTGGACCCGCATACCGGCGAGCGTCGCGAGGTCAACGAGAAGTTCTTCGGAGAATGGGAGTGGCACTCCGACATGTCCTACATGCCTGCCCCACCGACCTTCAGTCTGCTCCATTCGCGCCGGGTACCAACAGAGGGAGGCGACACGGGATTCTGTAGTCAGGTTCTCGCCGCCCGGACGCTGCCGACAGAGTTGCGGGCGAAGGTTGAGGGCCGTGGCATCAAGCACGATTCGACCTACAGCAGTAACGGGATCATCCGGCCAGGAGGCCCTCTTCCTTGGTCGCCGCACAAATGGGTACGTCAACGGTCTCACTCTCGATGAGAGCGAGGCGCTACTTGACGAACTGTGGGCGCACGCCACACGGCCCGCATTCACCTACCGCCATCACTGGTCCGCCGGTGAAGTCGTGGTCTGGGACAATCGTGTCGTGATGCATCGGCGACACCCCGTTGACGCTGACGAGATCAGATTTATGTGGCGGACACAAACCCGCGGTGAGGCAGTTGTCGCGATCTGAAGACGCCCGTTAGGGGCGGACGTCGTACTGGGGAGTGTCATAGCGAGGTGTCCGGTCGTCCTTGAGCTTGCGCGCCATCGCTCTCCAGTCGCTGGGCCACTCTTGCGGCAGCGACTCGATCACCGACTGATCCTGCGGGTGCTCGACCAAACGAAGCGCGGCTTCGACGACCTCGCGCTGCACGGCGGGGTTGTGGGGTGGGCCTGCGGTGTGGCCGAGCGGATAGTTCAGGAACGCTGCTCGCGGTGGATTGACCGATGCAGTGATCGACCAGGCTGACGAAAGGCTGGTGGTGACGAACCCTTCGGATTCGAGATGGCGAGCGATCAGACCAACTGTCTGATGGCAGACCGGTCAAACGGGGACGAGGAGAACGACGTCGGGAGCCATCTCCCGCAGATCGTCAGTGAGCGCGGGGATCAGGTCCTCGGTGACCTTGCGCTGGGAGTAGATCCCGCCCATGAACGTGAGGCCGGTGGGAGCGAGCGACCCGATGGTGCCGTCGGCCTCGAGCGCCCGGAGCGCTTCGACCGGCAAGACCACATTGGGGTCGGCCTTCGCATCGGTTGTGTCGTAGGCGAAATGGCTGATCCGTAGATCATCCACATTGACGTCCATGGGAATTCGCCGGTGACTCGCGTCGTCCTTGTAATGGAAGGCAACTTGACCCTCGACATAGATGCCGCCAGATGCCACCACTGCGACCCGGCTGTCGGCGAGTTGGATCGGCGGATTGATGGTCGACGCTTCAGGCTTGTACGCCCAGTTGTAGTCGGGGTAGCCGAGCGACGCGTAGGAGTCGCGGGTCTTTTGGATGTAGTCGACGACGTCGAGTGAGATAGGCGGCTCAATCATTGATCGGAGACTACCCCGCCGCTCGGCTCGCACCCGTGAGACGTCTTCGTCTGCAGCATCGCTACTCGTCATACGGTCGCGAGTGGCCGACCGGGTCAGACCTTGATGACGAGAGCGTCGCCTTGACCGCCGCCACCGCACAGTGCAGCGACGCCGATGCCGCCGCCTCGACGTTTGAGTTCGTAGGCAAGCGTTATCGCAAGCCGAGCGCCGCTCATGCCGATTGGGTGGCCGAGGGCGATGGCGCCGCCATTGACATTGACCACGTCGTCGGGCAACGAGAGATCGGCCATCGATCCCAGAGCAACTGCGGCGAAGGCCTCGTTGAACTCGAAGAGATCGACATCGGACAGCGAGAGCCCGGCCCGTTCCAGAGCAACCATGGTGGCACGGCTGGGCTGGGTGAGGAGCGACGTATCGGGGCCGGAAACTTCGCCGTAGCTGATGATCTCACACAAGGGCTCGACCCCGAGCGCTTCGGCCTTGGCCTTGGTGGTGACGACTGTGGCGCCGCCGCCGTCGGAGATCTGGCTGGCGTTACCGGCAGTGACATTGCCGCCCTGCTCGAATGCCCCCTTGAGCGCTCCGAGTGTTTCGGCGCTGGTGCCGATGCGGATGCCTTCGTCGTCGCTGACCATAATGTCGTCGCCGCGCCGCTGCGGGACGATGACGGGCACGATTTCCTCGGCGAACAGACCATCCTTTTGTGCTCGAGCAGCACGCTCGTGAGACATAGCCGAATATTCGTCCTGAGGCTCGCGGGCCATGCCAGCGGCGGCGGCATGGCGCTCGGTTCCAGCTCCCATGAGTTCGTGCTCAAGGCTGCAGTAGAGGCCGTCGAGAGTGAGCGAATCGTGCATGGTGGCATCGCCGTAGCGATAGCCGCCACGTCCTTGCTGGAGGATGTACGGCGCCTGGGTCATGGACTCCATGCCGCCAGCGACGATCATCTCAGCCTCGCCCGCCATGATGTGGCGGTGGGCGAGCTGGATGGCATTGAGCCCGGATGGGCACGCCTTGTTGATGCCGGTTGATGGAACGTCGAGCGGGATACCGCCCTTGAAGGCGGCCTGGCGGGCGGGCACCTGGCCGGCGCCACCCATGACGACCTGGCCCATATAGACGTAGTCGATATCTTCACCGGGAACACCGGCCCGAGCGAGGGCTTCCTTGATGGCTAAACCACCGAGGTCAGTACCTGAAAAAGCGGAAAGCCCGCCCGACATCTTGGCGATGGGGGTGCGGGCTCCAGAGAGAATGACGGTCTCAGACATGCCTGAAACCGTATCGGCTTGCCGGGCATCAAGCTGTGGTGGGTGCGGGGCGTAGTAGGCGCTGGATGTCGCCGGCGAACTCTGCGGCCTTGTGGTCCGAGGGTAGATCGAAGTGAGCGACGCAGCGATCGTGGAATGTGAAGCGGAGCTTGGCGAGAGCGACGCGAGCGGGGACGACGCTCACCGTGTGGAGCGACCCGAGGGAGTCGCTGCCGCCGACGGTCACCTCGCCGTTGAGGCGGCTCTTGTTGCACCACAGGACACGGCGATCAGTGACGACCACGAGATTGGTGCGGTCGGGTACTTCTCCGCTACTGGCAATATGTCCCTGGGCATGCCGGCTGAAGACAGCAGGTCCGAGGAGAGCGAGGGTGGTTTGATAGGACGGATCCTCGACGCGGCCGTTGGCGACAACGGAGCGCCACGTTTCGATACGTTCGCCAGCTTCGAGGAGGGATTCGAGCGACTCCTCGAGGTGTTCTTTGGCGCCCATCAGATGCTCCCTGTTCAGCGGGTGATGTTCGACGGTGCTGCCACCACTTGTCGCAGCGGAGCCAAGGATACGGGTCTTCACGTCGTCGGTCCATACGGGTGCGCCGCAGGGCTGAGGTAGACCTCAGGCCGAAGGGGGTGGGAGTAGATGGCCGAGCAGGCCGGTCCATTCGGCGATACCGCAGCCATTGGTTCGGTCGACGGTCGTGTCGACGGGTTGGCCGTCGAGTGTGCCGGTGATGACGGCCAGTTCGGGGCCGCCGTACTGCATTGTGCAAGCCGTCTCGTCGGGGAAGCCGTCGATCAATCGAGTCCGGACGCTGTCGTCGTTGAGGGTGAGGCACATGCTGTCGGCTGAGAGTGCGACCGATTCGCCGGTGAGCGTGGCGGTGTCGCCCAAGCAGGCGAGACGGTAGACGCTCCCTGTGGACATGTCGTTGCCGTCGGTATAGGCGTTGACCGTCAGATCGGCGATCGGGTAGGGGCCGGCGCCGAGCGGTTGTTCGTCATTGTTGGTAGCGGTGTCGTCTGGGGCTGTGTCGTCTGGGGCGGTGTCGTCTGGGGCTGTGTCGTCTGGGGTTGTGTCGTCGTCAGCGGTGATGTTGGGGGCGGTGTCGCCGCACGCGGTGGCGGCAAAGGAGACGGCGAGAAGTGTCGCAACGATGACCAAGAAACGGCGCATGAGAGGTGCTCTTTTTCGTCAAGATGCCGGTGGGGCACGTCCGGTATATCTTTGACGATGAACCACTGCTTTTGGTTCCCGACTGGCAGGCTTGCATTGTGCAGATCAACTGCTGGAAAAGCCAGGACAGCAAAGACGTCGTCAAAGCGCCGGACCGTCCCACCGAGGATATGACTGCCCTCCGAGCCGCGATCAAGGCCGCCCGTTCGGGTGAGGCCGACTCGGGAGCCGTTCTCTGGTCATTGACGCGTGGGTACTCGTCCGCTGCTCGTGTAGTGAGCCGGTTTGTACTCGGGGTCGGGTTGGCGTCGGCTGTATTCCTGGCCATGTTTGCTGTTGTTGCCACTGGTCGTGTCCGCGACTACATCCTCCTCTCGCTCCTGGGGCTCCTTGTTGTTAGCGGGGCCACCGCAGGTCTCGCCTACCGATTTGATGTCGGCCTTGTTATCCGCGGCGATGGCTCCATGCGACGCGAAGGCTGGGGTGGCGTCTCCACCACTGATCTGCGTGCCTATCAGCGGGTGACGGTCAAGCTCAAACAAGGCTCGGGCGACGCGGCATGGTCAGAGGGCACGAACTAGAATCAGCGGCGGAACGGCATCGAGACTGAGCCGATGGCTTACCAGCCTCGGGCGGCCCATTCATCGAGATGAGGCGACTCCTTGCCAATCGTTGTGTCGAGGCCGTGTCCGGGCAGGACGACGGTGTCAGCATCGAAGACGCGGAAGAACCGGTTTTCGAGGCTTTCCATAATGGTGGCAAAGTCGCCTTCCTCGAACTGGGTTGCCCCGGGGCCGCCCGGGAACAATGTGTCGCCACTGAACACCAGGGGCGCCCCCTCGATGCTGTACGCCATCGAACCGGGTGTGTGCCCGGGGGTGAGGTGCGTGTGGATGCGAAGCTGGCCGACCTCGATGACCGACTCATCCTCGATCACGAAGTCGTAGCTCGGCAGCATGTTGGCATCCGCCGCAGTGATGCCGACCTCGTAGCCCGCGTCGCGAATGGCGGGGACGGCCTGGATGTGGTCCCAGTGGCCGTGTGTCTCGAGCACCTTTCGCACGCCAAGGGTCTGGCAGACCTCGAGCAGCATCTCGTGCTCGTTGGCAGCATCGATCAAAACGGCATCGCCCGTTTCGGTGCAACGGATCACGAAGACGTTGTTGTCCACCGGGCCCACAACGTAACGGTGAACCTCAAGTCGGCTGTCAGCCCAGTGGAGCGTCATATGACGACGCTATCGGTTGGCCGATGGCTCATCCTTGCGCTCGCGTTGTTAGGCAGCGGGCTCGTCCTCAACGATTCGTGTCGCCGCAGCAATGATTCCCTCGGAACCGCACACCCAGCAGCCTGTGGCTGCCGTACCGCGCCACGTGACGTCACAGCACCCGCAGCGTCGCAGCCGCTCGTTCGTCAGATCGTCAGGGATGGTGATTTTGCCCACGGGGGCAACATAGATCGCACCCAACCCGTAACTGGGTGATGCTCTGAGCAGCGCAGCCCCGCCGTCGGCCGAGTCACGCTGGGGTCTGTCCTTCGCTCGACTCGGCCTAGCCTCTAAGAAGTCGCGAGAAACCCTTGCGGCGAAGAGAGGAAACAGACATGGCTCCGACCCCTTGCCCTAATCCGGACGGCTCGTCGCCGCAGCGTCGGGAGTTCGACGAAGCCCCCGAGATGTGCATCGATCCCGCCAAGTCCTACACGGCCACCATGGAGACCACTCTGGGGACGATGGTGGTCCACCTCAACGCTTCGGCGGCGCCGAAGACCGTCAACAATTTCGTGACGCTCGCCCGCTATCACTACTACGACGGAATCGTCTTTCACCGCATCATCAAGGGCTTCATGTGCCAGGGTGGTGATCCGACCGGGACTGGTCGCGGCGGCCCCGGCTACCGCTTCGAGGACGAGCTTCCGGCCCCGGGACGCTATGAGGTTGGCTCGCTTGCTATGGCGAACGCCGGTCCCAACACCAACGGCAGCCAATTCTTCATCGTCTCTGGTGGGAGCGGTGTGGGCCTCCCCCCGCAGTACTCACTGTTTGGCAAGGTTGTTAGCGGCCTCGAAGTCGTCGAGGAGATGCAGGGTGTCGCCACCGACCGCAACGATCGTCCCGACACTGACGTTGTCATCAATTCGATTGTCATCGAGGAGAGCTGAGCCATGGCCATCGAAACCCTGGGAGTGGTTGGTGCTGGGGCCATGGGTACCGGAATCATCGAAGTCGCTGCCAAGGCTGGGGTCACTGTTGTTGCGCGAGACATCTCGCCGGAGGCCGTTGAGGCTGGGCAGGGCCGGGTCGAGAGCTCTATGGCGAAGGCGGTCGAGCGGGGCAAGCTCGACGAAGCCGCTCGTGATGCCGCGATCGCCAAGATCACGTGGACGACAGACCTAGCCGACCTGGCCGCCTGTGACCTTGTGATTGAGGCTGCGCCGGAGATTCTCGAGCTCAAGAAAGAGATCTTCGCTGAACTCGACGGGATTCTCGGCCCTGACGCGATCATCGCTACGAACACTTCGTCGTACCCGATAATCGAAGTGGCTATGTCCACCCGACGGCCCGAGCAGGTCGTTGGCATGCACTTCTTCAACCCGGCCACGGTGATGAAGCTTGTCGAGGTCATCTCCACCCAACGCACCGCCGAAGCTACGAAGGATGGAGCGGCTGCGTTTGCCGCCGATGTACTCGGCAAACGGGTCGTGCATTGCAAGGATCGTGCTGGGTTTGTTGTCAACATGCTGTTGGTGCCATACCTGTGCCAGGCCATGCGAATGTACGAAGCTGGACACGCCTCAGCCGAAGACATCGACGAGGCAATGAAGCTTGGCGCCGGACACCCAATGGGCCCGCTCACGTTGAGCGACATGATCGGGCTCGATGTCATGCTGTGGACCGCTGAATCGCTCTACGATGAATACAACGAAGCCTTTTATGCGCCGCCTCCGCTGTTGCGTCGCATGGTCACTGCCGGCCATCTCGGTCGCAAGACGGGCCAGGGCTTCTACACCTATTGAGTACCTGCTGAAACTGGCCACGGGTCTGCCCTCGTGTGACCTACCGGCTATGGGCTAGAGGGCTGTAGGGGCCGTGGGCGATGGGGTTGGGCGTGGGCCCATTGGGCGGCGATATTCCGTGCCTCCGCCTCGAATGGGACGGCCAGATACGCCTGGTGATGGTTGCGTAATCGGAGGAGTTCGCTCAGGTAGTCCCGCACATATCGGCCTAGGAATCGGCAGAGTCCGAGTTCCATGAACTGTTGAACGTGCACCAATTCATGGTTGATGATCTCCCGAGTCCCGGTGCGGTCGTCGTCTCGGCGCAAGAAGATGAACGTTCCGATGGTCATGCCGTCGGTGCCGGGTGCCAGCACCGGCACTCGCACAATTCTCACCCGCTTGGCTATCGCCGCTGAGGTAACGTCGTAACCAGAGATCTCGGGGCCTTCGAGACGCCGCATCACCACACCGTAGGGGAACCGCCATGTCCGGAGTCGTCGCTCACTACGGCCGGGTCCGTGGAGTGCTGGATCAGATCATCGAATCGCTCACAACGATGGGACTCGATCCGGCGACTGGCGTCGACCCCGCCGTTCTTGCCGCCGTTGACGAGTTTCATCTCGGTGGGCACGAGGCGACGATGGCTTTGACGGCATCGTTGGAAATCGACTCTGACTCCCATGTTCTCGATGTGGGCTGTGGTCTTGGCGGTCCGGCACGCGAGATGGCGCGCACCTATGGCTGTCACGTGACGGGGATCGACCTGCAGCCGGAGTTCGTCTACGCCGCTGAGGGCTTGTCGCTGATGACGGGGATGGAGGGCCCCACGAGCTTCGAGGTTGGCGATGTCACGGTGCTCGACCAATCCGATCGAGCGTTTGACGCCGCCACCATGATCCATGTCGGAATGAATGTGCCAAACAAGCCGGGCCTGTTCGGCACCATAGCGTCGTCGTTGCGGCCAGGTGGCCGCTTCGGAATTTATGACATCATGCGGACCGCAGGCACCAATGCCGAGTTGGGTTTCCCGCTGCCATTCGCGGCAGCCGAGAGCGATAGTCACCTCGCCAGCAGCGACGAGTATGTTGCCGCGCTCACAGGTGCTGGGCTTTCGGTCGTTCACGTGATCGAGCGCACCGAACTGGTCGGACGGGTCATTCAGCGGGTCGCCGAGGGGCCGACAACGCCGCTCAACCTCGGGCTGGTGATGGGATCGGAGTTTCCCACGATGTTCGCGAACCTACGTAGCGCCGTTAGGGGTGGCTTCGTCCGCCCGATCGAGATCGTGGCCGAAAAGTAACGCTGGATTTCGGTAGCAGCGACCGAGTTGTGTTCAGCGCTACACCCAGTCAGCGAGGAACGCGGGCAGCTCGGCCAAGGAGTTGAGTGTTGGGGCGCTGTGGAAATGTGCAACGTCTGGATCGACGTGCTCCATTGCCCACGTGACGGGGTATGGAATGTGTATCCCGCGTCCGCCGATTTCGATAACTGGGAAGACGTCGGACGGCAATGAGTTGCCGATCATGACGAACTCGCGGGGCAGCACGCCGTGCAGGCTGAGTAGTTGGCTGTAGGTAGCGGGGTCCTTGTGGGCCACGACCTCAGTCCGCCAGAAGTGATCCTTCAGTCCGCTGCTATCGATGCGAGCAAGCTGATGGTAGAGGTCACCCTTGGTGATGATCATCAGCGTGTGTTCGCGGCCAACCTCTTCGAGCACGGTGACGACGTCGTCGATCAACTCCGCGGGACGGTCGAGGAGGTGATGACCGAGCTCAATGATCATTTGGAGATTTGCAGTATCGATATTGCCGTCAGAGATGTCGAGTGCGGCTTCGATCATGGACAAGGTGAAGGCTTTTACGCCGTAGCCGTAGCGGTTCATGTTGCGTTTCTCGATAGCGAAGAGCCGATTGCCAACCTCGTCGGGGTCCGCCCAGGACCCGAGCAGACCCTCGAATGTGCGCGTGGTGGCCTGGAAGCCATCCTCGTTGTGCCAGAGAGTGTCGTCAGCATCGAACCCGATGATCATGCAGGCAGCGTAACGCCCGCTTTATCCACAGATTTGGTGACTGTCCCCCCACGGGAAATCGACGCTCGGTACCTTCCGAGCATGGCCCTATGCCAGCGCCCTGGTTGTAGCCGCCCTCAAGCGGCAACGATGCTTCTGCATCGCAACGAGCGCCGCGCCGAGTTGGTACTACTGGGTGATGCTGTCGGTGACCGCTACGGGTTGATGCTTTGCGAGATCCATCTCATGCGAGCAAAGCCACCGAAGGGTTGGACCCTCGTTGATCGACGGGAGGCAACACCGTCGCCGCGTCGTCCTCGAGTGCACGGCGCTCCTGGATCGTCGACCAACCCGGCCACGCAGACGTGGTCGCCAACCCGTGGACGTCAGGTACCCGAAGTGCTCCTCAGCGCTCGTTCACCCTTGCTGCGCCGCGCCTTCCTCGGTCTCGACGAAGGCCTCCCCGGGCTCGACGAAGGCCTCCCCGGGCTCGAGTGGGTGGATGATCAGATCGATTCCGACCCAGAGCGTCTTGGCGATGGGGTGGAACAGCACGGGCACCGCCGTAGCAATGCCGACGGTGACAGCGGCGAGCGGAATGAACGTGACATCGGGCCACATCAACAAGATGCCGGCCACGAGCGCGATGGCGATCAGAGCGAATGTGAAGATCGTGTTCATGCCGACGGCGCCGACGAAGTGACCGGCCTTTCGCTCAAAGACATAGCCGCACTGGGGGCACTGTTCACGCAGTCGCAGGAACCTGTCGGTAAGGCCACGCTGGCCGCAAACGGCGCACCGTCGAGTGATGCCGCGCAAAATCAGGCGGAGGTTGCTGGGCGTAGCAGGCATGCCGAGGAGCCTAGGGCTGGCCAACTCCGGCTGGCTGTTTGAAACTTGCGCTGACCGATGAGGCTCACGCGTGTACGCGCAACGCTGTGAATGTTCTTGGTGCCAGATGCCACCCACTCGCTTTACGGTATTACTGATCGGTTCACTGCGAACAAGATTTGCCCAGCGAGGTGTGGCGGAGTTACCCCTTGAGCCTGTCTGGGTTCCGGAATTGATTGCTGGCTTCGGGTGACTAAGTTCTGGGTATGCAATCGCGCTCGAGTCCAGTAAACCGGTTCGTGGTTGGCGGGCTTTCTGTGCTTCTTGGGCTTCTCGTGGTCCTCATCGTCAGGTCGCCGCCGACGGGGGAGGGCGAGCTGCTGACGGACACCGCACTGCCAGAGGAAACGTCCACAACCTCGACAACGATTACGACCACGACTACGGCAATAACCACGACGACTGAGGCGCCCAGCAGCGCCTGGGTTGATCCCAAGTCTTCGGGCGCACCGTGGGGCGACACCGTCGAGGGTCTCTTGACCTTCCGAGGCAACCCCACCCGCTC
Organism: Acidimicrobiaceae bacterium; assembly: GCA_018699415.1. Lineage (GTDB taxonomy): Bacteria > Actinomycetota > Acidimicrobiia > Acidimicrobiales > Aldehydirespiratoraceae > JAACCU01. Next base: position 10,993 of record JABIQM010000042.1, read on the forward strand.
GTATTACGGCGAAGGGCCGGTGCCGAGTGACCCGGAGATCCTCTGGCGGTTCCCTGATCAGGCCATGTGCTCGAGCTCACAATCAGGAGGAGAAGTCAAAACCTGGTGTGGGTCTGGCTGGACCGGTCAGCCAGCGATGTTCGAACGTGACGGGCAGACCTGGGTAACGTTTGGCGCATACAGCCGCAAGGTTCACTTCCTCAATGCAGACACCGGCGAACGACTGCTTGATGACTTGCCAACGGGCGACATCATCAAGGGCTCGGTCACGATCGATCCTGACGGTTACCCGTTGCTCTTCACCGGCAGTCGCGACAACTATTACCGCGTGGTGGCTCTCGATGGCGACGGTCCCCGTGAGTTGTGGTCGCTCTCTGCCACGGAGGTCTCTCCCACTCGATGGAACAACGACTGGGATGGCGCCGGTCTGGTCATCGACGATTATCTGTTCGTCGGTGGCGAGAACAGCCAATTCCACATCGTCAAGCTCAACCGTGGCTACGGCACCGATGGACTGGTGACGGTCGACCCCGAGCTTGTCTTCAACACGCCTGGTTGGGACGATGAGTTGATTGCCGAGGTGGGTGGCAATGTCTCGATCGAGAACTCAGTTGCCATCTCTGGTGATGTCGTTTACTTCGCCAATTCCGGTGGCTTGATTCAAGGCTGGGACATCAGCGGGCTGAAGGATGGGATCGATCCGACGCGGGTCTTTCGTTTCTGGACTGGGGACGATACCGACGCCACGCTTGTCATCGATGATGAAGGCATGCTCTATGCCGGCATCGAGTACGAGCGCGGCAACGCTCGAAGCCAAGAGGTTGGGCAGATCATCAAGCTCGATCCCTCCAAGCCCGACGATCCCCAGGTGTGGGGTGTGGAGCAGCGACCGCGTCTCGACTCTGGCATCTGGGCGACGCCAGGACTCTACGAGGACTTGCTCATCGTGCCGACTGATTCAGGCGATGTGCTCGGGCTCGACACTGCCACTGGCGAGGAGCGCTGGCGGGTGGAGCTTGTCGGTCCGACCTGGTCGTCGCCGGTGATTGTCGACGGCATCTGGATCCAAGGTGATTGTGACGGCGTACTCCACGCCTTTGACATCACGGACACGAAGGCTGAGCCGGTCCCTCTCTGGGAGATCAAACTCGGCGGTTGCATCGAGTCCACGCCTGCACTGTGGAGGGGCCAGATCGTGGTTGGGACCCGATCCGGCTTTATCTACGCGGTGGGCTAGAGGTCCTTGCCGACAAGCGAAACAAGTCGGCTGGTCCAGTTTCCATTGCCTAGGTGGAGCGGTGCCACGCTGGCCCGTTAGCGGTGTCTTCGACAACGATCCGGCGGGCGGTGAGTTCATCACGGATCCTGTCTGCTTCGGCGAAGTCTCTCGCCTCTCGGGCCTCCGTGCGGGCCGCTACGAGCGCCTCGATCTCGGCGTTGTCGTCGTTGGTCTCGCCACTTGGGGCGAGGGCGCCGATCTTTATGCCCAGCGCGCCCGCTAGGTCGACAGCGGTAGCGACAAGTGCCGCGGCGCTGTCGTCGCCCGCGTCCAGGGCAGCGTTTGCTCGGCGAGCGAGTGCAAACACGACAGCCATCGCCTCGGGCGTGCCCATGTCATCGTCCATAGCAGTGATGAAGTCGGTGACGGCATGCTCGTCGCGTGCATTCCCGTCGAGGGCGACGCCCGCGGCGCTGGCCTTACGGGCCATGGCATCGAGACGTTCGATCGCCGCTCGGCCCTGGGCCATCACGTCGTCGTTCAGTTCCATAGTCTTGCGGTAGTGCGTCTGGAGCAGTAGCAGACGAAGGGCACGAGCGTTGAGCGGATGCTCGTCGAGCATGGAGCGGATCGTGGTGAAGTTGCCGAGCGACTTCGACATCTTCTCGCCACCGATGTTGAGCATGGCGTTGTGCATCCAGTGCGAGCAGAACTCACGGCCGGCGGCTATGGCTTCGGCTCTCTCATTTGTGTGATGCGGGAAGACCAGGTCGTTGCCGCCGCCGTGCAGATCGAAGCCGTCGCCGAGAATGCCCAGGCTCATGGCCACGCACTCGATGTGCCAGCCCGGCCGGCCGTCGCCCCAGGGACTCGGCCAGATCGGCTCGCCAGGTTTGGCGGCCTTCCAGAGAGCGAAGTCGAGGGGGTCTTCCTTATTGTCGTCGACCTCAATGCGGGCGCCGGCACCTTCACGAAGATCGTCGAGCGAACGGTGGACAAGGTCGCCGTAGCCGTTGACCCTGTGGACACGGAGGTAGACGCCGCTCTCGTTGGCGTAGGCCGAGCCGTTGTCCATCAGTGTCTGGATGAATGCCACCATCTCGTCGACGTATTCGGTGGCGTGGGGGCGCTCATGAGGATCGAGGATGTCGAGGTCGCGCATGACCTCGATGTAGACGCGTTCCCACTGCGTGGCGACTTCAGGCTCGGTGAGACCCTCGCGGGTGGCTCGGTTGATGATGTTGTCGTCGATGTCGGTGACGTTGGCGACATGGTTCACCTCGACGCCGCGCCACTCGAGGTATCGCCGGATGATGTCGTAGGTCATTGCCTGGCGAGCGTGGCCGAGGTGGGGGTGGTCGTAGACGGTTGGACCACAGGCGTACAACGACATCTTGCCCTCGTCGCGCTGAGCGAGAGGGCGCACGTCACCGGTGAGTGTGTCGTACAAGCGGATCACGAGAGTCAACCTTCTTGTTTCAGCGGCGCTGGGTCGGTCGAGGGGAGCTGACTTAGTTGTGCGAAATCACGGGGGAGGTCAGTTCGACACCGCACAGAGCAGCAAGCTCCCGCAAAATGGTAGGCGCTGACTCGTCAGTTCCGCCGTGGTGTATGCCATCGGCCAGGGCGCTGAGGGCGTCGAGGGCGGCAGGGGCGGCAAGATCGTTGTCGAGAGCCGCTCGCAAACGTTGCGCATACGGCGCAGGATCCGGCCCGCTTCCCGCGTTGGCCGCGGCATGGAGTCGTTCGAGGAGTTCGGCGGCGGCATCGATGTCGCCGTCAAACCATTCCCAATTCGCGCGATAGTGATGGCGCATCAGGGCGAGGCGGATTGCTCGTGGATCGGCCACCTTGGAAAGCTCGCTGACGAACACGAGGTTGCCAAGCGACTTCGACATCTTGGTGCCCTCGTAGGCCACCATGCCGCAATGCATCCAGTGGGTGACGAATGTGGTGCCGTTGGCGGTCTCGCTCTGGGCTCGCTCACACTCGTGGTGCGGAAAAATCAGATCTGAGCCGCCACCATGAAGGTCGATTGTTTCGCCGATGGTCCCTTTGGCCATGGCGCTGCACTCGATGTGCCAACCGGGTCGTCCGTCACCCCATGGGCTCGGCCAGCATGGCTCATCGTCGAGTGATGGCTGCCAGAGGATGAAGTCGAGCGGGTTTCGTTGACGAGGATCGTCAGGGTGCCCACCGCGCTCGGCGGCGTATTCGATCATTGTCGCCTCGTCGTAGCCGCTAACGGCGCCGAACGAGTCGAAGGTCGACACGTCGAAGAACACGGTGCCGTCGACGTTGTAGGCGTGGCCTTTGTCGTCGAGTGTCTTCACCATCTCGACCATCTCGGCAACCCACTGGGTGGCGTG
>JABIQM010000041.1 GCA_018699415.1 Acidimicrobiaceae bacterium
CTCGACGAGATGAGCTTCGATCTCACCCTGGGCGAAGGTGGCAACCGCTCCACCGATGCCGATATCGGCCGTCTTCTCCTCGACCACCTCCCGGCCGATGACCCACTCGGCCCATGGGCCGCATCGCTCACCGATGGCCCGTTCTCGGCGGTGCTGGCCGGACACCTCACTGGCTCGATCGACCTCGTGGCCCGCGTCCGCCACGACGACGGCATCGAACGGTTCGTGGTGTCGGACTACAAGACCAACCGTTTGGCCTCCCGAGGGGTCACCCCCACCGCAGCCCATTTCCAACCTGACCAACTCCCGGCTGCCATGGCTGAACACCAGTACCCGCTTCAAGCATTGCTCTACTCGGTGGCCCTTCACCGCTACCTCCGATGGCGCCTCCCCGGTTACGACCCAGCCGTCCACCTCGGCGGCACCGCCTATCTCTTCGTGCGCGGCATGGTCGGCCCCGATACCCCCACCACCGACGGGGTGCCCAACGGCGTCTTCAGTTGGCGGCCGGCATCCGATCTCATCATTGAGCTGTCGGATCTGTTGGACGGCTCTACCAGGACGAGGGCGCTATGACGCCCGCCGCCACCAACACACCCGTTCTTCCCGTGGGCACCGCCGTGCTGGCCCCGTTCGTCGAGGCCGGCATCTTCCGCGAGGCCGACGTGCAGGTGGCCGGAGCCGTGGCCCGCACCGTGCCCGGCACCAGCGACGACGCATTGTTGGCAACCGCCCTCTGTGTACGAGCTCTCCAACTCGGCCACGTTTGCGTGGAGATCATGGAGGTGGCCGGCACCATCGCCATCGAGTCCCAGGACGACCGGCCCGGTGCCGATGACGCCACGGAACCCAGGGCGACGATCGACGATCTGCCCTGGCCTGATCCGACCAGCTGGGCTGAGGCTCTGCGCAGCTCCGATGCTGTCACGGTTCGCGATCCCGATTCCGGCGATGCCCCCAACTCCATCGACAAGGGGGTGATCCGACCGCTCGTCTTCGATGGTGAGCGGGTCTACCTCGAGCGCTACTGGCGCTACGAGCGCCAAGTGGGCGATCTCCTTCTCACGCAGTCCAACCGGCTCTCCAACGAACCGGCCCCTCACTCCGACCTCGCCGAGGCCGTCGAGGCCGCCGAAGCGGCCATCGATGCCGTACTCGACCAATTCTTCGGCCCCGATAATTCAAACCAACCCGACCTTCAACGACAGGCTGCCCGGGTGGCCCTCACCCGCCGACTCACTGTGCTGGCCGGCGGTCCAGGTACCGGCAAGACCCACACCGTCGCCCGGCTACTCGCTGCCCTCCATCAACTGGCCCTCAACGACGACCGACCCCTCCAGGTGGCGTTGGCCGCCCCAACGGGCAAGGCCGCAGCCCGTATGACCGATGCCGTCCATCAGGCCGTGGCCGATGCCAACATGCCCGAAGCGGCGACCCAAGCGCTGTTGGCGAATGAGGCCGGCACCATCCACCGACTCCTGGGCTATCGCGACGGCATCTCATTCCGTCACGACCACACCAACCCACTCCCCCACGACGTCGTCGTGGTTGACGAGACGTCGATGGTGGCCCTGCCCCTCATGGCCCGACTCCTCGATGCTTTACGCCCCGGCGCTCGTGTCGTTCTCGTGGGTGATCCGTTCCAACTGGCCAGCGTCGAGGCCGGTGCCGTGCTGGGTGACGTCGTTGGTCCCGCCACCGATCTCGTTGCCACACCCGACGGACCATTGGCCGACAGCATCGTGGTCCTTCAACAGGTTCACCGCTTCGCCGTCGACTCAGCCATCGCCGCCCTGGCCGACGCCGTGCGCGCCGGCGACGCCGACCGGGCCATTGAGGTCCTTACCGACAGTGGCTCCGACGATGTCCAATGGGTCAACCCCACCGACCGTGCGGCCCTCGGTCAACTGCGCCGCATGATCGTCTCCGGGGCCGCCGACGTGGCCCGGGCCGCCCGCGAGGGGGGGGCGGGCCATGCCCTCGATCGGGCCGTGGATCTCAAAGTCCTCTGCGGCACGCGCTTCGGCCCACTGGGTTCCTACGCCTGGCGCGACCATCTTGAGCGCCAACTCCCGAAGCTTGTCCAGGGTCTCTCAACCGACCGGCGCTACTACATCGGTTGCCCAGTCATCATCACCCGCAACGACTACCTCACCGGCGTGTTCAACGGCGATACCGGCATCGTCATACAAGACGCCGACCGCACCGTCGTGGCCATGCCCGGCCCCAACGGAATCCGCCTTCTTCTCCCATCCCAACTCGCCGCCGTGGAGACCTGGTGGGCCATGACCATCCACAAGAGCCAGGGTTCCGAGTTCGCCCACGCCGTTGTGTCACTGCCTGACGCGCGCTCGCGAGTCCTCACCCGTGAACTGCTCTACACCGGCATCACCCGCGGCAAGGAGAAAGTAACCGTGTTGGCCACAGAGGCGGCGCTGCGCCGAGCCATCGACAATCCCGTTGCTCGGGCGTCGGGTCTCCGGGCCCGGTTGTGGAAGCCGTAGGCATGGCCAGCGATCCAGCCACACCAACCGAGGCCGGGGTCCGGCTCCGATCCACCAATCCCTTACCACGCCGCACGCGTCGTCTGCGAAACTACGTAGCGCTCGATCGTTCAAGATGTAGCTTCAGGAGACGCACCATTGAGCAAGTTCGGATGAAGAACACATTGCTTCGCATTGGTCGCGGATCTCAACGACGCGGTCAGCAACAGCCATGAAGATTCTCCACACGAGCGACTGGCACCTTGGCCGAACATTTGGCTCGACCTCACTTCTTGCCGATCAGTCTGAATTTTGTCATTTCCTCGTACAAACCGCGATCGCTGAGCGTGTCGAGTTGGCCGTGATCGCGGGAGACATCTTTGACCGGTCGATCGCTCCGCGGGAGGCGATCGAACTCCTCCGCCAAACGCTGTCAGATCTCCGGCGCGCCGGAGTGATCGTCGCGGCGATCACTGGCAACCACGACGGCCCCGATCGGGTTGTGCCGTATTCTGCGCTGACTGACCTGAGCGGGGTGTACTTACGAGGTGGCTACACCGGTGTCGGCGAAACCATCACCCACGAGTTCAGCGACGGCCCTCTCGATCTTGTTCTCCTTCCATACCTCGATCCCCGCGCCGCCCCTGACGATTTCGGCCGAGCCCTCGAGGGAGAGGAATCGATCGACAAGCTGGAGCAGCGTCGACGACGAACGCACCAAAGTGTGCTCGCCGACGCAATATCGGCCGCAAGAACAACATGCGAGGCGCCGAGATCTCTCGCCATCAGTCATGCCTTCGTTGTGGGTGAGACAAGCTGTGAAGAATCTGAGTCAGAACGGATACTTGAGGTCGGCGGAAGTGGCGCCGTTGATGCGTCCCTCTTCGACGACTTTTCCTACACGGCCCTCGGACATCTCCACAAGCCCCAAGACGTTGGACGAGAAACTCTACGCTATTCGGGAACTCCGCTGCGGTACTCATTCTCGGAAAACCATGACAAGTCGGTGACGTTGATCGAGATGGACCGTCATGGAGCCAGCGATGTCCGTCAGATTCCACTGGCTATCGGCCGCACCGTCGCGACCTTGCGCGGCACGATTGAAGAGTTACTTGAGCCGCTGTTCGCGCCGCACGCAAGAGACTCTTTCGTCCGAGCCGTAGTCACCAACCGTGAAACCGTCATCGATCTGAAGGTGAAGCTGGAGCAGCTATATTCCAACGTCGTCGAGATCCAGCTGGCCCCCAACGGTGTCGATATCAACGACCCGGTGCCAGTGCCCTTGCACGAGAAGGTTCGTACCCCAAGGGAAATGGCGAACGAATTCTGGGAAGCAGTCGAGGGTTCGCCGCCCACGGACAGAATCACCAGCCTGCTCGATGATGCGGTGGAATCTGCCCTGGAGGTTCAGCCATGAAGCCGCTTCTCCTGGAGTTCGAAGCATTCGGTCCTTACGTTGATCGAGTATCGGTTGACTTCAACGTCCTCGCCGCCCGCGGTCTCTTTGTCGTTACGGGAAAGACCGGGTCTGGCAAAACCGCCATCTTCGACGCGATGTCGTTCGCTCTCTTCGGCAAGATGCCAATGAAGGTTCACTCTGAGATCCGGTCGCACCACGCGTCGCCTGACCAAAAGACGCAAGTGGCGTTCACCTTCGAGATCGATGGCAGGACGTTCGTAGTGGAACGTTCCCCCGAGTACGAACGGCCACGGAAAGTCGGCGAAGGCACCACAAAAGAAGGCGCGAAGGCGCTCTTGGTAGAAATCGGCAGCGACGGGTCAACCCAGGAGCTGGCTACCCAAATAAAAACGGTCAACGACCGTTGTAAGAAACTCGTTGGACTGAGCGATGAGCAATTTCAACGAGTGATGCTGCTTCCGCAAGGAGAAGTAACAGAGTTCCTGCTCGCCAGCTCGAGCGACCGAGAAGAGCTCTTGCAACGCTTATTCGGCGGCGAGATCTTCGACCGGATAGTCGACGCCCTCAAACGCCAGTCCGATGAAGCGAAGGCTGAGGTAGCCGAAGCTGATGAGGACCTGCGGCACCATCTCCGAGCTGCCGTCGGCCAAGTCGACTCGCTACATCAGCTCCTGGGACAGCCAGGTCTTGGTGACTCTGACGAATTGAGCCGGGACCAACTTGGCAGCCTGATCAACGATGTCGAGCCTGCAAAAACTGCGGCCGAGTCTGCAGCTAAGAATGCTGAAGCAAATGCAACCGATGCGAGCGACGTTCAGAGAAGTGCCCAAGCCGAAAATAAGCGTTTCGCTGATGCGAAAGAGTACGAAGAAACTCTCGCAGAACTTGACAAGGCTCAACCAATAATCAAACGGCGCGCTGAGGCTGCAAAGGCCTCGCAGCGTGCTCGCCCCGCAGTCGCTGCAGCGATCGCCGTCGACAAAAGGGAAACGCTTCTCAGAAAAGCCGAAGACGAGCTGATCCGCAGGAACGCAGCGCTATCCGCCGAGGCAAGCAGTTTTGGAGTCGAACTCGACACCCGGACAACTGCATCGGCAACGCGATCCGTCACAGAGCTACATGCCACCGTCGACAAGGCAGAGACCGCACTTTCTGCAGCCATCTCTGCGATGGAAACGGTAGATGAGGCCAAGGGAGCCTTAGCCACAAACAAGCACCGAGCAGAGCAAGCCCGTTCTAGCGCTGCAGAGCTAAAAACCTTGATCTCCCAGTTTGACGAGCAACTCAACGAGCTCGCAGGCCTCCAAGACGACGTGCAGGAATTGACGCTCGAATTAGAGGGCTTGACCGCTGCAGAAGAGCTTGCCCGGGATAGAGACGCAATTCTTGAGTCGCTCAGTGTCCAGGAGGGCGAGCTCGAAATCAGTGCCACTGGAGTTGATGCGATGTGGCACCGATTC
>JABIQM010000040.1 GCA_018699415.1 Acidimicrobiaceae bacterium
AACCAGGCTGACCGACTGGTGACAGACCGGTCAAAGAGGAACGAGAATTAGCGCGTCGACATCGTCTTCGCGTATCAGGTCGAGTAAAGCGGGTGCGTCAAGTTCACGGGTGCGTCGCTGGCTGTAGTCAGTGGGAACTCCGTAGATTCGCGGTGAGATGGAGCGGATACGTCCTACGGCGGCGGCGGCCTGAAGCTGAGCGATCGGGAGAAAGGAGCCAAGGTCGTCGGTGTGGGTGGCATCCTTGTCCCACGACAGGTCGTCGGTAAACATCCGGTCGGGGAGGTCGCTGACCGAGAGTGCGTATGGAACCTTGACCTTCCCGCCAGCCCACACATCGAGCTGATCGTCGGCGTAGGGGAACGATGTAGTGACGACGCCGACCCGGCTCTCGGCCAGTGGCTTCGGCAAGGCTGCGAATGGCGTTTTGTCATTGTGGGCCCAGCGGTAGGGGGCCCCGTAGCCATGAGCTGCATAGAACTCCCGACTTTTGTCGATGTAGCTGACGTGAGTTCGGTGGGCGGTTCCCTTGGCTTCAGTGCTCATGGCCTGACCTTAGGTACTGGGCCACCGCACTTGCTAGTTTTCCCAGACGTCTCGAAAGGAACACCATTGTCTTCGCTCGCCACGTCGCGTCCTGAAGGTCACGGCCCTGTGCCGGCCTACGACTGGATTGCCAATCACGCTAATCATCGACCGACAAACGAGGCGATCCGCGATCTTGGCAGCGGCAAGGCTTTTAGCTATGCCGATCTTGATCGCCGGATCGATGCGATGGCTGCATATATGGGGTCGCTGGGGATCGGCCGCGGCGACCGTGTAGCCGTACTTGCGCACAACGGTGTCGAATTCTTCGACGTGCAGTTTGCCTGTGGGCGACTAGGCGCGATTTCGGTGTTGCTCAACTGGCGGTTGACGGTGCCCGAACTCGAATACATCCTCAATGACAGCTCTCCCAAGCTGATGGTCCACGATGTCGAGTTCGCCGCAGCGGCCACAGAGCTTCAGGGGCTGTGCTCGATAGCCACACTTCTCGAGGTCGAGGGTGGGTCTGCCGACAGCGCCTACGAGCAGGTGATCACGAGCTTTGATGGTCAAGACGGTGGTCGGGCCGACCTTACCCACGACGATGTCGTCACGATCATGTACACATCGGGTACGACGGGCTTGCCGAAGGGGGCAATGATCACCCACGGCATGAACTTCTGGAACTGCGTCAACCTTGGAATCCCCGGAGGGATCACGGTCGACACGGTTCATCTCAACGTGTTGCCGCTCTTCCACACCGGCGGGTTGAACTGTTACAGCAATCCTGTATTGCACGCCGGTGGCACGGTTGTGTTGCTGAAAGGATTTGACCCTGGAGAGACGCTGCAGGTGCTGGGTGACCCGGCTCAAGGAATTACCCATTTCTTCGCAGTGCCGGCGCCCTATCAGTTCATGATGCAGCATCCGGATTTCGCGGACACCGACCTGTCTCGCCTTGGGGTCGCCGGGGTCGGCGGAGCGCCGTGCGCACTCGCGATCATGGAGAACTGGACCGAGCGCGGTGTTTCCTTGACGCAGGGGTTCGGTATGACCGAGACCAGTCCCGCCTGTATCTTCCTTGATCCTGGCGATGCCCTCCGCAAGATCGGTTCGACGGGCAAGGCGCTGATGCATACCGAGCTTCGCATCGTGAACGACGAAGGCGGCGACTGTGGACCGGACGAGATCGGTGAGTTGTGGGTGGCAGGCCCCAACATCACGCCCGGCTATTGGAATCGCCCCGACGCAACTGCTGATGCATTTGAGGGTCGTTGGCTCAAGACCGGTGACGCAGCCCGCATGGACGACGAGGGATTTGTCTACATCGTTGATCGCTGGAAAGACATGTACATCTCGGGTGGCGAGAACGTCTATCCCGCTGAGGTCGAGAACGTGCTGTACCAACTCTCTGAGGTAGCGGAGGCCGCGATTATCGGGATTCCCGACGACCGTTGGGGCGAAGTCGGTCTGGCAGTGCTGGCCCTCAAGCCTGGAGAGTCGATCGAGCGAACAATCGTGCAGGAGCATTGTGCGAGCCAGTTGGCAAAATTCAAGGTCCCGAGTGACATTGCCATCGTTGAAGCCCTGCCTCGTAACGCGACGGGCAAGGTTCTCAAGCGCGAGTTGCGGGACCAGTTTGTGAGCGCGGACGCTCCGAAGGTCTCGTAACGCTCGGCAGAACGAGTCAGGGGACTTCGATCCCTGCCCAGTTGAGGAAGTTGGCGATCATGGTCTTGCCAGCGGAGTGTTCGTCTGTCCAGTACTCCGGATGGAACTGGGTTCCGACGATCTTGCGTTCCGCATGGACCGCCATCTGAATAGGTGTCGCCGAGGTGGAGGCCAATGTCTCGAAGCCGTCTGGTGGCGCCGAAACGTGGAGGCCATGGGCGTGTCGGAACACCGCTTGATCACCGACACCGGTAAGGAGTGGGTGGGTGGCGGAGCCGGGAGCGAGATCGATTGGGTGATAGCCGAACTCGAAGGTTGAGCCATCTGCGGTAATCAGCATCGATTCGTCCTCAGCGTCCTCCGGGCGAGGTGCGAGCGAAATGATGGCTGAACCCAGCGCATGAGCGAGGAGTTGAAATCCGCCACAGAAGCCGAAGACCGGGAGAGGGGTCTTCCGTAGGATGGTGTGGATTGGTTCGACAGCCATTGGGTCATAGGCGCTCGGGCTGATCGAGTTGCCGCTGATGAAGATTGCCCGAGCATCGAGTCGGTCCAGAAGCGATTGGCTGATGCGGTCGTACCGCACCAGATGGCACGGCATGCCTGAGAGGTCTTCAAGCCGATAGGTGATCCAGGTCCGCGCCGCCTGGATGCGCTCGCCGTGCGCCGAGGTTCGGCCGTCAGCATGTTCGTAGTCGACGAAGACGAGCATCGTGTCAGCCGTCCGTCGGATCAACATCGACGCCACGTGCGTCGTGAACACGCTGGATGTCCCAGGTCGAGCGGTCAGGGACCTGAGGTATCGGTTCGGTCATTGGTGCTCCTGCATCCAACCGAGTGATTCCTCGCTTGGTCCAACAGGACGATATTCCGCACCGAGTGGTCGATCCCATCCGATTCGCTGGATTTCGGCGAACACGACTCGGTAGTCGACATCGCCGTGATCAGGGGTGCCGCGGTCAGGGACAGAGGCGAACTGGATATGGCCGATGTCTGGTGCAACCTTGTGCAGTCGAGTGACGACGTCGCCCTCGGTTCGACCAACGTGATAGCAGTCAAACATCAGCTTCAGGTTGGGGAAGCCGACCTCAGCGATGAGGTCACGGGCCTGCTCGGTTGTGCGGAGGAAGTAGCCGGGAGCATCGTGTTGGTTCAGCGGCTCGATCAGGATCGCGGTGCCGTGGACGGCCGCCTGACCAGCGGCATAGGTGAGGTTGTCCACGAACGTGTCGTGTGCAGGCTGATCTTCCGCTCGTCCGGCCATCACGTGGACGGCTTTAGCCCCGATTGTTCGCGCGTAGGCGATGGCTTCATCGATCGCTGCTCGAGCCTCGACCTCGCGGCCGGGGACAGCGGCCAACCCGTTGTCGCCGGCGGCCTCGTTGCCTCGTCGCGTATTCAGCGAGAGCATCGAGAGTCCAGTTTCGGACAGTGCAGCGGCTACATCGGTGGATGCGATGTTGTATGGCCAGTGGCATTCGACCGCATCAAACCCGGCGGACTTCGCCGCTCGGATCGCGTCGGGCAGGGAACGATCAGCCCACAAGAACCCGAGGTTGGCGGAAAAACGCGGACTGGATCTGGGCATCGCTGGCTGTATCAGCTGCAGTTTGGGACAACCTCGGCGGCGATTCGCTCGTAGGCGTCGAAACGCTGCTCGGTCGATGTCCCGAGGGCGAAGTCGGGCACGATCACTTCGTCGAATCCGAGCTCGGCGTATTCGCCGACTGCATCCATGATCCGCTCTACGGAGCCAGCGACGGTGCGAGGGCCCATGGGTCCGGCGAGCGCCTTATCGATTGTCGCCTGATCCTCGGTGAGGATAAAGAGAGCCTGTACCGACGTGTGCTTTGATGCCGGATCGACCCCAACTTTCTCACACGCGGTATTGAACGTCGTGACTGCACCGGCGGCCATTTCCGGCGCTCCCCAAGTGTTCCACTCCTGCGCGTGCAGCGCCGTGATGCGGCACATACGTGGGCCACTGGTGCCCACGAGGATCGGCAAGTGGTCCTGCACCGGGCTCGGGTCCGAGGGGGCATTGCTGATCGAGTAGATGGCTCCGTCAAAGGTGGTGTGATCTTCGTCAAGCAATAGCCGGATGATCTGGATGGCCTCTTCGAAGCGGTCGACGCGCTGCTTTGGCGCCTCAAGGGCGATGCCATAGGCGGTGTGTTCGTTGATCTGCCAGCCGGCACCGAGGCCGAGCACCATACGCCCATGTGAAACGTGGTCGAGCGTGGCTGTCCGGTTGGCGAGAACGGCTGGATGGTGCACCGAGGTCGGCGACACCAGCGGGCCGATACGGATTGATTCGGTCACCGCAGCCACGGCGGGGAGGATCGACCAGACCTCGTGCGTGTCACCGGGTTCAAGTTCTTCGCTGCCGGTGTTCGGCATGTAATGGTCGGCGTACCAGAACCCGTAGTAGCCGAGCGCGTCAGCAGCGCGTGCAAGATCGAGGGTCTCATCGGTGGAACGTGCGGGCGCGGGCCATACGGAGAATTTCATGGCCGTGACGCTAGCTCTCAGAGCATGAACATATCGGATTGTCGGGAGATGATGGCCGGGTGCTCGGGCTACGGTCGGCCCATGACTCGAGTTCCAGCCGATGCCATAGATCGCCGAGCGAGCAGACCCGTGGTCTGTTACAAGGTGGACCAGTTACCCCCGAACAATGCAGCGATCTACGAGCGGGCGCGTGAGTCCATGACCTGCATTGACGAGGTTGTGGTCCCTCCACGTGACGGTCGGTGTTTTGAGGCTCGTGCGGGTCAGTTCTTTCGCATCACCAGTGTCGACGGGCCCCAGGTTGGTGACTTGAACCTGTGGAATGCCGAGGATTTAGGCGAGCGGTTTTTCAGCGGCAAGACGCGACAATTACATGCCAGCCATGTGTCCACTGGCGATCGGCTGTGGAGTTCCTTGCCGGGGTTACGACCGCTGGCGACGATCACTCACGACACGCTGGACTGGTACGGCTGGGACCGGGATGGCGGCGGCGTGCACGACGTCATCGGTACTCGCTGCGACCCGTACACCAATCATCTGCTCAGCGGCGTCGACTACGAGCACTGCTGCCACTCAAATCTGACCCGGGCGTTGGTCGCTCACACCGGATTGCCAGCCCACGAAGCAGAACGACACATCCATGACGTGCTCAACGTGTTCATGTGCACTGGCTTCACCCATGACACCCACCAGTACTTCATGAAAGCGAGCCCAGTTCGCCCCGGCGACTTCATCGAATTTTTCGCGGAGATCGATTTACTCGGCGCACTTTCGGCATGTCCGGGTGGTGACTGCGGGAGCAGTCATTCCGATGACAGCACGCCGTGCTACCCATTGCAGGTTGAGATTTTCGAGCCTGCCGAGGGAACCCTTGATGGTTGGCACACCGCGTCGGCCAGCGGTTACCGGGGCAATCACGGCCTCTGACAGGTCGCGAGAGTCGCCGCGTTCATGAGACGGCAGTTGGGTCGTCATCGAGCGATACGTGCGGGGTGATCGACTGCGAACCCACGCCGGCGTCCGCGAGCGCAGCGACGGCGCGAGCGTTGGCAGCGATCTTGGACATGATTGCTTCACCTGCTCGCGTGAAGGACTCCCGGTTCTCGCTGACCCACGCGTTGGATGCCCGCATCGGCTCGATTTGTCCGTTGATCTCGGGGATCACATGACGAGCGATCAGATCCCAACTCCGGTTGGAGGCCTCTGGGTTCGCCCAGTCATGAGCGAAATTCAACACCATTCCGAACCCGCCCGTGATGTCTTGCATCCGGCGGATGTTTGCGATGAGGTCATCAGGAGTACCGATCACGCCAGCCGACGACTCAGGGTTGGCGTGGAACTCGATCGCTTCGGCGGTCGACGCGAATGCGTTGAGCCCCGGGCGTTGGAGGGTTCCGACGTTGTACTCGTTGTGCCAGCGCAGGAGTCCGTGTTCGACCTCGGCTCGGGCCTGCTCACGGGTTTCTGCCACATGGGAACTGAAGACGATCCGCCAGTTGGCGCGGTCGACGACCCGGCCGCTCTGCTCCGCGGCTTCCTCCGCAAAACTCCACTGAAGAGGGAGCGAGGCGAGGCCCGCCGTTGACATCGAGCCGAGCGATAGGACCCCCAGCCCGTGCTTGCCTGCGAGCGTCATGCCCGATGGGCTGACCATCGAGGCCGTGGTCATGTGGACGTCGCGCTGGTAGGGCAAGATCTGTAGCGCAGCGTCGCGAAGCGTGAACCACTCGCTTTCGTAGCTGAAACGCTCGGCTCCCGCCAGAAGGCGTTGGATGACAGGAATGGCTTCGTCCTGTCGATCGCGCAACACCATCGGATCGATACCGAGGGTGTGGGCATCTGATGGCAGTGCTCCGGGGCCGGTACCAAGGAGTGCCCGTCCTCGGCTCATGTGGTCGAGTTGCACGATCTTCTGCGCTACATGGAATGGGTGGTGATACGGGATGGACGTGACACCCGTGCCTAGGCCGATCCGATGCGTGCGAACGGCGGCGGCCGCCAGGAACATCTCCGGGGAGGCGATGGTTTCCCAGCCGGTCGAGTGGTGCTCCCCGCACCAGAACTCGTCATAGCCGAGTCGGTCGAGGTGTTCGACGAGGTCGAGGTCACGCTGTAACTGAAGGGTTGGGCTTTCACCCATCAGATGGTGGGGTGCCAGGAAGGCACCAAAGCGGAGAGACATGGCAGTGGAACGTAGGTGGGCGCGTTCTCGAGTGTCAACATGGCTGTGGGCTAGGGTCAGCGCCCGTGCACTCAGAGTGGCTCTTCCGTAAGACGTTGGTTCCATGACCTGGTGGGAGGCGGTCCTGCTTGTCGTTGGTGGCACGTTCGCTGGCGGCATCAATGTCATCGCCGGTGGTGGTTCAACGTTGACCGTGCCGCTGCTCGTTTTGGCGGGTGTGCCGGGTAACAGCGCCAACGGGTCGAACCGGATCGGTGTGCTCACATCAAACGCTGCCGCCACTGGCTCGTTTCGTCGCCTTGGGGTTGACGGTCTTGCTTCTGCGGTGCCGATTCTCATACCGGTCGTCTTCGGCTCACTGACAGGATCGTTGGCGATCAGTCGTCTCACCGACGAAGCATTCGAGACGACGTTCGGCCTCGTGATGATCCCGTTGATCATCCTGTCGATTCGTAAACCGAAGTTCCGCACCGATGCGGCGAGATGGAGTCGGCCGGTCACGATCGCAGTCTTCTTCGGGATCGGGGTTTACGGCGGCGCTGTCCAGGCAGGTGTCGGGCTGGTTCTTCTGGCGGCGCTGAGCAGGGCCGGCTTTGACCTTGTACTTGCCAATAGCGTCAAGGTGATCATCATTCTCGCCATGACTGTGGTGGCGCTGCCGGTGTTCATTGTCCAAGGCAAGGTGGACTGGATCCCGGCGCTCATACTCGCGGCAGGTTTCACGCTGGGCGGATGGCTCGGTGCTCATGTTGCGGTGCGTGGTGGTGAGAAACTGATCCGAGCTGTGATGGTGCTCGCATCGGTTGCCCTGGCCGCGAAGTTGCTGGGCGCGTTTGGCTGAACGTCAGGATCAACGGCACTCGGGTTCTGGTTCTATAGTCACGGCCATGGCACTGGTGAGCGAGCTCGATCACTTCAACATTTCGACGGGTCGGCTTGCGGAGACGGTGGCCTTCTTCGAGGACATTCTTGGCCTCGAGAACCGTCCCGGCGACCGACCGGACTTCGATTTCTCGGGTGCGTGGCTTTTCGCCGGATCCCGGGCGCTGGTCCATCTCGTCGAGAAGGACACCGATCCTGGTGAGCAAAGCGGTCCGCTCGATCATGTGGCATTCGCGACCAGCGACTTTGATGGGCTGGTCTCCCGACTCATCGAGAGGGAGATCGAACACCGACTTTCGGGACAACCGGCTCTCGGACTCCGTCAGGTTTTCTTTCGAGAACCCAATGGTGTGCGGATAGAGATCACGTGCCGATCGTGATGGGAGAACGCTTGTGAGTATGTCCCTTACGATCACCGGCACTGGGTGCCCGATCCCGGATGCGAATCGGGCCGGACCCGGCGCACTGGTTCGCTACGACGACATCACGCTTCAGTTCGACGCCGGTCGTTCAACGGTGCAGCGGTTGGCTGGTGCTGATGTTTGGATCCCCGATCTCAGTGCCGTGTTCGTCACCCACCATCACAGCGATCATCTCACCGGTCTGGCTGACGTTGTTCTCACCCACTGGGTGATGGATCGCACCGATGCGGCACCACCGTTGCCGATCATTGCACCTGCGGGTCCAGCGTCGAGACATATCTCGACGCTGCTCGATGGCTGGGAGGACGACATCGAGGTGAGGGCGGCGCATGCTCGTCGCGACACTCGGCCTGGGTTCGAGCTGATCGCATTCGAGATCCCCGATTCACCGACGGAGGTCTGGCGTGATGGCAATGTTGTGGTGAGTGCGGGACAGGTTCGTCACGAGCCATGCCCGAATTCTGTGGGGTATCGCGTCGACACGCCGGACGGTTCGGTTGCGATTACTGGCGATACTCGCGTGTGTGACGAGGTTGCCGAGCTCGCCGAGGGTGTCGATGTGCTGGTTTACGAGGCCATGCGGTTTGCGTTCTACGACGGGATGCCACCGCACCGCACCTTCGTGCGGGACTATCACGCGGATACATTTCTGATCGGCAAGCAGGCGGCAGAACTAGGTGTGTCGAAGTTGGTTTTGACGCACATGATTCCACCGCCGAATACCGACGAGGATCGCCAGGGATTTGTCGACGATATTCGAGAAGGCGGCTACCGGGGCGAGGTCGTTGTTGCCGACGATCTTTACACCACCGCAGTAGGTGAGGGTGAGCTGGCTGACGTTCGCCCGGTCGATCAGAACGCCGAGCAGGGCTAGCTCGTACGAGCCGGCGACCGGTTACACGAACGGCACGCCCACGTATTGTTCGGCCAACGATGTCTGCGCTGCCGCAGATGACGCCAGGTACTCGAGCTCGCGTTCCTGCATCCGCTGCTCGAAGTCGGTTGCTCCTGGAAACCGGTGCAAGAGGGTGGTCATCCACCAACTGAAGCGGACCGATGCCCAGACTCGATGTAGAGCGTCGGACGAGTACTGGTCGAGCCCCGCAGTATCGCCGTTGGCGTAGCGGGCGATGAGTGCTTGGGAGAGCAGGTGCACGTCCGAGACGGCCAAGTTCAGACCTTTGGCACCGGTGGGAGGGACGATGTGAGCGGAGTCACCGGCCAGCAAGAGGTTGCCGTGGCGCATTGGTTCTGCCACGAAACTCCGCAAGGGGGCGATCGACTTCTCGATCGATGGCCCGGTCACGATGTCGTTGGCGATGTGCGTGGGCAGTCGAGCGGCAAGCTCTGACCAGAACCGATCATCGGACCAGTCGTCGATGGAGTCCTCGATCGGGCATTGCACGTAGTACCGGCTGAGCATCGGGTTGCGGGTGCTGCACAGGCCGAAGCCTCGCTCGTGGTTCGTGTAGACGAGATGGGGGAGCGGCGGCGTTTCCGACAGGATTCCTAGCCAGCCGAATGGGTAGATCCGTTCAAACTCGGTTCGTTCGCTCTCGGGAATGGCGGCCCGGCTGACCCCGTGGAAACCGTCGCAACCGGCGATGTAGTCGCAGTCGATCCGCTCGTCGACGCCGTTGTGGCGAAACGTGACATAGGGAGAATCAGATGTGACGTCGTGCACCGCCACGTTCTCGGCGGAGAAGATCAGGGCTGTGCCGTTTCGGTCGGCGGCCTCGTAAAGGTCCTGCTGAAGCTCTGTTTGGCCGTAGGCCATCATCTGTCGTCCGGTCAGAGCCTTCAGCTGCACTGGCAGCACATGCTTGCCTCCCCAGGCCAGATTGATCAGGTCGTGAGCGTCGCCGTCGGCATCCATTCGGTCGCCGACCCCCGCGGCACGAATCACCTCAACGGAACTCCATTCGAGTACACCGGCACGGATTCGGGTCAGGACGTAGTCGCGGGTCTGGCGCTCGAGAACCACATGATCGATCTCGGCGTTGTGGAGGATCTGGGAGAGCAGCGCTCCTGCGGGTCCGGCTCCAATGATCGCGACGCTGGTGCGCATCTCTGTTCCTCTCGGGCAGTTCTGCGTGGAGAATCTCCGGCAAGTATGTCATCCTGTGCACAAGATTGTCGACAATCTGAGTGAACGTGATCCTGGGGGAGAACGGTGATCATCGACTGCCATGGCCACTACACGACAACGCCGCCGCCGGTGGGCGAGTGGCGCGAGGCGCAGACGGCCGCAGTCGAGACCGACCCCCACCATGTAGGGATGAAGGGGGAACTGAAAGTCTCCGATGATGCGATCCGTGAGAGCCTTGAAGGAGCGCAACTGAAGCTGCAACGCGAGCGAGGCACAGACCTCACCATCTTCTCGCCAAGAGCCAGCTGGATGGGTCACCACGTCGGCAACGAGCACACCTCCCGGTTTTGGACCGAGCATCAGAACGAACTGGTGCGTCGAGTGTGCGATCTCTACCCCGATAACTTTGCCCCCGTCTGCCAACTCCCGCAATCACCGGGTGTGAGGATCGATTCATCGGTGCGCGAACTCGAGCGCTGCGTTGCGGAGATGGGCTTCATCGGTTGCAACGTCAACCCCGACCCGACCGGCGGCTTCTGGACGGGGCCGCCCCTGTGGGACCGCTATTGGTGGCCTCTGTGGGAAAAGATGTGCGAGCTCGACGTGCCGGGAATGATCCATGTTTCGACCTCGTGCAATGACCACTTCTTCACGACCGGCTCGCACTATCTCGGTGCCGACACCACTGCCTTCGTCCAAGCCCTCACCTCCGGGTTCATGAAAAACTTTCCCGGTCTGCGTTGGGTGATACCCCACGGTGGAGGGGCCGTTCCCTATCACTGGGGTCGTTTCCGGGGGATGGCCCAAGACAAGGGGTGGGACTTCGACGGACTCCTTGACCACATCTGGTTCGATACGTGTGTGTATCACCAGCCCGGGATTGACCTCCTCGTCGATGTGGTGCCAACCGACAACATCTTGTTCGCCTCCGAGATGGTCGGCGCCGTTCGTGGCATCGACCCCGAGACCGGCAACTACTTTGACGACACCAAGATCTATATCGACGGCGCCGCCCTGACGAGCGATGACCGCGCTCAGATTTGCGAGCACAACATCCGTCGTGTTTATCCTCGACTGGGAGCTACCTCATGACCAACTCGCACGGACCTCGCCATGTGGTTGTCACCTCGATCGAACGGACGACCAGCGATCTGGTTGACCAACTCGCCCCAGTTGGCACGGCGACGGTGCACGAGGCGATCGGCCGGCGCGGTTATGTCGGACCCCACATCGCCCCTATTCAGCACGGGGCTCGGATTGCGGGCTCTGCGGTCACGGTCCTGAGCCACCCAGGCGACAATGCAATGTTGCACGCTGCGGTCGAACAGTGCCGGCCGGGCGATGTTTTGGTGGTGGCCAATACTGCGCCGTCGACGCACGGGATGTTCGGCGATTTGTTGGCAACATCGCTGCTGCAGCGCGGCGTGCGCGGTCTGGTGATCGACGCTGGTGTGCGTGACACGGCTGATCTTCGAGATATGGGCTTCCCGGTCTGGACCCAGCACGTTTCGTGTCAGGGCACCGTGAAAAACACTCCAGGTTCGGTCAACGTGCCGATCCGCCTCGGCGAGCAGATGGTGAACCCCGGTGACGTCGTGTGCGCCGATGACGATGGTGTGGTGATCGTGGCTCGGAGCGAAGCCGCATGGGCCCTCGACCAATCGAACGCTCGCCTGGCCAAGGAGAGCGAAACTCGTGCTCGGCTTGAGGCGGGAGAACTCGGCCTCGACTTTTATGGTCTGCGCGAAAAACTGGCAGCCATGGGCGTCGAGTGGGTTGAGTCTTAGGCGGTGAGAACGTGGCCCCACTGACGAAGGGTGGCGACGACTGATGCGAGATGCGCCTGCATAGCGGCCGCAGCATCGTCTTCGTTGCCTGACGCAACGGCCTCGGCAATGGCGGCGTGCTGGTCGACGGATTCAGCTGGACGCCCCGGCATAAGGGCAAGCGGATACTGGTGATGGGCGGCTCGATTTCGAAGATTGTCGACCAGGTCGGCGGCGACCCCGTGACCGCTAATCTCACGGAGTCGTCTGTGAAAGACGCGGTTGAGTGACGAGTACTCGATGGCTTCGTTGTCGGCGACGGCGGCCCGCATCTGGTCGATGAGCGACAGGACTTCGGCCCGTTCTGCTTCGTTGGCGTTACGGGCGGCGTGTTTGGCGATCAGACTTTCCAGCGCCGAGCGCGCTTCGGTGATCTGGATGGCTTCGTCAACGGAGATGCGCCGCACCGTTGCCCCGCGGTTGGCTTCGCGACTAATGAGACCCTCGGCCTCGAGGGCGACGAGCGCTGATCGGATCGCGGCGCGGCCGCATCCGTATCGATCGGTGAGTTG
>JABIQM010000202.1 GCA_018699415.1 Acidimicrobiaceae bacterium
CCAACCCGCGACGGCTACACCTTCACCAGCTGGAACACCACCGCTGACGGTACCGGCACTGATTATGCAGGTGGCGGCACATACACGTTGCCGAACTCCGGCACCGACACCCTCTACGCCCAATGGCAAATCAACACCGTCAACCTCACCTACGACCCTCAAGATGGCAGCGGTGAACCCGACGACCAAACCGGCAACGCAGCCACCGACATAACCGTCTCCACCACCGAACCAACCCGCGACGGCTACACCTTCACCAGCTGGAACACCACCGCTGACGGTACCGGCACTGATTATGCAGGTGGCGGCACATACACGTTGCCGAACTCCGGCACCGACACCCTCTACGCCCAATGGCAACCCACATCCACCACAACGCCAACCACGCCTGCCGAAACCCCTGTAGTCGAAGCGCCACCAGTAACTGAACCAGCCGAACCAGTAACCGCCACCCCCACCTTCACCGGCTAACCATTCTCCTACGGATCAGAAGGCCGGGAGTTCGAATCTCTCCGGGCGCGCTGACCAAGACACGCTGGGGTCTAACCCCAGCGTGTCTTTCAGTTTTGGCATCCATCCCAATCCAACCAGCGCCAGCACCACGTTCGAAGCCTCCTCGCATTCCTCGTAGTCAACCGGCGGGCCACAGGTCCATTCGTCCAGCCCGTCACCGCTGATTCGTTCACACTCAACATCGAATAATTCGGCCGCCACACCGACAGCGCACAACATTTCGAAGACGCCGGCATGCCCTCACTGTCCATCGGCCCCTATCTGGCCTCAGCCAAGGTCCACCGCTGTGATCTCCTCGGTGGTCGCGACCTCACCATCAGCGCCGACCAAGCCACACGCCTCATTGGCCGCAACCACCCTCAACTGCGTCATTGCTCGCTCTCGCTCTCAGATCCTCACTCGAGCGCGGCACTCAAGGTGTAGGAGGCATTCCCTCGTATCGAACCCACGATGATCATGTAGAGGCCACTGTCGGCGAGTGGCACCCTTGCTTCGGTCGGTGAATCGCCTCCGACGGCGACCCCGTTCGGACCGTGCACCGAGAAGACTGCGTTGTCCTCCAATGATTCGATCGCCAGCGACAGCACCGAACCGGCGACGCCGCCCACAAGATAAACCGGGCCTACGTCACCTCGAACGATCCCGCCGTTGACCTGTGTGGTGATGTCCGCCTCAAGTTCGAGTTCGATCACATCGATCGGAGTGCTGATATCGATCGACAGCACCGCCGAGACATCACCCCCCACCCGAAACACGCGGATGTAGTAGAAGCCGGTCTCGGGAAGCAGCAACGTCGACGACTGCTGCTCAAACACCAGGATCTCACCGTCGGCGGTTTCGACGCTTGCGAACCCCTCGCCCTCGTCCTCTGCGTCAACAAAGACCGTCATCAACTGGCCCTCAGCAGCCGACAGTTCGTACCAGTAGCTCACATCGCGGGCGAAGCCAGTGTCGAGGTTGACGCCGGTTTCCCCCGGCTCGAAGAACACGGGCTGGGCTTCTGGACCGTTCTCGCTCATAGCGCAGCTGCCGAACATCTGTGTGGTCGTGTCGCCGCACGTGGAACCGAACAGTTCGTCGGCGCTCCCGATCGGTGACATCAACCACAGTTCGTCGCACGCCTCGAGATCACCATCGGCACAGTCCATGCGACGTTCAGAAGTCTCTGCGGAAGACTCCTCAGATAGATCGTCGAACTCAACACCGCACGCGGCAAACGCTCCGAAGAGGCCCGCCATCAGCTCCATGGCCTCGCTCTCGTCGGCGTCTTCAGCACTCAGGCCCATCGTGATCAACTCGGCAAACACGCCACTTCCGATCAGACATTCCGCTTGATCCGAATCGAGACCCATCTCGTCGGCCAGGCTGTCGCTCAGAACCTCAGGCGCACACTCGACAAGCGCAGCGATCGTCTCATCCAACTGCCCGGGATCAATGCCCTCAGGCGGTTCGTCAGCGGTGAGTGTGTCTGGGTCGAGCAGAAGCAGCGCAAGTTCCTCGTCCACATCAAGCTCAGCGATGAGACAATCAACCTGCCCGACGCCCGAAACGCTTTGCGATGCAGAGGACCCGTCGCTCTGGCCTTCAGATACAGCATCGGGCTGACCCCCTACATCCGCTGACGGGGTCGAGGTTCCACCACAAGCGACAAGAAGCGACATCGAGAGCAGCAAGCCCAACACGGAACAAAAACGTCCAAACATACGGCGAGGCTAGCCCTATCCACAACCGAGAACCCAAGCGCTCCGAGCAAGCCCGAGCCCCAACCGACACCACCAAACCCAGCGACGGTGAACGCTTCGGCCCGACCTGTGACGCAGAGGCCTAGCCTTAAGGGATGGTCCGAAAAGCGACGGCAGCACTGTGGAGTGAACAAGACCGCCATCCGGGTGACCGGAAGCGACTGTTCACGGCGGTCAGCAACGCCATCGAAGCCGAACGGGTGCTCTACCCGGGAAGCTTTGTTGATATTTCCCCCTCGTTCGTCTTTGATTCAGCGGTCTATGTCGACAACGACAAGCGGGCGGCGAAATTCTTTGCCGATGAACAAGGTGTCCTCGAAATCATCGCGGAACACGAGGAGGCACCAGACGAACCCGACATCACCTTTCTCCAAGCCGACTACACCAGCGAACTCGACCTCCCCGAACAAGACGTTGACCTCCTGATCTCCCTCTTTGCCGGGTTTGTTTCCGACCACTGCACCGAGCACCTTCGGATCGGCGGCACCCTGCTGGTCAACGGCAGCCATGGTGATGCTGGGTTGGCCTCCATCGATCCGCGTTACGACCTCGAGGCCGTCGTCATCGCCCGAGCCGGCGAATACCGGATCAGCACAGCCAACCTCGACACCTATCTGGTGCCGAAAAAATCACAAGAAGTCACCCGCGAGCGAGTCCTCGCCTCGGGTCGGGGGCTCGCATATCGCGTTCCCGCCTTCGCCTATCTCTTCACTCGCACCGACTGATTTAGGGTGGCTCAACGGCCATCAAACATAAAACTGTGAGCGCCTACCATGACGCAGGCTTGGTAGTCGTGCCAGCATGACCATGTGCCTACCCCACTCATGGATCGCTATCCGGCCATCGCCGATCTCGAACGCCTCGCAAAGCGTCGGATCCCATCATTTTCGTGGGAGTACCTCGCCTCGGGGACTGGCACCGAATCCACTCTGCATCGAAACATCGAGGCGATAACCGAGGTGCATCTGCGTCCTCAATTGATGAAGGGAATCCTCGACCCGATCACGACCACAACATTGTTCGGAATCGAGTACGCCGCTCCGATCGGGATTGCGCCCATCGGTCTCAGCGGCTTGATCTGGCCCGGAGCTGATCTCACGTTGGCGAAGATGGCGGTCGAAAAGAATATTCCTCACACGCTCAGCACCGTCGGCACCGGGAAGCTCGAGGAGATCGGCCCCGCCGCAGCCGGACACGGCTGGTTCCAGCTGTACTCGCCGCGAGACACTGACCTGAGAGACCGTCTCCTCGATCGCGTCGCCGAGAGCGGGTTTACCACGCTCGTGGTGACCGCAGACGTACCGATCGCAAGTCGACGCGAACGCCAACGGCGAGCGCGCATACGAGTGCCACCAAAAATCGGGCCGGCGCTCGTCGCCCAAAGCATCCGTCGCCCGGCATGGGCAATGGGTGTCCTGCGCAACGGGTTACCTCGGTTCCGCACCCTCGAAGACTATGTCGACCGTTCGACAATGAAGATGACGGCCGGTTTCGTCGGCGCTTCGCTCGGTGGCACGCTCGGCTGGGAATACCTCGCTCAAGTTCGCGAACGCTGGGCTGGTCCCATTGTCGTCAAAGGCATCCTCAATGCCGACGATGCCGCCCGCTGTATCGAAACCGGCGCCGATGCCGTCCAGGTATCCAACCATGGTGGCCGCCAACTCGACGGGTCCATCACTGCGATCGAAGCCCTCCCCGACATCGTTGAGCGCATCGGCGGCCAATCACCGGTCCTGTTCGACTCAGGAGTCCGCGACGGGCTCGACGTGGCCCGAGCCGTGGCACTCGGGGCCGATTTCGTCTTCTGTGGCCGGGCATTCATGTTCGGGCTCGCCGGCCTTGGCACTGCCGGCGCCGCTCATGCCTACGACATCCTTCATGAAGGTCTCGTCAACGTAATGCACCAGACCGGTTGCAACCGACTCGATGAGTTGGCCGACCGCCTGGTCTGAGCTCCACCGGCCCTCTACCGTTGCACCATGGACCTCGTCCCCACAATCGATATCAGTGACCCCAGTAGCTTCGACCTAGCCGAGTTGGACCGCGCCGCAAGCGACCATGGCTTCTTCTTGCTCGCTGGCCATGGCCTTGATGACATCATCGCTCGAACGTGGGATGTCACACGGCGGTTCTTTGCCTGCGACGAGTCGGTCAAGGGGCCGATCCGGCGCACCCCAGATCGTGGACTCGGTTACCACGATCGTGAGCTTACGAAACGCCGACGCGACAACAAGGAAGTGTTCGACTATATCGATCCTCAAATCGGTGATGGACGTGGACTCAATCAATGGCCGACCGGACCCGACGGTTTCCATGCCCAGCTCATCGAGTTCTTCGACGAGTTCGCAGTTCTGGCACAGCTCACCGTCAACGTGCTCGCCAATGCGCTCGGCTCACCGGCCACGCATGATGATGAACTCGCCATCAGCCGAGTATCGAGTTCAGTACGGCTCAACCATTATCCAATCAAGGATCCAGTACCCGCACACGAGCGCGCAGGCCTCGCACCATTGGGTGAGACAGCGCTCGGGCACCACACCGATACCGGCGTGCTGACTCTCCTTCTTCAAGACGACACAGGTGGTCTCCAAGCCCACTCGTCCGAACACGGATGGATCGATGTGCCGCCACGACCCGGCACGATCGTCGTGAACCTGGCCGACGCCATGCAGGTCTGGACCAACGATCGCTACAAGGCCGCCGTGCACCGAGTGATTCCGATGACAGCCAGTAACCGCTACAGCATCCCGTTCTTCGCCAACCCACCCCGAGATGCCCTCATCGCCCCAATCGCCGAACTCACCCATTCAACTCCCCGATACCGCGAATTCGAATGGCGCGAACTGATCGAGGGTCGCGTCGCCGACAACTTCGAAGACACCGGCGCCGATGACATCCAGATAAGCGACTTCTCGCTTTCTCACCGGTGAAACCATGACCGACACCGCAGCCACACCCACCGTCTCCACCTCTGTCGGCGACCTGCATGGGCGTCTCCGAGACGGGGTACACGAATTTCTGGGCGTGCCCTACGCGGCCCCACCAACGGGCGATCTGCGCTTTCGAGCGCCTCAGCCACCGACACCGTGGACGGGGGTACGCAGCGCCACCCACCTTGGCCCAAGTGCACCCCAAATCGCCCGAGATCCCAGCAGCCCACTCCCTGCCACCGGCTACGCGACGGACGAGAGTTGCCTGTTTCTGAACGTCTACACGCCAGGCCCCGATGACCATGGCCGACCCGTACTGGTCTGGATCCACGGCGGCTCGTACATGACCGGGAGAGGAGCCACCGTCGACGGTGGGCCATTCGCCCGCAACGGTGACCTTGTGGTCGTGTCGATCAACTACCGTCTCGGGCTGCTCGGGTTTGCCGAACTCGGCCATCTTGATCCCGATCTCGCCGGCTCCCACAACAACGGAATTCGTGATCAGATCGCCGCGCTTCGGTGGGTGCGGGACAACATCGCCGCCTTCGGTGGTGACCCCAACCGAGTTACCATCGCAGGCGAATCGGCGGGAGCCGGATCAGTGATGGCCATCCTTGCGTCACCCGAAGCCGATGGTCTGTACCACCGGGTCATTTCACAAAGTGCCCCCGCCTCGTTCATGCCTCCCTCCACCGAACTGGCCATGGAAGTCATCGATCTCGCCGGAGTGGACGACATCGACGGACTCCGAACCCTCACAGTCGAAAAAACCATCGAGATCCAAAACCAGCTCGCCACCAACGCCGCTGAGTCCGCCATCGCCAACCCCCGCTTTCCCGGCTCAGCCCGCAAGGGGCTTCGACCGGCAATCGATGGCATCACCGTCACCCGTTCGCCGGTGCAGGCTGCGGTCGAGCGACGTATCCCACTCCTTCTCGGCACCAATCTCGACGAAGGGACCCTCTTCGGCGGCCATCTCCCCAACGAGATCAGCGACAGCCTCCTCCGTTCGCTCGTGGCTGACCACACCTCTGACCCTGACACCGTGATCGAGGCTTTTCGGGCCGAACAACCCGATGCCGACAACCACACCCTCGCACTATCGATGATCGGCGACACACTGTTTCGAACATCAAGCCTTCGGGTCGCCGATGCCGCCGCCGCCGCAAACATCCCGGTCTTCACCTATCTGTTCGAGTGGGAGAGCACAGGATTCGACGGATTCTTTGGCTCGATGCATGCCCTCGAAATTCCCTTTGTGTGGCAGGCCGATCTCGAAGGGGCCGCCGCCGGATGGCAACGGATCATGGGGCCACCGGGATCCTGGCCAGCCGAACTGGCCGACAATATGCACAACGCCTGGATCGGGTTTATCCGCAATGGCGAACCAGCACACGAGGCCATCGGCAGTTGGCCTCGCTACGACGACACCCGGCCCACGATGGTCTTCGGTGACACCACCCGCCTCGAGCACGACCCGCGCGGGGCAACACGCTCCAGTTGGGAGGCTTGATGCAAGCCTGGTCGATCAACGCCGTCAACCTGGCCGAGCACAGCGATAATCCGGTCCACACTGTTGAGGGTGGCCGGGCCGCCGGCTTTGCCGGGGCGGTTGTTGCAGGCACCACCATTGCCGCCTACCTAACCCGTCCCGTCGCGGCCGCATGGGGCATCGACTGGCTCACCAGCGGTGGCTATGAGGTGGCGTTTCGCGGTGCCGTCCTTGCCGATGAACCCGTCACGATCCGCCCCATCGACGATGATCGAATCGTCGCCCAGGTGGGCGGTCGGGACTGTGCCTGGCTCGCTCCAACGATGACGCCTGAGCTATTCGCGGCGCCTTCGGGCAGGCAACTCGAACCGGCCGTGTTCGAACTCACGGACCCGTGGACTGGCTATGCCGCTCGCGTCGGGGAGGACCTCAGTCTTTACGACGCCGAACGCATCGTTCACCCTGTGGTGTGGATCGCACTCGCCAACCGGATTTTCATCGAGCAGATGATCGACGGGGCCTGGGTTCACACCCGCAGCCGAGTCGCTCACCGAGCAACCGCTGCCCCTGGCGCCGTCGTCGTGGTTGAAGCCTACGAAATCGACCGTTTCGAAACCCGGAGTGGCGAACGCGCCGTCGTCCAGATGGAAATGACGATCGACAACATTCCGATAGTCCATCTCGAACACGAGGCGCTCGTCCACCTGTTCTGAGCTCCGTAAACCTGCCGCCATCAACGGTTGGCGTACGCCAACCTGGCTCGGACCACGCCGGCCACAAAAAAGACGATCACGATCACAGCCATCATCGGAACCCCGTCGTTGTATCGACAGAACTCCATGGGATCGCGGCGGCATCTCGTCTCGGTGACCTCGGACCAGCGAGCGATCGTGGCAATCACCACCAGACCAGCGAGATACCAATACATCATTCGACGCAGCGCTTGAGCGCCGCACGTGTACCTGAACCTGATGTAGGCGAGGTACGCCACAGACATGCCCATGATCACTGCGCACGTGATCATGTATGTCGCGAATTCAGACCACGTTGCCACCAGGTAACGCTAACACCGTGGCTGAAACAGCCAGCGGTTTCGTTCTAGCCCTGTCGTTTCTGAATATTGGCCCATTCGTCGCGTAGCCCAACCGTGCGGTGAAAGAGCGTGGGCAAAGCTGTGGGGTCGTCATCGAGGTCTCGAGCAAAATAGCCGAGGCGTTCGAACTGCACGACCTGACCGGGGGCGATGTCGGCAACCGCCGCTTCGGCCTTGGCCCGTCGAACCTCACGGGAGTTCGGGTTGAGGGAGGCCAGCGGATCATCACCACCGGATCCCGGATGCTCGTCGGTAAACAGCCGCTCGTAGAGCGCAACATCGACATCAAGCGCATGCTCAGCCGACACCCAGTGCATTGTGGCTTTGACCTTGCGGCCGTCGGGGGCCTGACCACCGGCAGTCTCCGGGTCGTAACTACAGAGCAGACGGGTGATCTCGCCGTCGGGTCCGGTTTCCACCTCATCGCACGTGATGAAGTACCCGGCTCGCAGGCGGACCTCACGGCCCGGGGCCAAACGAAAAAATTTCTTCGGCGGATCAATCCTAAAATCGTCCCGCTCAATGAACAAACGACCCGAGAACGGAACCTCTCGGGTCCCCGCCGTCTCGTCCTCAGGATTGTTGATCGCGGTACGAACATCGGGCGTACCGACACCGTTCGCGTCAGTCGGCCAGTTGGTGATCACGACCTCGAGCGGGTCGAGGACGGCCATGCGGCGCAGCGCATGACGATTGTGCCGAGTCCGCACAAACGACTCGAGGAGCTCGATCTCATGCACCCCGTTTACCTTGGCAATACCGATGTGCCCACAAAAGTCACGAATGGCTTCCGCCGGATAGCCGCGCCGCCGCAGTCCGCGGAGCGTTGGCATGCGAGCGTCGTCCCAACCATCGACATGCTGCTGTTCCACGAGCTCGAGCAGCTTGCGTTTGCTCATTACCGTATGGGTGAGATTGAGCCGGGCGAACTCGGTTTGACGCGGATGGTCAGTGCCCAGGCCAATGGCCTCGTGGTACCAGTCGTACAGCGGCCGGTGGCTGTCGAACTCGAGCGTGCACAAGGAGTGGGTGGTGCCTTCGATCGCATCACTTTGCCCGTGGGCCCAGTCATAGGTCGGGTAGATCTTCCACTCATCCCCCGTACGGAAATGATGCTGGTGGCGAATCCGATACATCACAGGATCACGCATCTGCATGTTCTCGTGGTTCATATCGATTTTGGCTCGCAGCACTCTCTCACCTTCGGCGAACTCGCCCGCCTTCATCCCCGCGAATAGATCGCGGTTCTCTGCGACACGGCGGTCCCGCCACGGCGAATCGGTACCGGGCGTGGTGAACCCACCACGGTTTTCCGAAATGGTCTCCGCATCCTGATCATCGACATAGGCAAGCCCGCCCTCGATCAGGTCGACCGCCCACGCATGGAGCTGGTCAAAATAGTCAGAGGCATACGCAGGCTCCCCCGGATCAATACCGAACCAGCGCAGATCTTCCTGAATGGCATCAACGAAACGGGCGTCTTCTGTCTCTGGATTAGTGTCATCGAATCGCAGACGGCATTCGCCACCGAACTCATCGGCGACACCAAAGTTGAGGGTGATTGACTTGGCGTGACCAATGTGGAGGAAGCCGTTCGGCTCAGGGGGGAACCGCGTCTGCACCCGTCCGCCATAGGGCCCGTCCGACGAATGCTGCTTGAGCATCTCGCGAATGAAGTCGGTTCCGGAGTTTGACCGGACCACAGAGGCCTCATCATCAGAGTTAGACACAGGCCAGTCCTATCGGGGAGCGTCGCCAGGGGCAACGCTGGCAGATGGCGAATTGGAAGCGAACGATCTGCATGGGGACCCCATCTTCGCTGATAGACCAGACGATCGTGACAACTGATACACCAAAGCCCCTCGCCGGTATCCGCGTGATCGATTTCTCGCGAGTGCTCGCCGGCCCGTTCGTGGGTCAAACTCTCGGTGATCTCGGCGCCGATGTCGTAAAGATCGAGCGACCCGGTTTGGGCGACGACACCCGCATCTGGGGACCTCCATGGCGAGACATCGACGATGGTGAGGGCGGCACCGAGCAAGAAGCCACGTACTACTCGTCGCTCAACCGCAATAAGCGATCGATCGTCCTCGACCTGAAGGATCCCGGCGACATCGCTTTCGCCCAGCGATTGGCCCGCACCGGCGACATCGTCCTCGACAACTACAAGCCCGGCTTCGCCGCCACCATCGGCCTCGACCACGCCTCGCTGGCCACGGACCGACCTGACATCATCACCGCGTCGATCACCGCCTATGGGGCCGAAACAGATGTGGCCGATCTTCCCGGCTACGACCTCGTCGCCCAGGCCATGGGTGGGCCGATGCATCTCACCGGGGAGCCCGACGGTCGAGCACTACGGGTCGGGGTGCCGATCGTCGACATGATGACCGGCATGAACGCCACCATCGGCGTGCTCGCTGCTCTCCATGAACGAAACGCCACCGGCATCGGCCGCCATATCGAGGTGTCTCTTTTCGATACGGCTCTCTCGAGCACACTCAACCATCAGACGGCAACGCTCATGGGTGAGAGCGAACCCGCCCGCAACGGCAACCGTCATGCATCGATTGCCCCCTATGAGTCGTATCGAGTTGCCGACGGCGAGATGATTATCGCCGCAGCAAATCAAAAACTGTTCGCAGGATTGTGCCGGGCTCTCCAACGACCCGACCTGCTTGAAAATTCCCGATTCTCCGACAACACCACTCGCCGGGCCAACGTCCTCGAACTCAACGCCGAACTTGAAGCGACCCTCACCACTCGAACCCGAGACGAATGGGTGACACGACTTCGGGCCGAAGATGTTCCCTGCGGCCCAATCAACTCGATCAGCGAAGCGATCGCCTGGGGGGAGGAGATGAATACTCAGCCCGTCACCACCGGCGACGACGGCTACCGGGCCATCCGCTCCCCCATCCGCATCGACGGTGCCATCCGTACGACGGTTCGTCGACCACCCCGCATGGGAGAACATTCCGTAGAAGTACGCAATGAGGTCGACGGCTAACCGTCAGCACGGCATGCTTGCTCCCATGGCGCTCACGCTTTCGCACACAACCGGCCAAGACACACCTCAAGTTCGCGACGTCACCATCGGTGATCTGCTTCGCGAGGCCGCAGCACAGACACCCGATCGGATTGCCCTGATCGAAGGCATTGCTGACGCCGGCGCCCGACGGCAATGGACGTTCGCCGAGATGTTGGCCGAGGCCGAACGCTGCGCCCGAGCGTTGCTTACCCGTTATGAGAAAGGCGAGCGGGTGGCCTGCTGGGCCCACAACATTCCCGAATGGGTACTTCTCGAATACGGCTGCGCGTTGGCCGGCCTGGTCATCGTCACAGTAAACCCGGCATACCGCTCCGACGAAGTGCACTACGTACTCACCCAGTCCAAGGCAGCCGGATTGTTCGTTGTCCCCGACTTTCGAGGTAACCCGATGCTGTCGGTCGCACAGGAGCTCCACCCAAACTGTCCCGAGCTACGCGAGATCACTCGCTTCGATCAGTGGGCCGACTTCCTCGCCACCGGTGACCCGGAAACTGAGCTCCCTGTCGTTGACCCTGGCGACCCGGTGATGCTGCAATACACGTCCGGTACGACCGGATTCCCAAAGGGTGCGTTCCTGCATCATCGCGGGCTACACAACAATGCCCATCACTTCCTCGACCGCATGGGCTTGATCGACGGCGCCGTCTACGTCAACACGATGCCACTATTTCACACTGCCGGATCGGCAATGGGTGTACTCGGATGTCTGGCGCAGAAGAACACGATGGTCGTGGTTGAGGCCTTCGAACCTGGGTTCGTGCTTGAGCTCATTGAGACCTACAAGGGCAACGGCATGGTGGGCGTGCCGACCATGCTCATCGCCATGATCGAACACCCTGCGTTCTCCACGACTGACCTGTCCAGTGTTTCCGGGATCTGTTCGGGAGGATCGCTCGTGCCTGAACAACTGGTGCGCACGTTTGAAGCAGAAATCGGCGCTCCGTTCACGATTGTCTACGGACAGACCGAGTGCTCGCCCGTCGCGTCCATGACCCGGCCCACGGATTCAATCGAAGACAAGGCCGGCACGATCGGACAGTTGATGCCTCACGTCGAGGCTCGCATCGTCGATCCGGAAACAAACGAGGCAGTGCCCGTCGGTGTGGTCGGCGAGTTCGTCACCCGCGGGTACCACCTCATGCACGGCTATTTCGAGATGCCCGAGCAGACCGCGGAAACAATCGATGCCGATGGCTGGCTGCACACCGGCGACCTCGCTGCCATGGACGGTCGCGGCTATGTCACCATCGAAGGCCGACTCAAGGACATGATTATCCGCGGCGGGGAGAACATCTACCCGAAGGAACTCGAGGAGTTGCTCTTTGTCCACGAAACTGTCGGCGAAGTGGCCGTTGTTGGGCTCCCCGATGAGAAGTGGGGCGAAACCATCGGCGCGTTCGTACGGCCCGCCCCCGATCACGCCATCGACAAGAGTGAACTCTTCGCCTACATGCGCGACCGCCTCGCACCCCACAAGACCCCCCGGCACTGGTTCGAGGTGAAGGAGTTCCCCCTCACTGGCTCGGGCAAGATCCAGAAATTCAAGCTGCGTGATCAGTGGATCAACGGAGAGTGGCACGAGCTGTAAGACAGAGTCGGGCATTACCCAATGCCCGGCGAATCTCAGTGGCGGTGGCCAGGCGTTCTTCACCCATCAGCAGACCCTTCGGGTGAGCGTTGCTCGCCATAGTCCTCCCACAGAGCATCGCGCTCTCGAATCACCTGCCGAAATCCCTTCTCGTCGAACTCCTCAACCCATTGGTAGGCCTCTTCGGTGTGGCGAGTCATCCCGTCAAAGAACGTGCCAAGCATCTGTGATGTCCGCAGGCCCATGTTTTCGAACGCTTGATTTATCAGCATCTTGTTAAGCGCAAGCTGATTGGCCGGAATAGTGGCAAAGCGGCGAGCCTCGGCCTCGACTGTTTCAGCCAATTCGTCGGGCTCGCACACGGTGGAAACCAGGCCGATCCGGTACGCGGTCGCAGCGTCGATGGCACGGCCCGTGAGGATGAACTGCTTTGCATGTTCGAGGCCGAGGCGATAGATCCAGAGATTGGTAGTGGGCGTGCCGTAGATGCGGCTGGGGGCGTAGCCAATGTGGGCGTCGCTGGCCATATAGAGCAGGTCGCAGCAAAGAACGAGATCGGTAGCGCCACCAACCGCCCAGCCCTTGATCTCACCGAGCACCGGCTTCGGGCATTCCCAGATCTTCATGAAGCGGCGAACGTTATTGCCCATGAACTGATAATCCCGGACAGGATCCCAGGCCCCCTCACGGGGCTTTGGCCCCTTGGCACCGTACGTCTTCTTCCAGGTCCCACCGCCGGCGTGGGCAGTCAGGTCGTAACCGGCTGTCAGCGTGTCCCCGGACCCTCGGAGCACGATGGCCGCCACATCCTCGGACAGTGCCGCCCGGTCGATGCCATCGGCCACCCCCTGGATGACGATATCGTTGAGCGTGTTCTTCTTTTCGGGTCGATTGAGGGTGATGATCGCAATGCCGTCACGTTCTTCGTACAGGACCTGTTCATCAGCCATCGCAACATCCTTACAGATGCGAGAATGCCGTCGTGAAGAACGTCAGAACTGTTGCCCTCTTTTCGATTGTGGTCGATGACTACGATCGAGCCATCCGCCACTACTGCCAGGACCTCGGATTCGAGCTCGTTACCGATATTGACCAGGGGCGAAAGCGCTTCGTGATCATCCGTCCCGCGGGAGCTCCCAACGGCGCTGCGGGGATCGTGCTCGCCGAAGCCAGTGACGACAACCAGCGATCACGAATCGGGAACCAAACCGGCGGTCGGGTCGGCTTCTTTCTCCACACCAACAACTTCGGCAGCGATCATGCTGCCATGGCGAAGGCCGGGGTCAGGTTCCATGAGGAGCCCCGCCAGGAGCCATACGGCACCGTGGCGGTCTTCGAAGACGCGTACGGCAATCTCTGGGACCTACTGGAGCCGTCCGATGGGATCGCGGGTGCGTGACATCGCTACGCACGTCCGGCAGATTTTCGATCGGATCGACGAGCTTGAACCAACTATCAACGCGTTCGTCACCCTCGACCGACGAGGAGCGACCACAATGGCAGAACAGGTCGACCCGGCCGCGCCACTCGCCGGGTTGACCATCGCGGTAAAAGACAACCTTGACGTCGGTGGACTTCCGTGCCGCTACGGATCAGAACTGTGGGCTGATCGAATCGCCGAGCGCGACGGCGCCTCCATTGCCCAGCTACGGGCTTCCGGTGCGGTGATCGTCGGCAAGACGATGCTCGCCGAACTCGCATGCGGGACAACGGGAACAGCGACACCACACGGTGACACCGTGAACCCGTGGCGTCATGACCGGATGACGGGCGGGTCATCGAGTGGATCAGCCGCCGCGGTCGCCGCCGCAATGGTGGATGCCTCAATCGGCTCCGATACGTCGTGTTCGATCCGGCTTCCAGCCGCACACTGTGGAATCGTCGGGCTGAAGCCCACCCACGACCGCATCAGTCGCGATGGACTCTCGGTTTGCGCTAGCAGCCTCGACCACATCGGCCCCATGACCCGAGACGTCGCCACAGCGGCCGCAATGCTGAAGGTCATGCAAGTGGACGGCCATGATGATCCAACGGCCAAACTCGGCAGCCCGATCGATGGTCTTCGGATCGCGACGCTGGGCGGTGAATTTCTCGACGAGTGCGACCCCGACGTACGGGCTGCATTCAACACCGCTATCGAGGCGCTCCGATCGTTGGGCGTCATCATCACAGAGTTGGATCTCACCACCGTTCTCGGAGGCGATGTCATGGCGATAGAACAAGACATGGCTGCGCTCGCTGCGGAGATGCTCGATCACTACGGTGAACGGGTCGACGAGTTCGAGCAGCACGGCGGAGAGATCTCACCATCGCTACGCCACTGGTTCGATGTCTACGAAACCATCACGCCCGCGGATCGCGCCCGTGCACTCAATCGACAGACAGAGGTTCGTCACCTCGTGGAGTCCGCAATGGCAGGCGCAGAAATCGACGTACTCGCCTGCCCCACGACGCGGGTCACCGCCAGACCGCGTGCTGGAGCGTCAGAGTTAGAACGCGCCCCGCGTGTGCTGAACTGCACGCTTTTCTCCGTGACAGGACAGCCCTCGCTCACTGCACCCTGCGGGTTCGATCGCGATGGTCTACCGATCGGAATCCTGCTCACTGGCCGTGTCGATGCCGACTCAACCGTTCTTCAGGTCGGCCACGCCTACGAGGGACTCGTCACCACGCCATCAGCGATGAGTTGATCGACTGCATTGTCGGCGAGTCCGACCTCGGCCAAGACCTCGCGCGTGTGCTGGCCAAGACCCGGCGATGGCCCCACCTTCTGGGCGGGGACGGCACCGAACCGGATGGGTTCGCCTGACGCCGAGTAGGAACCAAATGCCGGATGCTCGAAATCGATAATGAAGTCGTTGGCTCGGATCTGCTCATCATTGATGGCTTCGAACGGCGTGTTGTACGGGCCACACGGGTAGCTGGCCTCACGAAGTTTCGTGATCCATTCGGCGGTCGTCTTGGTACGAAATAGGGCGTCCGCGGCCTCCACCACAGCATTGAACTCAGCACCGTGTGGGTCGTTGCGGTCCGGCGTCTGGAGGCCGGTGATCTCATGGAAGCGTCGGATCAGACCTGGGCTGAGGCCCGCGACCGAGATGATTCCGTCGGCGGTCGCATAGTGACGGAAGTAGAGGCGAAACGCCCCCGCTCCCGGAACGACGCGCTGCTCGTAGACCTGTCGCCGTTCTTCGAACGACACACCAGCGGACTGAAGCAGCTTCAGGTCTTCGTCCAGTTGAGCGACTGCTTCCGGATCAATCTTCTCAAAGAAATTGACGACCGGCGTGGCGAGCGCCAACGCCGTGCCAAGGAGGGACGCATCGACTCGCTGCCCCTCACCGGTCAGATCACGATGACGGAGAGCGGCAACAACACCAAGCGCCGACGCGATGCCGGTGCCAAAGTCGTTGATGGCGGGACGAGTCGACACGGGCACGCCATTCTCGGTCCGGTTCATAATGAACCCGGCGCCACTTCGCCCCTGGACCAGCACGTCGTAGCCACCGACATCAGCATCGGGACCCTCGGGCCCGAACGGAGTGTGCGTCAGATGAATAAGTCGAGAATTGATCGAGCGGGCGTGGATGTCGTCGATCCGGTAGCGCAAGAGATCCGGCTGCTTGAACCCAACCAGGGCGACATCTGCCCAGGTGAACAAGGCATCAACCACAGTCCCGGCATCATCGGAACCCAGGTCAAGTGTGATCCCTCGCTTGCCGGGATTGATGACGGCGTAGGCCTTTCCTTCATTCGGGGCCAGTTGAGCCAGGCCCCGCATAGCGTCGCCTTCCAACGGTTCGACCTTCACCACGTCGGCACCCATGCCAGCGAGAAGACGCCCGCAGTAAGGCACAGCGGCGTTCTGGGCGAACTCGACAACCTTGATCCCGGTCAGGATCCCGGTCATATTTGCTTCTTCATAGGCGCAACCTTCGCAGAGAAGTCACCATGGTCTCACAGGTTTCAACCTAGAGAACACAAAGCGTCAGCGGAGCAAAACACTCAACTGTTCAGCGACCTCTTCGGGGCTGACCGTCGGCGAAAAACGCTGGACTACCTCACCGTTGGCGTTCACGAGGAACTTCTCGAAGTTCCACACGATGTCAGAGGAATCTCCGTCACCGGGAGCCTCGGACTTGAGCCACTGATAGAGCTCAGCCGTCTGGTCGCCGTTGACATCAATCTTGGCGAACATCGGGAAATCGATGTTGTAGTTCTCGATGACAAACGCCCGGATCTCCTCGGCAGAGCCGGGTTCCTGACCGCCGAACTGATTGCACGGGAAGCCCAGAACCTGGACTGCATTGTCGTCATTGTGAAGCGTACGCAGACCTGCGTACTGAGGCGTAAGGCCTCAAGCGGAGGCGACGTTAACGATGAGGCAGGCTGACTCGGCAAAGCCCGAGAACGACACCCTCTCACCCTCGAGCGACAGCATTTCAAAGTCGTGGAAGGTTGACATGGCAACAATCCTAGCTGGGCCTCATGCTCTAGTCCGCTTCGCGTTCCAATGAGAAAACGCCCTGCTGGCTTGGAAGCGCTCGGGGCGATCCTCGGGAGCGAGTATCTCGGTGGCAAGCCAGAGCCTCTTCAACCAACGAACCTGGCCCGCGTCCTGGTCGTCTTGAAACGTCCGCCGTCCGTGGAGCACGTGATAGTTGTTGATGAACTGCATGTCACCAGTCTCAAAGACCATCTCCACCTGGTGATCGGGATCAGCGATCAACTCGTCGTAGGCAGCCATCCCTGCTAGCTGCTGCTCGGTCAAGCGAGGTGCACCTTCATGGCGTTGCGAGGACTTGATGAACGGGGGGACGTACCGGATGAAAAGGCGCTCACCGTGTCGGGTGAACAGTGGGATCGTGTAGTACGGCCGCCTGCCATCGGCTTCTTCGCCGCGATAGTCGTAGGGCAGACCCTCGTAGAGCACCGCCGCGAGGTCGGGAGCCGACTTCACCAGCAAGTTGTGGCAAAGCAGCGCATTGACAATCAAGCTCTCGCCGCCGGACATCCCGGCCGAAAGACACAGCAAGCCAACCAGATCAGACCCGTCCGAATGAAACGGTAACGGGCCTGCCATCTGGTAGCCGCGAGAGTTTCCCTCAGACATCGTTCGTCCCTCGTCCTTCACGTCGCCGAGAAGGTGACCGCGGGCATTTTGAGGCCACGGCATACCAAGGTGACTACCTATCCCCCAGTAGATCCAAGAGGCATCTTCGGCGCCGAGGCGATCAACCGGCAGACCGGTGATGCGTTGGAAACCGCGGCCGTTAACCAACTCCTCAGCCATCTGCGCGAGTCGATCACCGAAATCGGGCAGAGAGAAACGTGACTTATCGACATCGAGGAGGTCGTCTGTGTGGCTGCGCGCCTGAGCCAGCGCCTCTTCGAGTTCAGCGATTTCGCTGTCACTCAGACGATGGCTCCACTCATCGGAATCAGTGACTGTCGCAGCGGTCCATTCGGCATGTCGCTCCAGCGGCTCGATGACGGCCATCAGACTGGCTCCGACTGCGCGCCACGAACGAGTCGACCGGGAAGGGCGCCCGTGGCGTCACCATCGGAATACGTTTCGATGCCAGCCACGAGTGTGTGACGGTATCCGTCAGCGCGTTGGAGCAAGCGACGGCCACCCGCTGGCAGGTCGTAGGCGAGTTCAGGTTGATGGACTCGCAATCGATCGAAGTCGATCACGTTCATGTCGGCACGATAGCCGGGGACGAGCACGCCACGATCATGGAGTCCAACGGTACGAGCGGTGTCACGGCACTGGCGCTGGATCAGAAACTCGACATCGATGCGACCCATGGCACGATCGCGACCCCAATGCTGCAGGAGCGTGGTGGGGAACGAGCCATCACAGATCGTGCCGACGTGGGCACCACCGTCGCTGAGGGCCGGGACCGTGTAGGGGTGAATCAGTAGGTCTCGTGTGGTGTCGAGGTTGCCCGCACCGAAGTTACTGAACGGCATCCAAACCATTGCGGTACCGCCATTTCCACACAGCAGATCAAGCGCCAACTCAGGTGCCGTGATACCCATCCGTTCAGCCCGTCGGGCGAGGGTGTCACCGGGATCGGGTTCATAGTTGGGCGAATCACCAACCTCGAACATCATGTCGTACTTCTCGATGAGACGGCCTCCGACGGCGGTCATGTCGGCGCCGCCCGAAGCATCGAGAAGCCGTTGCCGTCGGTCCGGGTCAGCCAACACCGTGACACGTTCCGCCGGGGCCAGATCGGCCACCTCAGCCCAGACCGGGTTGTGCAGGAACGGGTTCAGGGTGCATTCGAAGCCAAGCAGAATGCCAATTGGTCGCACCGGGGTCTGCCCGGTTATCAGCAAGCCATCGGCACGAGCCTGCTCGATTCGGTTGAGAAGGTCCGTGTGAAAGTCGGCGCTGCGCTGATTCTCGATGATCGTGAAGCTGAGCGGACGTCCCGAAATCGCGCACATGTCGCGCAACATCTGGAACTCGATCTCTCGATCCACAAAGTCGCTCACCAACTGGAACACACCGGTACCCGTACGCCCGACCGCATCGGCGATTCCGACCAGTTCCTCAGAGGCGGCGGTGAGTGTCGGCGTGAAATCACCGGTGGACGTGCGGTGATTAGCCGTGCGGCTGGTCGAGAAACCAAGCGCACCGGCCAGAACGCCTTCCGCCGCAAGCCGTCCCATCTCCACGATGTCGTCATACGTGGCGTCCTCCCTGGCGGCGCCACGCTCCCCCATCACGTGCAGTCGAAGCGCCCCGTGCGGTACTTGGGTCGCGATATCCATGTCCTTCGGTGCATCGCACGCATCCAGGTACTCGGCAAAGGACTTCCAATTCCACTGAAGCCCCTCATGCAGGGCCGCCCCCGGAATGTCTTCGACCCCTTCCATCAACTCGACGAGTTGGTCGTGGTCGGTGTTGTGGACTGGGGCAAAGCCGACACCACAATTCCCGAACACCACCGTGGTAACGCCGTGCCACGACGATGGCTGCATCCGGTCGTCCCAGGTCGCCTGACCGTCATAATGCGTATGGATGTCAACGAAGCCGGGAGCCACCAAAGCACCATCGGCATCAATCTCTCGGGCGGCTGTGCCATCGACCGTGCCCACTTCGGTGACGATGCCGTCGGTCACGGCAACGTCAGCCTGACGGCTCGGCGCTCCGGTGCCGTCAACCACGGTGCCGCCACGGATGATCAGATCATGGGAAGCCATACCTTCATCATGTCAGGCAAAGCCGCTCGAACCCAGGCCACCGACCTCCACCGCGGCGAGAACCACATCCGAGTGGTCCGCGTATTGGCGCTGAGTGCGGGCCTGGTCCTCGAGTTCGCAACCGCGACGCTCAAGCGCGAGCCGTACTTGTGCGAGATCATCGGTCACCCGCGCCAACGTAGCCACCTCCAACGAGCGAACACGGAAACGGCTATGGCTCGCCGCCCTCGATGACCACACGTCGCCCGTGTGACGCTGTATGACTGACGAAAGACGGTTCTGCAGATTGTCCCGATGCGCGGCGATGGTCTCAGAGAGCGCATGGGCTGCCAATGCCTCCCTCATCTGATGGTTCGCTAGTTCCCGTCGAACCTCTGCGTCCATCATCGTTCACAATATAGCATGGCATGATATGAAAGAGAACGAAACGCTGTACAGAGTATGTTGTTGGCCTCAACCGGTTGAGTCCGAGATCAAAGCCAACCAACCGATCGACGGACGCAGCCCATTCCTGCCCATCAGCGCGCCAACTCGGGTCGGTCTCGGTACTGCTCGAGAGCTTCCGGGTTGGCCAGGGCCTCGACGTTGGCGATCGCACGGCCAGCAACCACGTCGCGAACCGCAAGTTCAGTGATCTTGCCGGATCGGGTGCGGGGGATGTCGGTAACCGCAGTGATGATCGCCGGCACGTGCCGGGGCGTGACCTCTGCCCGAATCCGAGACCGAATCCGCGTCTGCAGTTCGTCGGTCAGTTCCTCGCCGGCCGCCATCTTCACAAACAACACGATACGCGTGTCGTTGTCCCAGGGCTGGCCGATCACAACACTCTCCTCGACCTCCGACATCGTGTCGACGCGGCGATAGATCTCGGCGGTCCCGATGCGCACGCCACCAGGGTTGAGTGTGGCGTCAGATCGACCAGAGATGACGTAGCCACCGGTCGACGACTGTGAGATGAAGTCACCGTGATGCCACATTCCTGCGAACTGGTCAAAGTACGCCGCCATATAGCGGATGTCTCCAGGATCGTTCCAAAACGAGAGTGGCATAGACGGGAACGGGCTACGGCAGACGAGTTCACCCTCGACGCCTCGTTCGACGGACTCACCGCTGGCATCAACGACATCGATGTCCATCCCCAGACCAGGCACCTGAATTTCTCCCGCAAATACCGGGCTCGTCGGATCACCGATCACCAGACAGCCACAAAGATCAGTGCCACCAGACATCGATGCAAGAAACACATCGGTCTTCACGTTCTTATAAACCCACTCGAAGCCCTCCGGTGTGAGCGTCGACCCGGTCGAGGTGATGGATCTCACTGTTGATAAATCATGGGATTCGACCGGACGGATTTCGGCATTGGCGCAGGCATCGATGAACTTGGCCGAAACGCCCAACAACGTGGCGCCTGTCTCGTCGACAAGATCGAATAAGCGGTTGGCATTGGGGTACGTGGGTGCCCCGTCAAACAACACGAGTGTGGCATCTGACGCCAGGGCCGAGGCGAGCCAGTTCCACATCATCCAGCCTGCAGTGGTGAAGTAGAAGACCCTGTCACCACGATGAATATCGCAATGCAGTTGGTGCTCGACCATGTGTTTGAGCAGCACGCCACCTGTGCGATGAACGATGCACTTGGGTTTGCCGGTAGTACCCGAGGAAAACAGCACATACCAGGGGTGGTCGAAGGGCAGCCGCACCGTGATGATGGGAGCCGCCGCGGCATCGTCCAGCCATCCCGGCTCGACCATGACTACTTCACGGATCGATGGCAATGCGCGAGCGATCTCGTCGAGTCGGGCAAGACAATCGTGCCGCTTCCCGTTATAGACATAGGACGGGGCCGCGAACAGCATGACTGGTTCGATCTGGCCAAAGCGGTCGATGACGCCATCGACACCGAAGTCTGGAGAGGTGCTGCAAAACACGGCACCTAGGCCGGCGGCCGCCAACATCACCGCATAAGTCTCGGGCCGGTTGGGAAGCCACGCCGCGACCCGGTCCCCCACTGACACGCCTGCCGCTCGCATCAACGACTGGATCCGCCCAACCATCTCATGGAGATCGGCGCGGGTGACTTCGACTGATTCACCGTCCTCGCCTCGAAACACCATGGCAAGGTCATCTATTGGGTCACCGAGCAGATTCTCTGCGACATTCAGCGTGGCGTCAGGCAAAAAGCGTGTTTTATGGAACTCGGCGTGATCCTCGATCAATCGATCACCACGGTCGCCGATGATCCCGCAAAAATCCCAGGCCTCGGCCCAGAATTTCGACGGGTTAGCGACCGACCATTGGTGCAACTCGCGATAGTTGGCCACACCAACCTGTTTCTGAAAGCGAAACAGGTTCGTCGATTCGATACGCGCCTGGCTTGGCGCCCACAGGCTCGTCTGCGTCATGGCCGCACAGTACGGTCTCTGTCGTGGCAATGCTTCCTCGGCCAATCATTCGGCGCCCCATCACGATGATCATCGTGCCGCTGCTTGCAATCGTCATGGCTGCACTCACGCCCGCTGCGGTGATTGTGCTGGGCTCGATCGACTTGATCACCGGTCATCCCCATGGTCGTAGGGTCCGGGTCTGGCTGATTATCACGTGCGTCTTGTTAAACGAAGCCATCGGCGCTGTCGTTGGCCTGCTGATTTCGGTGCGCTTCCTTGGCCGATCTGGGTCTCAGAAGTGGCTCAAAGCGAACTACCGACTCGAACGGTGGTGGTGTCGCAGTCACCTTGGCGCCATCAAACGGTTCGCTAACATTCGCATGGAGTTCGACAACCCCGAGGTCCTCGCTCCCGGCAATGCCATCATCGTGGCTCG
The DNA here is from genome assembly GCA_018699415.1 of Acidimicrobiaceae bacterium. Lineage (GTDB taxonomy): Bacteria > Actinomycetota > Acidimicrobiia > Acidimicrobiales > Aldehydirespiratoraceae > JAACCU01. The sequence goes on from JABIQM010000202.1 coordinate 22,452, forward strand.
CCATGCGAGCCATGTTGATGCCCTCGGCCCACTGCACGCGTGCGACATCGCCGGGGTGCAGGCCCTCTACACGCTGAAGCAAGAACTCCAATGGCTACCAGCCATGGACCTCATCGCCAATCGAACACCCAACGTCTGGATCGACCGCACACCCCAAGCTGGATCCCCCATGCTCGGAAAAATCGAGAAACTCGCCGCTGGTATCGACGAAACCAGCGCCGGTGTTATCTTCCCGGAAGGAACGTTCTTCACGCCGGCTCGTCTCGAAAAGGCAGCAGCCAGGCTAGCGAAAACCCGACCCGACCTCGAGCAAAAAGCCCGCCAGCTCAAAAAGATTCTCCCGCCTCGCCCCGCAGGATTTCTTGCCTTTCTGCGAGGTTCACCCGATGCCGACATCATGCTCATCGCCAATATCGGACTGGAGCACGGCGGAGGCGTGAGCGAACTCCTCGCCAAGATTGATCTACCGACCACCCTCCGGATGCACGCCTGGCGTTGTCCCCGTAGTGAGGTTCCCCGTGACTCCGACGATGCCGTGACCTGGCTACTCGACCGCTGGATCGAAATGGATCAGTGGATTGTCGATCATTCGGCTGACCTGGACCCGGCACCTTGATACGTTGCACCCGAAAGCATCCCAACAGTCGGCGACGGGAACTACGTCCTTTGGCAATTTGCGAACCTTCTTCCCCTTCAAAAAACGAATAACGGCGGGGGCGCAAAATGCTGGGACTGGACCCTCGGAGGCGTATGTGTGGGCGTGAGTACGAACTGGCATACAAAAGACACAGACGACTACGCGTACATCTACGACGGCGTCCGGTGCATGTACGGTCTCGGCCACAAAGAAAAGGTATGGACCTTCGACATTAATACAGGCCTGTTCCCCTGCCCCCTGGTGGCTCTGGAACGGACACGATCTACCCGTGTTCATGTGCTGACGGGATCACCAACCGATGGACGTCACTTGTGCTGACGCCGGATACCAACCTCTCAGCTTTCGACAAATTCGAAGTAACCGTGACGGATCCCGCCGGCAATCTCTACCAAACCATCGTGATCGACGCTGAACTGAAAGACGGGTACGTGTGGGAGGATGCCCCCCTCACAGGATCGAACAACGCCGGGATCGGGCGTTGTTAGCTGTGTGACATCAGCTGAACTGAGCGAAAGCCTCGTCATAACGGGTCATCGGCTCGAAAGGAGGCGTGCCAATCGCCTCGCTACAACTCGCGCCGGCTTCAGGGGCGGTCATTGATCGACGGCCCAACTGATCATCCAAAAAGTCTGCCACGGCATCGTCGCCGATGCGCTCCACCGCCACCTGTCGCTTCCACGCCGTCAACACGATCGGGTTTGCGAGCCCCGGATACGGCGCCGCGAGAAAATGAGGATCAGTGGCTACAAGTACCGAGATAGCGTCGCGTTCTGCCACATCGAGATCCGGATCGTAAGAAATCCATACAGCACCATGCTCCAGCGAATGCACCGCGACCTCATCCATCAACGGCTCGGTGTAGAAGCCACAGTTTTGCCATGCCGGGAAATGATCGCCACTCATGGGCGGGCTGGTCTCATACCCAACTGGGCACAACACATGATCGTTGGCATCCTCTGACGTCTCCTGAACCACACCCAACTCGAGAACGACAGCCGCAACCCGCTCAACCACATCGCAACCGTTCTCATCCTGCTCCACCACGCCGTGATCAGCGAGCGGTTTCGCCCTGTCCACGGAGTTGGCGCTACCACATGAAACAGCAATCACGGCAACTAGGACAAAAATCGCGGATGAAAACGAAACAAGGCGACCCATCAGGGCCGCCACGTTATCGGTTCGCGAAGATCAGTTCACCTAGTAAGCAAACCCCGAGAGGACTGGGGCATCCGACTCGATCAGGTTGATCTGTTCCATGCGATCAGCAAAATTCGACGCTTCACCAATGTCCTGGGCGTAAGACGCCTTGCGGCGGGCCACACGGCCAGTGACATCACCGGGTACAGGAGTCTCGCTCAGGTACTGGGCTTCAATGCCTTCTTGGAGCATGAGTAGCGACTCCGAGCGAAGCTGCGAGATGCGGGACTCAGTAACACCCAGGAAATCAGCGAGGTCTAGGGAGGTACGGCCCTCGAGAAAGTAGCCAATGATAACGATGCGGTGACGCTCCGGGAGAAGAGCAATCGCGTCACGGAGATACCCATGAAGCTCGCGGGTCTCAAGCTCACAAGAGGGCTCTACAGAGTGCTCATCGACAAGAACATCGACGAGCGTAAGACTCTTTTCAACCTCATCAGTTGTCTCGTGGTCAAGAGCCAGCACGATACTGCGGAACATACGGGTCTGGAGCCGGGAGAGCTCGCTCTGGCTCATGTCGAGAGCCTCACCCACCTCTGCCTTATTCGGCACACGGCCAAGTTCGGTGGCGAGATTCTGCTCAACATTCTCTAGCTGTCGAGCCAGGTTCCGCACCGAGCGAGGGGCCCAATCAGCGGCACGAACAGCATCAAGAATTGCACCGCGAATACGCTGAGCGGCGAAGCCCTCGAAGGGGACACCTCGCTCTTCGTCATAGCGACGCGCAGCCTCAACCAAACCAAGCGCGCCAGCACGAGCCAGTTCGTCACGATCAACGTGACGGGGGAAGTTCACGGCGACTTGGAAGACGACGTGCTTGACGAGTGGAAGATGCTCCTCAATCAGTACGGCCAGGTCACCGTCCATCGATCCTGCACCCTGGGCCGGACGCACTCGACGCCGACTGGCACGTGTGCTGCGTAACATCTGATCTTTTTCGCCCTGATACATCGCCGCCGCTTCCTCCTATTCCAGTTGGCTGGCTCTCATACCAGCCTCGGTCAGCAACAAAACCATCGACGCATCAGACGAAGACCTTTAGAACTTTTTCGAAAAAGTTTCCTTTCGCACCTTTGACGACGTCACTCACTCTGAGCTTCGGTGAATGAAAAGGCAGACTTGACAGCAAGTTTTGGAAAATCTTTTCGAATCTCCCTCACCTTGAAATCCTGTCCTCACTCGCATCCTTCGCGTCCTTAGACAAAGGTACTCATACCCTCGAAGCGCACTGGTTTCACACCACGCGACGCGAGCGTGCGAAGAAGGCCAGCGGTGTCATCCACGCCCGCTAAACCGTATGCACCTGGTGCCATCCGACCATCAAGCACGTGCAATGTCACCGCCGCAGCCATCGCGCCCGCCCCCACCGCTGGCCTCTCGATGGCGCCAAATACGGTGACACGACGCTCACGACCGACGCGCCCGCGGAGCTCAACACGGATGGCCCCGATGCCACCCTCAGGATGAGGGCGACGCAGCATCGGAAGCGGTGCTGTGAGCCGATCTCGTCGCGTGGCAGCCTGCCGAGCCGTTACCCGTTGAACCCCAGCAAACTCAGGAACGAGAAGCAAGGCGTCAGGAAGACCGGCCCGGTAACAGTCGCGCCCTCCCACTGGGTCAGGGAACCAGGCAAGCTCCCGACCTGAGCCACCTGTGCGTTCCGCCCACCGACCATCACGCCAATCAACGCCGCGACTGCTGAGTGCACGATGATGTTGCCGGGCACACGCCGGGCCACCGGTTCCAACCTTTGCGACATGAATTTCCTCAACCTCGTCGAACTGGCGAGCACCGTGTTTAGCGAGCAGGCAGGTGAGGCCAGGCATGAATCCGGCGCCAACAATCACCGGCAAATCACTAAAGCGAGCTTCCTGATCAAGGGAGAGTAAACGGCGGACCTCCGCTGTCTTATTAGAGGTAGTAACCACGGGAACTCCGGCATCAATCGCTCGTCGAGCCAGCACCGTCTGGGTCCCACCAGGCGAGGCGATCACTACCGCCCCCACCGACTCATCGAGCGTGCGACCAACACCAAGCTCTGCGCCGTCGCCCAACGAATCAATCAAGCGAGCCGCCGTCATCTCATCAGGATCACGGATCTCGACGCAATCAACCCGGCCCGACGATCGCAGTTGTCGCGCAACCCGAGCGCCTGTCGCTCCTGCACCGAACAACACAACACGGCGCGTTTTATTCAAGGTCCGTACCCCCAAGCTCCCGCCAGCCGCCGGTTTGGGGTGGGACACCACCGCTGCCGCGTACTCGGATCACTGCCGCCACCGCTATTCCCGCACCAATGGCGACCAGGGCCCGGCGTACGAGAGTGAGCAGGCCTCCGCCCATGGGTGCCTCCAACTCGAGAACAATCCGTGTGCCGCGACCAATTGGCGGACACAGGGAGCGTGGGGCTAGCAGGAGTCGAACCTGCGACCTCACCCTTATCAGGGGTGCGCTCTAACCAACTGAGCTATAGCCCCGTGCGGCGCACAACGTTATCCGTCGCTCTCTCGCGAACCCACCTCGTCGTCACCAGTAGTGAGGTCATCTGAACTGGGATCGTCGACGACGTCAGCAGCGGTGGCAAGAACCGGGACATCTACGCCGGGGACCGACCGCTCCATCGCTGGAGCAAATTCTCCAGGCATCGGTTGTGCGCCAGCATCAACCGCCGGCGGGCCTGCCGGCATCTGCACCCGGTTTGGTTGTCGAACCAAGCGACTACGCCGTGGTCGGATCCGCTTTGGACGGGGGCGAGCGGTTTCTTCCTCGACAACCGTAAACCGCATACCGCCTGTGACATCAGAGATCAGGTTGAACAGGACTGCCATCAACACGGTGAACCCCGCACCGGCAACGACGAGAACGAGGCCACCAATTGCACTGGCTCGAAAGATCTGATCAGCGTTGAAGGTGAAACTTTCGAGCGCGAAGAGTTCCGTGACGAAGGTTTCGATGTTGTCGACAGTGCCAGAACTGACCGCCAGGCTCCAAAGGATCACACCGGCGATCAGGAGGATAACCCAGAGACAAAAATAGAAGATCAGAGAGATCTTGAGCACCGACCACGGCTCCACATGGCGAACCAAGCGGCGGACCTTGCGGGCGCGAAGTCGTCCGGCCGTACGCTTGTCGAGAAACGTGGGACGTGGCGGCCTCCCACCGAGCGGCGCAGGGTTGAGTTGGGGCACGGAGCCGTCAATCGAACGATCGTCGGCAGGCACCATGCCAACGTCAACATCATCGTTGACGAAAGCAGCCGGATCATCGCCAACTCCGGGCATAACGAGTTCTTCACCCGTAGCCAGTGTGAAGGTGGCGTCGTCGGCGTCAGGTAATTCGCTCATGGGCAGTTGAAGTGTACGGGATGCAGCCCACGGGAGCGCTCCACCCAACCTCGAAGATCAATCCGCTCCAAAGTACGAGAGTGATACCAAAGGCTTAAAGCCCGGCGTCTGGTTCCATCCAACAACGAACTTGCTGGCGGATTGTCTCGATGTTTTTATACTCTGCGACGTCGATGGGAACAGCGGCGAGTTCGTCGGCAAACGCCGAGCCCCGAAGGTCATCAAGAATCTCCAGGAGCGGCCACCGATGGACCCGCACGGTAAAGCACACGGCATCAGGGTTCTCAACCAGACGGCGCACGCTTTGGCGCTCGACCCGTAGCCAAAGGTCTGTACCTGGATCACTGGGGACCGTCAGTTGATCGTCCCGATGGGGTGGATCAAGACGCAACCGCGGGTCGGCGACCAACGACCAGTTTGGACGCCAGACCAATCGTCCGACATGGAGGCGATCGAAAAAGCGGTTCACCATCGGGCCGACCATCTCCGCATACCGCGGAACCGGCTCATGAATCTCATCCATAGTTCTGCCGAGTTTGGACCGGAGATCCCAGCGAGTCGGAAAACAGACTGAAGCCGAGGTCAACACCCAGCCCCGCTCCTGGCGTTCCATCACCACCAGGTCCTCTTGCACCAGTCGCCCCGCAGCGTCAATTGGATGAAGGGATTGGTCAACGTCAGGCGCAAGACCCCGACGCGTCAAATCAGTCAGCACCAGGCGCAGCACCTCCCGGGCCGCAGCATCGCTCCCAGGCTCATAGACCACACAAGCGTCCAGCCGAGTGGCCAGCAATGCAGCCTTCTCGGCGCGATACACCTCACGTTGATCGTCCACCTGCAACCACGACGACTCTGGGAGAGTTCTGGTCATAAGGCGCCAGCGAAACTGCCCAGACCGGAAAAGATCCACGGGGATCGCCTCGGCGAATGACATCGGCATCAACGTCAACCTGCTCCATACAGGGCTACCCAGTCAACCCAGAACCGGGCCGATGCATCGGCGGACGCATGCCCAACCCGTACCTCCACCCGAACCACCGACCCGACCCGGCGATAATCGACGAGTACGCCACCATTGGCGTGGGCGAACTCAACTGCGGCATCTCTGCCCTCAGCAGCACCCGCTAGCGCTGCAGCATCCGCGGCAGTCCGTGCCCGCGCCGCATCATCGACGAGTGGGGCAAGTCGCGCCAGCATCAAGACCGCTCCCAAGGACACCATCAAAACAACAGCAACGAGTGGAAGTATCTGCCCACCATCAAGGACACCGGTATCGGTACGTGTGTCATCCATCAAATTCCCCAGCGATCAAGTTGTCGACGGGGAAGCCGTTAGTTAGTGCCCTCAGACTCGGGATCGATATCGTCGCCATCGACAATCTCGATTTCGACAGCTTCAGGGTCAGGGTTCACCAGGGCTATCGAGGCGACGACATCATCGCCATCAGGTGTCATGATCTTCACGCCACTGGCCGAACGGCCTTGCATAGAGATGTCTTCGACCCGGGTACGGATAAGCACGCCATTACGAGTGACCGCCAGTATTTCATCATCATCCTCGACCATGAGAGTGCCCACAACCGGGCCCTTCTCCGCGAGAATCTTGATGCCGATCACGCCCATACCGCCTCGACCCTTCAACGGATAATCGTCCACTGAGGTTCGTTTACCGTACCCACGCTCTGTGATGTGAAGCAGCGTGGCGCCATCTAGGGCAATGTCACAGGCAACTAACACGTCGCCTGATTTTTTAAATTTCAGACCGAGAACACCGGCCGCGTTGCGGCCCATCTCACGAACCTGATCTTCCTTGAACCGAATCGTCTGGCCGAAACGCGACGACAACAAAATATCAAAGACGCCATTAGTAGGAATGACCTCAACCAACTCATCGTCATCGTTGAGCTTGATAGCAATGAGGCCGGCACGTAGCGACGAGTCGTACGCATTGAACCTGGTCTTCTTCACACGTCCCTTCGCTGTTGCGAAGAACAGGAACCGATTGGTCTCATAGTCGCGAGTATCGATAATCGCCTGGATCGTCTCTCCCTCCTGTAACGGAAGCAGATTCACGATGGCGGTGCCGCGAGCGGTACGACTGGCCACGGGGATTTCGTGCGCCTTCAATCGATAGACGCGTCCGCGCGTGGAGAAAAACAACAGATAGCTGTGCGCCGATGTCTGGATGAGATGCGTAAGCGTGTCTTCATCCTTGAGTTTGGCACCGGCGATGCCGCGGCCACCACGACCCTGCGCACGGAACTCTTCGGCCGGTGTGGTCTTCACATAGCCTGATGCAGACATCGTAAACACGAGAGGATCGTCGTCGATCAGATCTTCGATATCGAACTCACCCGGGTCAATCTCGAGCGAAGAACGGCGTTCCTCACCAAACTTCTCGCGAACGACGGCAAGTTCCTCAACGATGACTGCACGTAATTTCGTGTCGTCGCCCAAGATCTCTTCGAGACCTTCGATGATCAGCCGAAGTTCGCCAGCTTCCGTCTCGAGATCTGTGCGCCCAAGACGAGTGAGACGGCCCAACTGCATATCGAGAATGTGATTGGCTTGGACCTCAGAGAACGAAACAACATCGCCGCCTACGCCGGGCAAAATGCCATCCATCAACGCCGTACGGGCTGCGCCGCGATCTTCGCTGGCTCGAATCGTGGCAATGATCTCGTCGATCAGGTCGAGGGCCTTCATCAGGCCTTCCACAATGTGCAGCCTCTTCTGGGCCTGATCGAGGCGGTACTCCGAACGGCGCGTGATGACCTCAATCTGGTGATCGACGTAGGCCACAAGCGCATCGCGTAGGTTCAGGGTGCGAGGTACGCCTCCAACCAGCGCAACCATGTTGACGCCAAAGCTCGATTGAAGCGGAGTGCTCTTCCACAAGTTGTTCAACACAACTTCGGGATTCGCATCACGCTTCAAGGTGATGACGAAGCGAGTTTCATCACCCGACGATTCATCGTTCACGTTAGAGATGCCGTCGATCTCGTTGTTACGAACAAGATCGACAATCTTGCGGGCCACTGCCCCGGCTGAGATCTGGTACGGGAACGCAGTGACCACGATCTCTTGGCGTTGTCCATTTTCGCGTAACTCTGTGTTGGCCCGCATCTTCACCGAGCCGCGGCCGGTTCGATAGGCCGATTCGATTCCAACGCGACCGAGGATCTGACCGCCGGTCGGGAAGTCGGGACCGCGGACAAACTCCATGAGGTCATCGATTGTGGCGTCGGGATGACCCAGCAGATGAGTGACTGCATCACAAACCTCGTAGAGGTTGTGGGGCGGGATGTTCGTAGCCATGCCAACGGCAATGCCTTGGCTACCGTTCACCAACAAGTTGGGGAAACGAGCGGGCAACACCGCCGGCTCAGTGAAATCGCCTGAGTAGTTATCGATGAAGTCGACTGTGTTTTCGTCAATATCAGCGAGCATCTGCATTGCCAACTGATCGAGCTTGCACTCGGTGTAACGAGCGGCAGCCGGGGGATCTTCAGGCGAGCCGTAGTTGCCATGGAAGTCGATCAGCGGATGTCGCAGCGAAAACGGCTGAGCCATCCGGGCGAGTGCGTCATAGATCGCGCTGTCCCCGTGCGGGTGGAATCGAGCCATCACGTCGCCAGTGACACGCGCGCATTTCACATGATTTCGATCAGGGCGGAAACCTTGGTCGTACATCGACCACAAGATGCGGCGGTGTACTGGCTTGAGCCCGTCGCGAGCATCAGGCAACGCGCGGCTGATAATGACCGACATCGCATAATCGAGGAACGAGCTTTCCATCTCCTCCTGGATCTCAACCATGGTGACACCGTCCGGCTCACCGTCGTTGTCGAGTTCTTCAGTCGGAATATCAGTCATCAGAAATCCAGGTTCCGGACTTCACGTGCATTGGTCACGATGAAGTTTTTACGTTGCTCTACGTCATCGCCCATCAGAATCGACATGACCTCGTCGGCAATGACCGCCTGGTCGACCGACACCTGCAACAGGGATCGGGAGCCAACATCCATTGTGGTGTCACGTAGTTCGTCCCAATCCATCTCGCCAAGACCCTTCAGGCGTTGGAAATCCTTGTTGTACGTTGGCCGACTAGCCAGGAACTCATCCTTTGCCGTGTCGTCTTTGAGGTACACGGTCTCCTTGTTGGAGACCTTTGTTGAATACAGGGGCGGTTGAGCTATGTACACGAATCCGGCCTCCACGAGAGGACGCATCTGTCGGAAGAAAAAAGTGAGCAGCAGCGTTCGGATATGGCTTCCGTCGACATCAGCGTCGGCCAGCAGGATCACCTTGTGGTAGCGGGCCTGGTCAATGTCGAAATCATCAGCAAAGCCAGCGCCGATCGCGGTGATCAACGTCTGCACTTCGTTGTTCTTCAACATCTTGTCGATCCGGGCCCGTTCGACGTTGAGAATCTTGCCGCGGATAGGGAGGATTGCCTGGGTTTCAGGATCGCGCGCACGTACCGCTGAACCACCAGCGGAATCGCCCTCCACGATGAACAGTTCGCGACGTTCCGGCTCCTTGGCCGAACAGTCCTTCAGCTTGTCAGGCATCCCCGCGCCATCAAGCAACGACTTTGATCGAATCGCCTTGCGGGCATCAGAGGCAGCCATGCGCGCCCGGGCGGCGTTCGTGGCCTTCGTGACCATCACCTTGGCTTCGCCGGGATGCTCCTCGAGCCATTCGGCCAGGCGCTCGTTAGTGACACGCTCAACCAAGGAACGCATCGATACGTTGCCGAGCTTCGCCTTGGTTTGACCCTCAAACTGGGGCTCACTGATTCGGACAGAAATGATAGCTGTGAGGCCCTCGCGGATGTCTTCGCCTTGGAGGTTGTCGTCCTTGTCTTTCAGGATTCCTTTATCTCGCGCATACGCATTGACCGTCCGGGTCAGGGCCGTCCGGAACCCCTGCTCGTGCATCCCTCCCTCGCGCGTAGCAATACCGTTCGCGAAGCTGTGCAGCCCATCGGAATTGAAGCCCGTGTTCCACTGGAACGCGATCTCTGCCTCATGTGCGTTGCCGTCGATTGTCTCGGCACCCTCAAAGTAGCCAACGATCTCAAACAGCGCGTCCTTCGCCGCATTGACATGGCTGACGAAGTCGATGATCCCTCCGTCGTATTTGAAGATGACCCACTGCTCATCGCCGACGGTATCGACTTCCCCTGAATCGGAATCGATGGTCTCCGCCACAACTGGTCGGGCGTTCTCACGAAGATCACGTACCCGGATCTCAAGGCCCCGGTTCAAAAAGGCCATCATCTGGAAGCGTTCGATCAGGGTTTGGAATCGAAATTCGATCTCGTCAAAGATTGTGGGGTCCGGCCAAAATCGAACGGTGGTACCAGTACGAGGTGTGCCATCGACAACGGGCGAATCGCCGGCGGGAGCCAACCGTTCCTTGAGTTCGCCGCCATCGCCAAAGACCATGGCGTGGCGCGTGCCTTCGCGATCAATCTCAACTTCGACTCGATGTGAAAGAGCGTTGACCACAGAGATACCAACACCATGAAGACCCCCCGACACTTTGTAGCCTTCGCCACCAAACTTTCCGCCAGCATGCAACACCGTGAGCACGACTTCGGCCGCAGTGAGATCTTCGTACTTGGGATGCTTTCCGACCGGGATACCGCGCCCGTCATCACTCACCTCGCACGCTCCATCGGCGGTGAGGGTGACACCGATACGCGTGCAATGACCAGCCATGGCCTCATCGACGGAGTTGTCGACAACCTCCCACACGAGATGGTGTAGGCCGGTTGGGCCCGTGGACCCGATGTACATACCGGGTCGTTTGCGGACGGCCTCGAGGCCTTCGAGAACCGTGATGTCGGATGCGCCATAGGAAGACGATTCCGTGACAGTCATGTTCGACTCCATCGATAGGGACGAATTTTCCGCATGCGGAGCTTCATCAGTGGAACCTGGCTCGTCGTTTCCGCTCACGCAAGGCCACCCGGATACCTGTTCTGGCATGCAAAGCACAGGTTTTCTGGAGGGGTCGTGGCGCAGTTTTTGCGCTGGTCGAAAGGCCCAATCACGGTGCGCCCATTGTACCAGTTACACGTGTGTGATTCGCGGCCCCCAAGGGCGCGATTTAGGCGTTCAATTACGCGGTTTTACCCGTACCAAAAGCGTGGTGATCCGGTCCGATCCGGAGACCTCGCAGACCCGCTTAAGGACCTCTGCTTCGAGCCACTGAAACTCGCTCGCCCAGGTCGGATCATCGACCGACACTACCAATTGGTCACCATGGATCGCGGCTGGCTGAGTATGAGCTGCGAGATCAGGACCAACAATCTCTTCCCATCGCGAAAAAACGGAATTGAGTACATCCACCGAAGGTGCGCGCATTGAACCCAGCAACCGATCGAGGGCATTGCCGATTCGGCGCGGTCCTGGATCAGGGCGCGAGATCACAAAACCACTCCCCCGTCGAATAGCCGACCGTCGACAACCGAAAGAATCTGATCGGGGCTTGCTGCAGGTGGGAGAGCAGCCGCCGTGGTCAGCAATCGTTGCGAGTCGGGCAGCGCATCGAGTAATGCGCCGGCTCGACCAGGATCGAGCTCAGAGAACACATCATCAAGCAGCAAAATAGGTTCGGCGATTCCCGCCACTCGAACAACAGCGTCAGCGGCAAGGCGAAGCGCCAGCGCCAGAGACCGCTGTTCTCCCTGTGATGCATGTGTACGCGCCGGAGCGCCGCCGATCGACAGCAGAATCTCATCTCGGTGAGGACCGACTGTGGTGACCCCGCGACGGATATCGAGCTGCCGGGCTTCTCTAAGTGCTCCGCTGAGATTTCCATCCCAACTTTGCTGATAGACGGCTGTGACTTCGGCCGCTTTCTGAGCAACAGCGTCATACGCGCTGGTGAGCCCGCCGGCCATCTCATCAAGCAGATCCCTCCGGGCCTTCACAAGAGCAGATCCAGTCTCAGCCAACTTTGCATCCCATACGTCAAGTGTGAACTCACCGTCGGCATCAAGGCGCCCTCCCGCGGATCGAAGAAGTGCGTTGCGCTGTTTCAACACACGCTCGACATCGCTACGCAGTGCCGCATACTTGGTATGCAGACTGCCTAGCGCAGCATCAAGCCAACCACGGCGAAGCGTGGGACCACCTTTCACCAGCTCAAGATCATCCGGAGAGAACACTGTGACGTGTAGGACGCCGAGCAGATCACCCATCCGTTGGAGTCGCTGCCGGTTTACCTGAATCCGGTTCCGGCCTATCCGAGGGATCTCCGCTTCAAGAAGTTGTTCGCGGCCGTCAAGGCTCTCCCCAACAGCACGCAAGATGGCTGAATCCGCTCCAAGACGCACCAGAGCGTCATCTGGGGCTCCCCGAAACGACCCCATACCCCCAAGCCACCCAATTGCCTCGAGGAGGTTGGTCTTCCCATTACCGTTGTCACCCACGATCGCAGTCAGGCCATCACCAAACGTGACATCTACTGCTTCGTATGACCGCCAGTTCTCAAGATGGAGGGAGCGGAGCTTCACCGGGACCCGGTCAACTCACGCGCACGGGCATCAAGAGGTAGAGAAACGCAGGATCGTCTGCCGACTTGAGTAGGGCAGGCTTCAATTCGTCGACTGTCTCAAGTGTGATCTCGTCACCGGGAGCAACTTCGATGCCGTCGATCAAGTATTCGGGATTGAAGGCCACGGTGAGTTCGGTCCCGACATACTCGGCGCTGACAGACTCATGAGCCTGACCGACGTCTTGGGTAACTGCCACAAGCTCAAGGCCAGCATCACTCATTGCCATACGGATAGGCGTGGATTCCTGAGCGAGAAGCCGGACACGGCGCACCGCGTCGAGCAATGTTTCACGATCAACCGTGAGACGATTGGGGTGGTCCTGTGGGATGAGACCGCGATAGTTCGGGAACTCACCTTCGATCAGTCGAGTAGTGATCGAAACATGGCCAACCTCAAAACCGGCATCACGCTCACCAAGACGAAGAATCAACTCTTCAGCATCCCCAATCATTCGTGACAGCTCTTTGAGCGCACGAGAGGGCACCAAGACCTTTTGGTCCTGGTCGAGAATCGAGGTACCGGAGAGGTCTCGCACTGACAGGCGGTACGAATCAGTGGAGACAAGCCGAAGCCCCTCTTCCTCAGCAGCCATGAGTACACCGGTAAGAATCGGACGAGCATCATCGCTGGATGCAGCCTTCTCGACCTGATCGATAGCTGCACGAAACTCCGCTGCATCGAGGGTGACAGCTTCTCCGTCGGCTTTGGAAAGCTCAGGGAATTCGTCAGCCGGAATAATCCGGATCGCAAACTCCGAAGGTTCCGCGACGATTCGGGCATCATCTTCCTCAATCGACATATCGACAGCACCAGGACGCAACGAACGAACCACGTCAGAGACAAGCTTCGAAGGAATGACTGCGACACCGTCTTCTGTGCCAGCAACCTCGATTCGGACGGAGATAGTGAGATCGAGATCACTGCCGGTGACAGTGAGTTGATCACTCGCTAGTTCGAGACGAACACCAGCGAGCACGGGCAGTGCCCCACCTCGAGTGGTCACGGCGCGGCCAGCAGCGCTGAGTGCTTCAGCGAGCACGTCTCGCTCGCATCGGAACTTCATGCCCATGGTGCTAGTACTTCTCCCGGTTGTATGGATTCCAGATAATAGAAGTCCATAGGGGCTGTGGATTGTGGATGGAGGTGAGTCTGCCCTGAAATGACGCGGTTCGCGTGTACACATGATGTCGCGCTGTGTGCACAGGAACGTTGGGTGGAGTGAAGGGCTTGGTGGACGACGGAATAGTTGTCCCCGTGTGGCGCACCAGTAGCAAGCATGTAATCCCCAGGCCTGTCCACCGTCAGGAGGGCTTCTTGAGGCGGTCGGTGAGCTCGGTGACCTTGTCGAAGATCTGTTGGCGCTCGCCCATTCGACCTTCAACCTTGCGACATGCATGCATCACAGTGGTGTGGTCTCGATTGCCGAATGCTTTACCGATGTCGGGGAATGACAGCTCTGTTGTGTTGCGCGTGACGTACATCGCTACTTGACGGGCATCGACAAGAGGTCGGCGCCGGCTGCCACCGGTGAGTTGCTCGATATCGAAGCCGAAGAGTTCCGATGTAAGCATGATGATGCGCTCGGCGGTGACTGGCGGCATTTCGGACTTGGCGATGAGATCGCTGAGTACGAACCTGGCCAGATCGACGTTGAGGGTCTGTTGTGTGAGATTGGCGTAGGCGGTGACCTTGATAAGGGCGCCTTCAAGTTCACGGATGGATTCAGTAATGTTCTCGGCGATGAAGGCGAAGACGTCGTTGGGCAGTGACATCGCCTTCGACTCTGCCTTTTTTCGCAAGATGGCAAGACGGGTTTCAAGATCTGGACGCTGAATATCTGTGATCAGACCCCACTTGAACCGGCTACGAAGACGATCTTCGAGGGTAGGCATGGCATCAGGTGTGCGATCTGAGGTGAGAACGATCTGCTTGTCGTTCTGGTGGAGTTCGTTGAAGGTGTGGAAGAACTCTTCTTGGAGGCCGTCTTTGCCTTCCATGAACTGGATGTCGTCGATGAGGAGCACGTCGTTGTTTCGGTAGCGGCGCTTGAAGTCAGGTAATGCGTTGCTACGGATTGCTTCGACGAACTCGTTGAGGAAGGTTTCAGTGGAGACGTATCGAACCCGATACGTCGGATAGTGGTGGGCGACATATTGAGCAATACCGCGCAGGAGATGGGTCTTACCTAGCCCAGAGTCACCGTGAATGAACAGTGGGTTGTAGCTCGAGGAGGGGGCTTCCGCCACGGAAAGTGCTGCAGCGTGGGCGAAACGGTTGGACGGACCGATAACAAAATGCTCAAAGGTGAACTTCTTGTCGAACCCGGTGAGGCTCAAGCCGGCGATCGGGGTAGGCGTGATAGTTTCGAGAGCTGCTCCCCCGCCAAGATCGGGGGCAGGAACGTCGAAGGCCACTTCGTCCCAATCGGTGTCGATCTCGACGCGGACGGAAACGTTGTCAGTCGTTTCTTCGATGGCGTCCTGGACGAGCCCGAGATAGCGGCCTTCGATCCGTTCTTTTTGCAGACCGTTGGGGACAACGATCACAAGTTCGCCCTCATCGAATGCTACGGCTTTTGCGCCGCTGAAGGTTGTTCGCCAGACAGCATCACTGACTTGTGCCCGGATACTTTCGGCGCATGTTGTCCATAGGCCGTCAGCGTCGCCAGCGTCTTCGTGACTGTCCAAACTAGAGTTGTCCAATTGAGTCGTCTCTCCACAGGCGTGTCCACAGGTGTGGACGACGAGTTATCTTTGCGAATGGGGATGGCCGGCGGAGGGTCGCGAAAATAACCGCTTCCGGCCCGCAGCCCGTCCGGTAGGGCGGCGAACTTACCAATATCTTCCACAGTCGCAAGTTGGACTTGTAAAGGAGGGTAAAAAGCCTGGTCAAAGCTAGTTTTTGGTATTGAAATTACATGGCTGAAAGATCAAATAACATGCCTGTTCTTTCTTTGATTCGTGCGCTTGAAGGCGGATCGATGGGAAATTGTAGTAATGGCTGATATCTGTGAGTGGTTGTCGCGCGGTCTTGGCGACCGTACCGTTATGGACTGACGCCATACGGCTTCCCTTCTCTGAAGTCGTTCTTTCTGCGCCGCCCGACTCCGCGGCGCAGCCTCTGGGAGTACCACAATGAAGCGCACATATCAGCCAAACGTTCGAAAGCGAGCCAAGAAGCACGGCTTTCGGTCCCGGATGAGTACTCGTGGTGGGCGTGCCGTACTTCGGTCTCGCCGCTATAAGGGCCGCGCCCGCTTGTCGGCGTGATCGAGCGGCTCTCGAGCCGCTGTGCGTTCAGTCAGCTTCATGCTGATGGCGCACGGAGTGGTCGAGGGCCTGTTCGGCTGGTGAAACGGTCGGATCCGACGTCTCCGCCACGGTTTGCGTTTGCTATCCCACGTTCCGTGGGAAACGCGGTGGAGCGAAACAGGATTCGCCGGCGTATCCGAGCCATTCTCACCGATTTGGTGGTCTCAAACCCTCGACAAGTAGAGGGGGGCGATCACCTGATCCGAGTAACGGCATCGATCGATCACTGGTCACACGACACGTTGCACACCGTCATGACCGAGCTGCTTGCCCCGGTTGTCGCCTTGGGAGAGGCCGAATGAATCCGGCGGCGCGCGTCCTGGCTTGGGTCGTGAGGATCTACCAGAAGTCAGCCTACGGCCGTCCTTCGCCGTGTCGCCACGTACCGTCATGTTCGAACTATGCCCTTGAGGCAGTCGAAGCGCATGGCGCGACGCGCGGCGGATGGCTGGCCACAAAACGTCTTTGCCGGTGTCATCCGTGGGGTTCCCACGGATTTGACCCTGTACCAGCACCCCGTTCTTCTGAAACCAAAAGGAAGCACCCATGTTCGATCTGATCGCGTCCGTTCTGGCGTGGTTCTACTCGCTGTTCCCGTCGTACGGGTTCGCTGTAGGAATGTTGACAATCACTGTGATGGTGGTTGTGACCCCACTGACGCTGAAAAGTACTCGGTCGATGCTGCAAATGCAGCGTCTTCAGCCTGAACTCAAGGCGATCCAGGCGGAATACAAAGATGACCGCCAGAAGATGAACGAGCAATTGATGGCGTTCTATCAGGAGAACGGCATCAACCCATTGGG
>JABIQM010000039.1 GCA_018699415.1 Acidimicrobiaceae bacterium
GACCCGGACAGAACCCCGCTTACAGGTCGACTCCCCGCCGCCACACCTAAAAATAAGGCCACAGACCGACAAGAAACTCTTCTGTGTGCAGTGAGTGTGCACTGACGTTGTGACTTAGGTATCGCCTACGACGGTGCGCTGACCCACTCCAGACCCACACCAAACCCAAACGACAGGGCCGATAAACCAACATTTGCAGGCAGAACCAGGCCCGGACACCGAGACAGACGGGGTGGGTGAGGGTTGGTTGGTCGTCACGGGCCGGAGTGCTTGTAACTCGCCACGAATCGACACTGACGGAGCACAGGAGCGAGATACGGGATTGCTCTATGCTTGGCCCATGATTGGTGGATCGTGCTCCCACCCAGACGGCTGTGACCGGCCACTCAAAACACCCAACGCTGACTGGTGCCCGATGCACTACCAGCGGATCCGTATCAACGGTGAGCCCGGGCCCAGCGGGATGCTCCGAGAGCAGCCCAAGCTGCTCTGTGTAGTCGAAGGATGCGAACGGCTGCAGCAGAAGCGTGACTGGTGTGACCTGCACTACAGACGGGTGATGAGAGATGGCGCGCCGGGCCCCGCTGCCGTCATCAAGGGTGGCCCTCCCAAGCGGTGCAGCGTAAACGGATGCGAAAGACGCTGTGTCACAAGAGATGGCCTGTGCCGCATGCACGACAGTCGCCTCCGAAGCGCTGGCGACGTCGGCCCAGCGGGGCTGATCAGCGATGAGCCTCGCTCTACCCGCCCCTGCGACGTCGAAGGCTGTGAGCAGAAACACTACGGACGCGGGCTGTGCCGCATGCACTACCGCCGGGCATGGGAACCCAACGCATATCGCAAAAAGCCGTTCGGGGACCCGGGCGACGCAAAGCAACTGCGTGAACCCGAACCACAGCCAGAGCACTGCGAGGTCGACGACTGCACCAACAAGGCCCGAACCCACCGACTGTGCAACAAGCACTGGCGACGGTTCGCCGTTTACGGCACCACCGAACTCGTCGGCATCGAAGAAATCTGCCGCTACTGCGGCTCGGTCTTCACCTTTGAGCGAAAAGCAGCCACCAGTGGTCTCGCGTACTGCTCCGCTGAGTGCGGGAAGTTTTCAAACACACAACGAGCACGCCTGCGGCAAGCGAAGGTGGCAGCGCCGTTCATCGACTGGCGCCAAGTAGCTGAGCGAGACGGCTGGACCTGCGGCATTTGCGGAGAACCCGTGGACCCGGATGCCCCCACGAGAACCCCGCAATCGCCATCGGTCGACCACATCATCGCACTGGCGAATGGCGGCGAGCACTCATGGAAGAACGTCCAGCTAGCACACCTCGGCTGCAACGCATCGAAACGAGATCGTTGACTTTGAGGCCGGCAACGCAACAACGTCTACTGTTGCTAGCCCCCGAACCAACATCCCCAACAGACCGCAAGCATGATTGTCATATGGGGGTGCCTCGGCGCATCGGGGGGCAACGCCGGCGGTTCGGCTCTAGCCCCGCCATTGGATGGCCTTGGGGTCACTGCAGCTTGTAGTGAAGTTCGAACAGCTTTGGAACGGGCCGTGCTTTCCCTTTCGTGTGACTAGGACGCCGCTGGCGCAATGCGGACATGCTTGCCCAGTCCACGAGCATTGTTTCTGGCGATGACACTTGGCGCCGTTCTTGGTGCGGACGATCGAACCTATTCCGCATATTGGACAAACCGGTGCGGTTACTTCGCAGGCTGGAAAGTTGGTACAGCCGAAGAAAGCCCCGAACCCCCCGGCTTTCTTCGTGAGCATCCCTCGACACTTCGCGCGGGAGCAGGCTCGGTGGACCTCACGGTCGCAGAGAGGTTGGTTGCACTCGAAATAGTCGCCTACCTTCAGGAGGCGACCCTGGTCGCAGTCGGGGCATGCCGGCAGACGCCGCCGCAGACCGATCCCGGCAACGGATCCCGCCAACACGACGTCATATCTACCCAGGCCGCGTCAACGCCGTCGATCGCCACCGCGGGGCTCGATGCCGCCGTACCCCATCAGGGAATCACGGCGCAAACCTCATCGAGTGCAACGAACGCTTCGGTGTAAGTGTTGAGACACGTGAAGCCGGCTCCGCTCACCGCGCCGTCGAGCATGGGGTCAGCCACCTGCGCCGACGATGACCCTGAGTTGTACGCGCCGTAGCTGTTGTTGGTGCCACCGCTGACGGAGGCGGCTGACGTGGCCCCTCCGTCCAACTAGCTAGTGCTGGCGCAGTACGGTCTCTAGTTGGCTGATCAGATCGATCTCGGTGTTCGTCAACTGCTCAGCAGTGGGCATCATCAACGGAACCCGCCGAACCAAAAACCAAAATTAACGGGGTCTAAAACTCACCCGAGCGAGGCAACTCGTGCAGGGGATAGCACTTGGTTCCGCGGACACTGGTCGCCCACACATTGGAACTGCCGGGTCCGGGTAACCTCAGTTGGGGTCGAGTCAAGCCGGTGTGATCCATTACTGCTTCGCCAACGGAGCCCTGGTTGAAGTCGTCGCCACATATGACTGCTATCTCCGTGAGTGATGTCTCAGCCCATCGAAGTTGCGCTGTGACCTGGTCATAGGTGTGCTCCGCATCTAGGTGAAGGAATCGGATTGGTTCAGTCCAACTCTTCGCCCACACCGCCCAGTCGCAGTTGTGTGTCACATAATTGCCGGCCGTGCCCTCCTGCATATTGATCTGGAATTGAGCATGCACATCCCTTTCAGAAGCCTTCGCTGCGACCCCAGAGTGCGGATTAGTGAGATCTCCCTTCCAGTGATCTACACAGTGAATAATTTCAGGTGCGAATCCGTTCGTAATCACGGTCGTGCTCTGCCCCTCCCAACAGCCAATCTCCACGATGGCCCCCGAAGTTTGCGGGGTGGCTGCAATCGCTTGTCTCAGGCGCTGTTGCTTCTTTGGCGGGTACCAGTCTTCTGTGAACTTCAACTCGGTAACACCCCCGAATGCCTAGGCCAAAGCATAGTTCAAACGCTTCCACCGACCCGGCGAGCACACGACACTCCCCGATAGGCCGTAAGCATGATTGTTATATGGGGGTGCCTCGGCGCATCGGGGGGTAACGCCGGCGTTGTGCTCAGATCGCAGCGACGTACGGGCTTGATGACAGCCCTACCCTCTCCCTCTCGGGGAGAGAGAAGGGGTTAGGTAGGGGTGCTGGTGGACACGCCTCGAGAAAAAAGGGGGTCCCGCCTCAAACCGGTAACCGCGACAGGGTGTCCTGCAGACACGAAACAAACCGGACAACCGGCGAGCTGGCGTTGTGCGACACCGCGATGGTTGTGGCCACCCCCCGTATTAGGTGCCTCCCACTCAGATATTTTCTCAGCGGTCTCACCGACTCAATCGGGTCCACGCGCCCCGTAGCGGAGATATGAAAGACTAATCAACATGGAAATGACTTCATCGCTCACCTATCTGGCGTGGACGTCCGCGCTCTGCATCGTGCTCTGGGTTCCCTACGTGCTTGAGAGCATCATCGGTCGGGGGCTGGGGACCGTTCTTCGATACGAAGACAGTGATGTAGAACCGGCGAAGTGGGCGCAGCGCTCACATCGTGCACACCTGAATCTTCTCGAAAATCTGCCTCCCTTCGCAGCGTTGGCACTCATCGCCAACCTGACCGAGGTAGGCGTGGGTGGCGCAGCGGCCGTGTTCTTCTGGGCGCGTGTCGCCCACGCAATCGTGCACATCGCGGGTGTGCCGTACCTTCGGACCACAGCGTTCTTCGTGAGTTGGCTTGCGATGTTCAGTATGTTCTTCCAGGTGATCTAGGCGAACCACCATCCGCAAGGCCTCACGACGCTCACTATCGGGTTCCGATCTTCGCCGCCGCATACACCGGCCTTCGGGCTGGCAAGTTCACGACGCTGGGCGTCGGGGACCTTGACCTGATACGTGGTCGCATCCATGTCCGCCGGGCCGCGGCTGAGGTTCCTTGAGCTGCGCCATACCTGTGTTGCGTTTCTCAATACTTCCGGTGCACATCCAAGGGGATCATGGAACGGTTCGGCCACTCATCCATCCCGGTAACGATGGATGTGAAGCTCCCCAGTTAATGCGCAGGCTCTCGTCCTTGGGAGGATGGAGCCATGACAAAGTAACGACGGCCGGGGAGGTACCCGGCGGAGATGCGCGAGCGAGCGGTCCGGATGGTGTTCGAAGCCGAGCAGCACACGAGGTCGCGGTGGGAAGCGATCTGTTCGGTCGCGGAGCAGCTGGGGCGGACACCGGAGACGGTGCGCAAGTATGTGCAACGTGTCGAGATCGATGAAGGCCGACGGCCGGGTCTCAGCACCGACAAACGCGAGCGGTTGAAGCTGCTCGAGCGTGAGAACCGGGAGCTGCGCCGGGCGAACAAGATCTTGAAGTCGGCTTCGGCTTTCTTCGCGGCCGAGCTCGACGGCCCTCGACGATGATCGCCTACATCGACGCTCACCGAAATAGGTTCGGGTCGGGCCGATCTGCAGAGTGCTGCAGTTCGCCCCATCGACATACTGGTCAGCCAAACGCCGGCCCGCGTCGAAGCGATCGAGACGCGATGACGAACTCAAGGTCGAGATCGCTCGGGTGCATGCCGAGAACTTCGGGGTGTATGGCGCGCCGAAGATCTGGGCCCAGCTCAACCGCGAAGACATCCGCGTTGCGCGCTGCACTATCGAGCGGTTGATGGGTGAACTCGGGCTTCAGGGTGCGGTTCGCGGCAAGGTCAAACGCACGACCATCACCGACGTCTTCAGCCGGCGGATCGTCGGCTGGCAAGCCTCGCAGTCACTCAAGACCGATCTGGCATTGCACGCGCTCGAGCAGGCCATATGGGACCGCACCCGAGACGGCGCCGACCTCGACGGGCTGCTTCACCACTCCGATCGAGGCGTCCAGTACTTGGCGATTCGCTACACCGAACGGCTCGCCGCCAACGGCGTCGTCAACTCGGTCGGATTCTGCGGCGATTCCTACGACAACGCGATGGCCGAATCGATCTTCGGGCTCTACAAGACCGAACTGATCCGCGGCATGTCACAGACCGTCGACCTTGATGGCGACGGCACTAGCACCGACGTCGGCCTCACCTCTTCAGCTGGGCTCATCGACGGGATCCGCCCAGCGATCGCCTACTACGACATCACCAACAGGGAACTTCGTTTCGCAGAGCGCAACGCCGGTGGGGTCTGGTCCGACGTTCTCGTCGACGCCGACGGCGACGGCACGAGC
>JABIQM010000186.1 GCA_018699415.1 Acidimicrobiaceae bacterium
AACGTGTTGAGCGTGATGGTGATGCCCAGCAGGTCGGCGGCTTCGGCGATGTTCTTCTCGGTAGTCGTACCGGCGTTGGTGCATACCACGGCGCCGTCGATGTCGGCCACGCCGCTGCTTGGCGAGAAGCCGTCGCCTACGCGGGCCATGAGCTGCTGACCGTCGAAGTACGTGGTCGGACCGAAGTCCATGCCGACGTCGGAGTCACGGCTCTGTGTGAATGTCGTGTTGCGATGGAGCAGATCAACCTGCCCGGTCTGCACGGCGGTAAAGCGCTCGGCTGCGGTCAGCCCGATGATGTCGATGGCTTCAGCGTCGCCCAGAATGGCGACGGCGGTGGCTCGACAGAAGTCGGAGTCGAAGCCTTGGTAGATGCCATCGGAATCTTGCACCGCGAAGCCGATCGAAACTGTGGAGACGCCACAGTTCAACGAGCCACGGTCCTGGATTGCGTCGAGTAGGTCGGCCTCGCCCTGCGTCGCTTCGACAGTGTCCTCTGCGTCGTCGGCAGCGGCAGAGTCATCAGCGGCGCTGTCGCTGCTGCTGTCGTCGTCGCCACACGCGGTCGCTACGAGCGTAAATCCGAGCAGGACTGCGAGTAGCTTGAATAGGAAATGCTTTCCCATAGGGGTTCTCCTCCGGTAGAGCTCATGGCGCGCTCGTCAAATTGGGCGCACCTGAGCGGGAGCGTCACACTACACACGAAAGAGGCGGTCCCCAAGGTAGTGGAGCAAAAGCCGGAGTACGACTCGGTCAAGGAAAGATGCCGCGCAATGAGTAGACCGTCTGTAGCAACTCTGACGCCTCGATATACGCGGCTGCTCTGCGGCTGCAACCTCGCGCCGAACGCTGAGCGCTGACACGATCGCAGGCTTCCCAGATCTGATCGCGTAGCCGGGTGTCGACATCGTGAGCGGTCCAGCGGTTGCTGGTCTTGTTCTGGACCCACTCATAGTACGAGACGACCACACCCCCGGCGTTGGCAAGAATGTCGGGAATCACGTGTACGCCACCATGATCGAGCACTGCTGCGGCATCGGCGGTGATCGGACCGTTCGCGGCTTCGACAATTATTGGGGCACGGATGCTCTCGACATTCTCGGCGGTGATCTGGGCGTGAAGAGCCGCAGGGATCAATACATCGACGTCGAGGGCGAACAGTTCGTCGTTGGTGATCGGCTCGGCATTTGGGTAATCGGCCACTCCCCCGCTCTGAGCAACCCAGTTCAAAAGTTTCTCGACATCCAGGCCAGTATCGGCATACACGATGCCGGAGACATCCGCGATGGCCTTCACCGTCATCCCCAGTTCAACCAGTGCGCGAGCTGCATGGGAACCCACATTCCCGAAGCCTTGGATGGCAACGGATTCCCCATCGAGGACGCGATCGAACTCACCGTAAAGATGACGAAGCGCGTACGCCGCGCCGCGACCGGTGGCTTCCTCTCGTCCGAGACTCCCACCGAGTTCGACCGGCTTGCCGGTAACGATGCGTCGGGTGTTCTGGCGTTCCCCAGGCCCGCGGCTGTTCAGATAGGTGTCCATCATCCAGCCCATGGTCTGAGCGTTGGTGCCCATATCGGGAGCCGCAATGTCGTACTCGGGCCCGATGTTCTCCCCCAGCGAATGTGTGAACCGGCGCACGACTCGCTCAAGTTCTGGTTCCGAAAACGAGCGAGGGTCGATTGAGACGCCACCCTTAGCACCACCGAACGGCAGCCGCATGAGCGCGCACTTGAAGGTCATCCATGTGGCGAGGGCTCTGACTTCATCAATGTCGACGGACGGATGAAACCGCAGACCACCCTTGTACGGGCCAAGCACATTGTTGTGCTGAATGCGGTAGCCCTGCAGCATGTCGTAGCTGCCGTCGTCGCGCTGCACAGGAAAGTTGACGATCAACTCGTTCATCGGCTGGGACAGGATCCTGCGGATCTTTTCGTCCATTCCAACCGCTAAGGCTGCGGCCTCCACGTTTGCTGCGGCGTCGCGGTAGAGGGCGGCGCTGGTGTTACTTGCCATCACAGATACTGGCCGGTGGCGATGGAGTCGATGGACTTGCCGCCTTCGGCCGTGTCGTCGTTGCTGATCAGGGTTCGCACATAGACAATCCGCTCACCCTTCTTGCCCGAGATCTTCGCCCAGTCGTCAGGATTGGTCGTGTTCGGAAGATCCTCGTGCTCCTTGAACTCCTGGCGAATCGATGCCAGCAGGTCGTCGCTGCGGACGCCTCTGGTCCCCTGCGCAATCTCGCGCTTGATCGCCAGTTTCTTGGCCCGGCGGACGACGTTTTCGATCATGGCTCCAGAAGAGAAGTCCTTGAAATACATGACCTCTTTGTCGCCATTCTGGTACGTGACCTCAAGAAAGCGGTTGGCGTCGTCATCGCGGTACATCTCACGGACGGTCTCTTCAATCATGACTTGGACGGCTTTCTCGATATCGCCGCCGCCGATGTCCTCAATCATCTCGGGATCGATCGGCACGTCTGAGGTCAGATAGCGCCCAAAGATCGATGCAGCCGCTTCGATGTCGGGACGTTCGATCTTGATCTTCACATCCAGGCGGCCCGGACGCAGGATGGCGGGGTCGATCAGGTCTTCACGGTTGGAAGCTCCGATCACGATCACATTGCGAAGTGTCTCGACGCCGTCGATCTCAGCCAATAGTTGGGGAACGATCGTGGACTCGATATCCGAGGAGATGCCACTACCGCGCGTACGAAAGAGCGACTCCATCTCATCGAAGAAGACGATGACTGGCCAGCCCTCTTCGCTCTTCTCGCGAGCTCGCTGGAAGATCAAGCGGATCTGCCGCTCCGTCTCGCCCACATACTTGTTGAGAAGCTCCGGCCCCTTGATGTTGAGAAAGAAGCTCCGAGCTTCATGGTCGCCGGAGACCTCCGCCACTTTCTTGGCGAGGCTATTTGCCACGGCCTTGGCGATCAGAGTCTTGCCACAACCGGGCGGACCATATAGAAGGATCCCTTTAGGTGCTGGCAGGTCGTAGTCGGCGAAAAGTGACTGGTGGACGAATGGCAGCTCGACCGCATCAGTGATCTGTTCGATTTGTGAGTCAAGGCCGCCGACATCGTTATAGCTGACGTCAGGAACTTCTTCGAGAACGAGATCTTCGACCTCCGGGCGCGGGAGACGCTCGAGGACGATGCCGGCTCGAGGATCGATAAGGACGGTGTCACCGCTGCGAAGACGTTGACCCTCCACCGCTTCGCCGAGCTCGACCACCCGTTCTTCTTCAGCGCGGCCGACGATCATGGCGCGTTCGCCGTCGGCCATAACCTCTTTCAACGTAGCGATTTCACCGGTGCGATCGGGATTGCGGGCGAGTACGACATTGAATGATTCGTTGAGCACGACTTCCTGACCCCGCTCAAGCGTTCCGGCCAGGTCATGTTGGACAGCAACACGCATCTTGCGGCCACCAGCGTGGACGTCAACGGTGCCGTCGTCATTGGTTCCGAGAACGGTGCCATAGCCGGAAGGGGGTTGCGTGAGCTTGTCAACCTCGTCGCGCAATGTTGCGATGTGCTCACGAGCCTCGCGGAGTGTGTAGGTGAGCTTCTCGTTCTGCGAGACCGCCTGGGCGAGCTGTCCCTTCGTCTCGAGCAACCGTTCCTCAAGTGTGCCTACTCGTTTGGGCGTGTCCTGGAGTCGGCGACGCAGGGCGGTGACTTCGTCCTCAAGCTCGGCCGCGACCATTCGAAGGCGGTTGATCTCATCGGTTTCGCTCTTGTCATCCATGAAGAACTCCGAATCTCGCTTGCCGCGACACCCTAGACCGGCCTGGTCTGCTCCAGCCGGACAGATGTGGCGATTTGCAGGCCGTTTCACACCCGGTAGCCGCTGACACATGTGTCCCTCATCCGGGATACTACACTGCCGATCGAATTGAGGAGCCCACCCGCGGGTATCGGAGCAAGCAAGGATATGACATGAAGGTTTGGATTGATCAGGATCTCTGCACCGGCGACGGTCTCTGTGAAGAGATTGCTCCCGACGTTTTCACCTTGCTCGACGATGGCTTGGCCTATGTGAGAGAAGGCGCAACGGTTTTCTCAGAGCCGGGCGGCCCCAGCGGTGTCGCCCTAGTCCCAGCCGGCCAAGAAGAGGCGACCATCGAGTCTGCCGAAGAGTGCCCGGGCGAGTGCATCTTCATGGAAGCCTGACACTCGTCAGAGGAATCAAATGTGGCGGGAGGTCGAGCATGGCTGCCGTCGCCGTGTCTGCTTTTCGTTGATGGGAACTAGCCCGGCTTCGTGCCGACGGTGCGGGTCAACGTCCCCGGAATAAAGTCGATGTTTTGTACGTCCACGAATCCTGCAGTCGCAAAATAGTTTCGGCATTCTGAGCTCGTGTGGGCTCGGCCGCCGCTGCCATATAAAACCTCGGCCATGCCCCACATAGCGGCATCGACAGGCCCGACCCCGTCGGGGTGCAGCGTTTCGCCGATGAGATGCATCTCCCCTCCCGGCTCGAGCGCGTCGAAAGTCTTCTGCACCACGAGCTGGATTCGCTCGGCGTCGTAGATAGGAAGGTTCGACGCCATGATCGCTACGTCGCACCCGCGAGGAAGCGGGTCCTCGATGAAGTCGCCGCCAACAGTGTCCACACGGTCGGCGACGCCATTTTCTTCGAGATACTCCTGGGTGACGACGGTGACGGGCGCAAGGTCGAGCACCGTGGCTCGCAGGCCATCGAAGGATCGGACAGCGTTGATCGAGTAGGCGCCGGAACCGCCACCGAGATCGAGCAAGTGACGACGACCGGTGAGATCAACGTGACGACAAAAGCGCCTGCCAGCCCCCATTCCGATGCTGTAGGTGGCGGCGTGGTAACGGCGAGCGCTTTCGACGGTGATTGTCGAATACATCCCAAGCGTGGCTGGCATCTCACGACTCTGCAACGCCTCGGTGATGTTGAACCAGTCTGGCGTTTCGCGTCTGGTGAAGGTCATCCACGCGCCGGCGTAGCGATCGCCTGTGCTGACCAGATACTTCTCGCAGTCGGCAGCGTTTTGGAGGCCGGTGCCTTCGGCGCGTTCGAGAAGACCGAGAGCAAGGCACACCACGGTCAGACGTTCCGTATTCAACTCGCTGATGTTCATGGCCCGGGCAAGCGCCGAGACGTCGGACGCTCCTGCTGAGACGTGGGTGAAGAGGTCTAGGTCGATGGCGGCGTAAAAAACGGCCGTCTCGGTGTAGCCGCGAGCGAGATGCTGGAGGCGAGTGGTATCGACGCGGGGGCTGGCTTGACCATTCATCGTCGAAGTCTTTCATCCGCATCGTTCACCGCGCTACCCGATCGAGAATGACCTTCGACCTTGGGGACGCTGCGGGAACGGGACTCTTCGGAGAAGGGTTTCGCCCCACGCGTTCTCGCCAGGGCGCCTTAGCCGTCCAAATAGACGTTGAGGATCGGGTCTTCTAACTGACCATGTTTGATCGTGTCTCAAGACTCGATTCGGTGCGTGACGTTGACCGGATATACCAGCTTGCTTGGCTGGAACTAGGGTCGAGCCGATGCACCTCAGAGATATGCAAGAATCCACCCACGAGTTTCTCCGCAAGACACGTCTCGGTACCCTCGTTCACGCCGGTGAACCGTGGCCCAACGCAGTTCCCGTCTGGTATGAGTGGACCGGCTCTGAGATCGTGATGTTCAGCCGCGGCGATCGCCCGAAGAATACGTACCTTGCTGGCGACCCGAGAGCATCATTTCTAGTGGCCGCGGAGACTGCTGAGCCCGTCTATTGGGTTGTCATCGAGGGCACGGCGACTATCGATGGTGATGCCGCCGGGCTGGTAGAACGCCTGTGCGACAAATACTGCGACCTTGATACTGAAAGTGGACGAGAGCTGAAGGCCGACATCATGGCCGCTCGTCACGAGGCTGTCAGGATTCGAATTAGCGCAGACCGAGTACGTCAGTTTGGATGATGAGCGCGCCCGCACCCAAGGACGGACTTAGCCACATCGACCCACACATCGCGGAGGCTCTTGAGCTCGGAGGCGATGCTCAGCGAATTCGAGCGTTCTACGAAGACTGGGCCGAGAACTACGACCTTGATGTTGGAGCGCTTGGAGACGACTATCAGGCGACAGCGACCATGGTCTCCTTCTTCACTAATCTGGATCTCTACGGGTTGGGAGTGGGAGGCACAGACATCACCATCCTCGATGCCGGCTGCGGAACTGGGCTGGTCGGGGTGGCACTGGCCTCAGCCGGCTACACGGTCATCGATGGCATCGACCTCTCCCCCGGCATGGTCGAGCAGGCAAAGCGTCGGGGTGTTTATCGTGACCTCGTTGGAGGCTTTGATCTCGGGGACCCACCTGAGGAGCGGTGGCGTCGGGCAGCCGATGTTGTCTTTGTCTGTGGTGTTTTCACGATTGGGCACGCCCCTCCCGAGCTTGTCGAGTCGTGTGCCGAGTTGGTTCGGCCGGGCGGCCTTCTCGTGATTACGACCCGGAAGGCATACTTCGACGGATTCGGCTACCAGGCTCACATAGATGAACTCAGCCGCCAGGGACAACTCGAATGCGTCGCGGAGCTGAAGGACGCGCCCTATACCAGTGACTCCCTCGGACACGTCTTTGCTTACCAGATCAACTAGAGGCTGAACCGCCTAGCAATCGGGAATCGTCAAGGTCGAGTCGAACCCCTCGGCGATGAGATCAACCAACTCGCTGGCCCGTATGGCGTATGCGACTCCTGCTCCTCGGGTGGTTGTTGCATAGGCGATCCCAACAACTACACCTTCACCATCGACTAGCGCGGCACCGCTGTCGCCCTGCTCAACCCGGGCAGCGAGTAGCCACGAACGGCGCTCGATCCGCTCGTCGGAACCGACAGCCTCTATCCGAACCGTGACCGGACGATCGATTCGGAATGGTGTCGGGTCGGCCTCTGGACCTGCTTCCCAACCAAAGAGTGCGCCGATGGTGTTGTCATCAGCCGTGCCCAGCGGAAGTGGCGAAAGTGTGGCGCCCTCGACACGGAGCAGCGCAAGATCACGGTCAGCATCGAAGGCAACTGGCGTGGTAAGGACGCGCTCCCCGCTAGGGAGTTCCAACTCCGGTGCGTCGATGCCAACAACAACGTGCGCGTTCGTGGCAACAAGGGTGTCGGTCACAGCGAAGCCGCTTCCCTCCGATGCCCGCCCACAGGCGATCCCTACAACCCGGAAAGTGGATGCCGCAACTTGGTCGCGCAGGATGGGGTTGAGTCCATCATGGGCCGGAATTTCGCCTGGGTTGGGTGGCGAGTCGAGTGGTAGTCGGCCTGTTTCATGTCCGACTGGACTCCCGCACGCGCCGATCAACAGTGACACCAGCAGCGCCAGCGTCACTCCCCTACTCATTCAGCCAGCAATCGAGCGTGCGTCAAAAATCCGGTATGGGCTACCATTCGGTGATCTGGGCGCACTGCCGTACCCTGCACATGCCAGCCGCGCTGTAAGACTTCCACCGTTTCAGCCATCCCGAACGGTGACCCCTCCATCGCTTCGTGGAGTTGCGAGACCTGAATGATGCTTGGCGAGTACGCCACGAAGATGCCGCCGCGCCGAAGTGCCTTCTCCGCATGGGGCACGACCTGCCAGGGTTCGGGGAGATCGAGAACAATACGGTCGAGGTCGGTTTCGTCTATGCCCTCGTAGACGTCGCGCACCTGCGTCTGGTATTGCTCCAGGGCTGCCTGGCCGAGGAATCGCCCAACATTGTCCCGCGCTCCTTGCTCGAAGTCGTCGCGGATCTCGTAGCCCGTGATCTCCGCGCCGGCCCGAAGAAGTCCGGTTGACAGAGCCCCTGAGCCCAATCCTGATTCTAAAACTCGTGCGCCGGGAAAAATATCGGCGATGATAAGTATTGGCCCAACGTCCTTTGGGTACACGACCTGAGCGCCGCGCGGCATCTTCAAAATGAAGTCTGTGATCGTCGGACGTACCGCGATGAAGACCATCCCCCTCGACGACCGATAGGTCTCGCCCTCTGGATTACCGATCATTTCGTCGTGGGGAAGCACGCCTGAATGTGAGTGGAACTCTCCCCCATCGACCAGGTCGATCAGGTATCTCCGCTTCTTGCGGTCGGTGAGCATCACGGGCTCTCCGGCTCGTAAGTCGCCGCTGCGATTCATGCCGCTGAGATCGGTCATGGAGAAACCTTCCGCCGCCGAGTAGCGCCCATCTCAATGGGTACCGCCTCTGTGGCTCGCATGGTGAGGCTGCAGAAGGCGCAAACCTCGTTGGAGCACGGTGCTCCACAGTTGATGCATGGACTGACTGGCGCGACAACGTCAGCACCATCGTCTGGCTGACCCGCAGCGAATCGGTCTGCCGCGTGATCGAGGAAACGGAAATAGAAGTCGTGTTTCGCCCCTGGCGAGTCGAGTTCGATGTTGTTGAGCGCTGCCTTGTAGCTGAGATGCTTGTTGCCGGCGGCCATCGGGCACTCGTCGACGAGATAGTCGATACCGCGCAGCAGGCAATAGGCGGCAGTGTCTCGCTCTGTGAGACGCACAAGAGGCTTGACCTTACGAGGGAAGCCATGTTGTGCCGAAAGCACAGGAAGCTGGCGACCGAGATACTCGGTCTGCCAATGCAAAACATTCCCCATAAGGACGGCGGCTTCGTCGTCGAGATTGTGGCCGGTGACCAGTGCGTCGTAGCCGCCGCGCCGGGCGGCCTCGTCAAAACGATGCCGTTTTGAGAGGCCACACGCTGAGCAGGGGGACCGCTTGGCGGCCCGTGAGCCGTTGGGCACATCAAATCCGTGGTCGCGTAAAAGATCCTCGGTAAGCAGCGTGAGGCCACGCTCCTGTGCGAACCGGTGGGCGTACGAGGCAGACGTGTCGCTGTAGTCCCCGATACCGAGACCCAGGTAGAACCCGTCGGCCTGATAGCCGAGTTCGATGAGAATGTCCCAGATTGCCATTGAGTCTTTCCCGCCGGAGATAGCGACCAGAACCCGGTCGCCTTCGGCGAGCATTGCAAACTGCTTGATGGTCTTCGCCGTCTGATCGCGGCAGAGCCGTACGAAATGGTCCTTACAGAAATTCGCGTTATGCCGTCGGACATCTATCACCGCTGGGCCGCGACACACCTTGCACTTCATGCGGACCCGCTGCGACTGCCACCGCTGATGACTGACCGCACTTCAACGCGCGATGAGCCGCGGAGCATCTTGTCGCCCGGCACAAGTTCACCGTCTTCGATCACAAGATGGGATTCACGGTTCAAGCCAAGTCGGCGCAACAGGACGCCGACCTCGACCGGACCATCGACCTCGACCTCGCGCGTTGGGTTGCGGAGGATGACGATCACTCGTTCGAGCCGACGTGACGAATCACGAACGACTCCCCCGGCTTGAGCGACTCGGAGAACCTGATTGGCTTCTCGCCTCGTTTTGTGACTTTTCGGGACAATCGTGTGAGATAGCGCGCGACGAAGATCGCCAACCAGAAGCGGTTCCCGCCCATCAGGCCCTTGCGGACGCTGTTGTCGCGGAGAGTGCGCCTCACATACGCCGGGCCGAAGCGCGCTGCCATCAGATCCGTCGGATCTCGACCACGGTCGACTTTGTCGTCCCGACGCGCCGACCGATGAAGTAGGCAATGACGAGTATCGCCACACCGCCGGCAACGGCCACGGGAATGAGCTTCCTTGCTCCGGCCTCGGCCTCTTCGGTGACCTCGCCGCGAACGCTGCGAATCGACTCGGCGATCTGGTCCCGCGTGATTGGCTCGGCCTTGTCATCAGCCACTAGAGACTCCTTTTCTTGATGCGCATCCCGAGGAGCGCAATCGTCACGATGAGGGCCACAAGTGTGATCAAATATGGCGTCCAAGAAAGATTCCCCGAGAACGCAGTGCCTGTTTCGGTCTGCAGAGCCCGAAGCATCGCCAACGTCAACAAGATTCCGCCGACCATGAGGAGCAAACTGCCAGCGATCCCGAAGGCGAGCCAGCGCGGCAAGGGCCTGACGGGCTCGACAAGTTCCTGTTTTCCGTATGCTTTGACGAGGTCGTATAGATCGCCGATCCCTTGCTTTGCAGCCATACGTCCTCCGTGTTCGGGTAGCCAGTCTATCGGTCGCCTTCGGCGAGAGCCTCGAGTAAAGACCGCCGTTCTGTGATGAGTGTGTTCGCTAGGCGTGTTCGCTCGGCAGGAGAATCGCAGCGAAGAAGGCGTACATGGTCGAGTGAGCAGAGACCAGATCGACTCACCAGTTCCCATGTTCTCCAGTCGAAATCCTCAGCTGGGTCAAGGCCAGCCAGGAGATCGACTTGGGGGTACTGGCGCCGCACCATTGCGGCGAGGAGCGCGAACTCAGTGGCGAGAGAGTGGCGATCGAGAGCGACGGCAGCCTCGTCGGAGTCTCTGTCGACCCGATCGTGACGATCCACGACAAGAGCCTGAGGG
Source organism: Acidimicrobiaceae bacterium (assembly GCA_018699415.1). Classification (GTDB taxonomy): domain Bacteria; phylum Actinomycetota; class Acidimicrobiia; order Acidimicrobiales; family Aldehydirespiratoraceae; genus JAACCU01. The sequence goes on from JABIQM010000186.1 coordinate 10,441, forward strand.
TACGGGTCCTCGGGGAGCCACTCAGTGACGGTGATCCGTCGTGACGCCACCGAGGTGAGTGCCCACTGGCCGTCAGAGAACTTCTCTGCGTGAAGTACACGCATCACCACACCAACGTCAAATCGCTGATCTTGGCCACCCACTTCGCGGCCTCGCTCAATGCCCACGATGCCGAATGATGGATCCTTCATCGTCTGGAGGTCATGGGCGAACTTGCGATAGCGCGGTTCGAAGATGTGCAACGGCACGATCGTCGACGGCAGGATGGCGTGTTCGAGTGGAAATATTGGCAGCACATATGCCGAGCCGGTGGCATCGTTGGCTGGCTCGGGTATCACCCGCCAGCGGCCTCAAGCGGTGACAACGTCTCAAGCGTCGGCCCATATGGATGCCCACTGATCGCACTAAGGAGAGCGGCCTGCATATCGCTGCAGTTGTCGAAGGGACCGAGCTGCTCAGGTGATTCTTCGCCTTCTGCCGCGGGCTCCTCGTCCACGAGCACCCGAGTCGGGTCGTCGACCAACATCGCGAAGACCAGCTCGTCTCCGTTGTCGGCCGAGAAGCGACCGGCCAGACCGGTGGTTGTGCCGTCGCTGGATGCAAGAACATGGAGATCGCCAACCCGTTGAGGAGCGCAGGCTGTGACTGACGTCTGAGCGATCGGTGGAAGCGCCCTTGCTGCTGCAGAGTCCGCTGACGCGATCGCAGCATGGAGCATGTTGCATGTGGAGCGGTTGAGGGAGCTGAGCCCAGAGCCATCGAAGGGCCTGCTCGAGATGATGTCGAAAGGCAGACCAGCTGCGGTCAGTCCGCCGGTGACGAGATACAACGATCCGAGCAGGCGACTCGGTTCTGAACCGCTGCGAACCGAGATCTCAATGAGCAACATCTCGGCGGTGGTGGCATCGACCAGCGAGCGAGGAAGAATCTCTTCAAGCGGTGGAGAATCGATGATAGCGATTGTCTGGCGCTCGAGTACAGCTGGCGCATCACCGGTGTCGGGTTGGTCGCTGACATCGATCCCGGCGGCTCTGAGGCGGATGTCGAGGAGTCCAGCCGCGGTTTCGGCTGGGTCATCGGCACGCATGTTGAGGGCGGGGTCAATGTTGGTGGGCCACTCGGAGAAGCCGTTGTTCACCAGGAGTGCTGACAGTGGACCGACGGTGTTGGATGCTGCTTGCTCGCTCGTCCAGATCGGCTGCCCGTCGCCATCGACATCGGTGGCGTCTTCTTGCCGATAGTCACGGGAGATGTCTTCGTACTTCGACTCATCGCCGATCACGCCACCATCGATCCCGGTTACACCCAGAGTGCGTAGCCCAATGATGGTCTGGCCTGCGAGTTCCGTGAAGTTTGTAAAGGCTCGATCGTCACCGAAACGATCGATGAAGGGACGGGTAGAGAGCACCGGATCCCCTCCCCCTATGAGGTAAATGTCTCCGTGGAGCACGCCGTCCTCGTCGATCTCCGCATCTGCGGAGAATGCGACCTCGGTTCGGAATCCAGACCCACCGAGAGAGTCGAGTGCAGAAAGCGTGAGGAGTCGCTGCAGTGCCCCGGGCCGAATCGGAGCAGACGTGTTGTTGTCGGCGATCAGCATGTCGCCTCGCGTGACCTTGACGCACGTAGCGCTCGGCGCACCATTCAAGACGTCGGCGATACTGCCGCTCAGGAGACTATCGGACGTCGGCTCACGCAACCATCCAGGAACTCGACGTGCACTCAAGATCGGGGTGATCAGATCTGGGCCAGTATCCACCGCTGTGGCGATCCCTGGATCGGCATCTGCGTCGGTGCGATCAGACATTACGACGCCTCCGACGGCAACCGCGAGAATAAGCGCGGGCATTGCCGCTCGGCGCACAAATGGCAGGTATCGACGCAGCGATGTCGTTGGAGGCCGACGCATGATCACAGAAGGCTAGGCGAGCTGTTCAGAAAGTTCGCGGCGCGCCGCAGGGCTTGGCTTCACGTCAGCTCATCTTCTCGTGGTTCAAGAGCGGCGAAGAAGAGGTCTCGCACGTGCTGAAGACGGGCTTGCATCGCTTCCTCGCCTAGGGGATCTCGCCCAATGAGGTCGCCGATGAACGGCACATCGCTGAAGTAGGACAAGAGGGCGCCGTAGCCCGTCAGAAGCATCTGCTCAGGGTCGTGGCGACGGAAGCGACCCTCTCTCATCTCTCGCTCGAAGTACTCCACTGCACGGGCAAAGACGGGTTGTAGCGCTACGCCGAGTTCGATGTGCCCGGTGCCTTCTTCGGCGAGGGCCTCGCGCCGCACAATTCGAACAAAGTCTGGATTGGCTTGAAAGAATCGGAAACCGGCGGTGATCACGTGATCGAGCTGCTCCCAGCCATCAGCGCGAGACTCGCTGATCGCCGCTTCGACCCGCTGGTACCACTCGGACAAGGCCCGCTCAAAGACCTCGCGATACATGGCTTCCTTGGTTGGGAAGTGATGCAGAAGGCTTTGGCGACGGATGCCGACCTCGTCGGCGATCGTGTTGAGCGAGGTGCCATCGAAGCCGCGTTCAGCAAAGAGATGACGTGCTGCAACGATAATTGACTCTTTCGTATCGCCCCCGACCACGAGTCGAGCATAGTGGCGCTACGGTCCGCCGGTATGCAGATCATCGCCGCCTTGTTCATCGATGAGATCGACCTTCGCCAGGTCTCGGGTCCCGCTACCCGTATCGACCTCACCGGGATTCAGTTCAGCGCAGCATCGCCGGCTGCATTTCCGTTCACCTGGGCGCCTCATCTGGTGGTCTTGATTCACTGTCCTGTCGACGGTGCAGGACGTGGTGTTCTCGAAGTGACGTATCATCGCGGTGAAGAGCAGATTGCTCGCAACGTGCAGCCGTTCGATGTCGAGCCCGGCAAGTTCACCTACCGTCTTGTTCGCGCCGAGCTGGATTTCGCGGAGCATGGATCCGTAGAGGCGCGCTGCCGGCTGGATAAGGGTCCAATCACCACGGTCCCCTATACGATCCTTCCGCCCATCGACGACTGAGATGGCCGCCTACGGCGCTGCGATCTCGCAACACCCGGATCCAGCGGCTGCGGTGGGTGATGTGGTTGGAGCGGTACTTGAACAGGTCGGGCACCGGCCCGACACTGCGGTGTTGTTCGTAACTGCCGAGCACACCGACTCGATCCACGAGATTGTCAAATCCGTTCGTGACTTGCTCAACCCCACCGTGCTTGTTGGGAGCACGGCACAGGCAGTGATCGGGGGCACTCTCGAAGCCGAAGAAGGCCCTGCTGTCTCACTGTGGGCCGGTCGACTCGGCGCGGTGGAGGCCGTGCGTTTAGAGACGATCAGCGCTCCAGAGGGAACTGCTGTGGTGGGGATGCCGGACGTAGCGGCCCATGGGCCTCGAACGCTTTTGCTGCTCACTGAACCTCGAAGCTTCCCGGCCGGTGCGCTCATGCACGCTGCGAACCGCCAGTATCCCGACTTGCAAATCGTCGGCGGCGTGGCCTCATCCTCGGTCCGCAACCATGTGATTCTCGATGACTTGGTTTACGACGACGGAGCGGTGGGTGTGCTGCTCCCTGGCGGTCTCGGTGAGCGAGTGGTTGTGTCACAAGGATGCCGACCGGTGGGTGAACCATTTATTGTCACTGCCGCGGAAGCCAACCGAATCGAGGGGCTAGGGTCTCGGCCGGCCACTGAACGCCTTTCAGAAACTGTGGATGCGGTGAACGAGGGCGAGCGAGAGTTGCTGTCGCGAGGTTTACACATTGGTCTGGTTGTCGATGAACACGCAAGCGAGTTTGGTCGCGGGGATTTCTTGATCCGGGGTGTTTTAGGCGCTGACCACGGGTCCGGTTCGATTCGAGTCGGCGCTTCCACGCCCGTCGGATCAACAGTGCAGTTCCAGGTTCGTGACGCCGCTGCGGCCGATGAAGATCTCCGCGAAATGCTGTCTCTCGCCGATGCTGACGCAGCACTGTTGTTTACCTGCAACGGGCGTGGTTCTCGGCTCTTTGGGGCACCAGACCATGACGCAACCTTGGTCACCGCTGCGGTCAACAACGGCCCGGTGGCGGGCATGTTTTGTGCTGGTGAGTTCGGTCCTGTCTGCGGAGAAAACCACATCCACGGATTCACCGCGTCGATGCTCTTGCTCTACGGTTGAAATCCGCCGCAGGGATGAGACTCGCGAGGGTGTAGGCGCGGGTAAGGTCGCTCGGGTTTACGACTTGGAGGACCGATGAGCGATTTCGATCAGCGCGCCGTGAGCGTGATTCGTGGTTTGGCTATGGATGCGCCCCACGCGGCACGCTCCGGCCACCAGGGCACGGCAATGTCTCTCGCTCCTCTAGCTCATGTCTTGTACAGCCGGATCATGAGCTACGACGCGGACCATCCCGACTGGTCGGATCGCGACCGATTCGTGCTCTCGGCTGGTCATGCCTCGATTCTGCAGTATTCGCTGCTTCATCTGGCCGGCTTCGGCTTGACGCTCGACGATCTGCGCCGCTTTCGTCAGTGGGGTTCATCGACTCCAGGCCACCCCGAAGTTGGGCACACCGCAGGTGTTGAAGTCACCACTGGCCCACTCGGCCAGGGTGTCGCCAATATGGTCGGCATGGCGATCGCAGAGTCGCAACTCCGCACGCGATATGGCGCAGAGATCTTCGACCATCACATCTTCGGTATCGCTGGCGATGGCGACCTCTCTGAAGGCCTCAGCCATGAGGCAGCCTCGCTTGCGGGCCATCTCGGCCTCGGCAAAATCATCATCTGCTACGACGACAATCACATCACCATTGATGGTGAGACCGAGCTCGCCTTGAGCGATAGAGCGCCTGAACGCTTCCGGTCGTACGGGTGGCACGTTGAGGAACTTGGCGAGGTCGGCGAAGATTGTGATGCACTCGAAGCTGGAATCCGTCGAGCCATGGCAGTCACCGACAAGCCATCGCTCGTGGTTATCCGAACAATCATCGGAACTCCCGCGACCGCCTCGGCAAATACGCCTGGCGCTCACGGCTACGCGATCAAGGATGAAGAGATTGCTGCCACCAAGACCATTATGGGTCTTCCGGCCGACGAGACCTTCTACGTGCCCGCTGACATCGTTGACACATATCGACATGTCGGTCGCCGCGGTGGGGCTGACCGTGAAGCGTGGAACGTGCGGATCGCAGCGTTCGATGGAGATCGAACCGAGCTCGAAGCGCAGCTGACCGGTACCGGCGTGCCCGGCTGGGAGGAGTCGCTGCCCGCCTTTGACGATGGTGTTTCCGTGGCGACGCGTGTGGCATCAAACAATGTCCTCCAAGCATTGGTTGGTGTCGTGCCCGGGCTCACAGGCGGTGGCGCAGACCTCACCGGTAACACGGGCACCGTTATCAAGGATCACGGCGTCTTCTCGGCGGCAAACCCTGGTGGGCGGCAGATTTACTTCGGGGTGCGAGAGCATGCAATGGGCGCGATCGCCAACGGCATGGCGCTCCATGGTGGTGCACTTCCGGTGGTCGGCACATTCCTCGTCTTCGCGGACTACATGCGAGGCGCTGTGCGCCTTGCCGCCTTGTCTGAAGCCCGCTCAATCTTTGTCTGGAGCCACGATTCGGTTGGTGTAGGCGAGGACGGTCCGACGCACCAGCCCGTTGAGCAGATTGCAAGCCTCCGTGCCATCCCTGGCTTACGAGTCATCCGGCCAGCGGATGCAAATGAGACGGTAGCGGCGTGGAAGATCGCAGTCGAGTCCGGTGGCCCGACAGCACTGATCCTCAGCCGCCAGAATCTCCCGGTGCTCCCCGGCACGGCGGCTGGTGATGTTTCGGCCGGTGGCTATGTCCTGCGCGAGGTCGCCGACGCACAGATAACGCTCGTTGGTACCGGCAGCGAGGTTTCGGTCTGCATCGATGCCGCCAAACTCCTGGCTGCGGAGGGCATCGTCGCTCGGGTCGTTTCCCTGCCATGCTGGGAGTTGTTTGAAGCCTCTTCCTTAGAACATCGGCTAGCCGTGTTGCCGGTTGGCGTGCCGTCGATCGCCGTCGAAGCTGGGGTCAGCCAAGGCTGGCACCGATGGGTAGACGATGTTGTGGCGATCGATCGTTTTGGAGCATCCGCGCCTGGCGACACTGTCATGCGCGAACTTGGCATAAATCCAGAGAATGTCGCGGCCCGTGCCGCGGCGCTTCTTACCAACTGACCTGTCCCCCGGAGGACCCATGACCCGCCTGCACGACCTCTACGCCCAAGAGGGTCAGAGCCCTTGGCTTGACAATATTCGAAGGGGCTGGATCACCAGTGGTGAACTGGCCCGATGGGTCGAGAGCGGCGTCCGCGGCCTCACATCGAACCCATCAATCTTTCAGAAGGCGATCCAGGGATCGGCGGAATACGACGATGAGTTCATATCGTCAATCGAATCGGGTATGGATGTCGAGGCCTCCTACTGGCAACTTGTCACCTCCGACATCCGAGCCGCGCTAGGCATCCTTCGCCCAATCTACGACGAGAGTCAGGGCCTCGACGGCTATGTTTCGGTAGAGGTCGATCCTGCTCTTGCGCGTAATAGCGAGGGGACGACAACGGCGGCACGAGAACTCCATGAGAGGCTGAGCGAGCCAAACCTCTACGTCAAGATCCCGGGCACGGCCGAAGGTCTACTGCCAATCCAGACGATGATCTCGGAGAAGCGGTCCATCAATGTCACGCTGATTTTCTCGGTTGAGCGTTACGCCGAGGTGATGGAGGCCTACATCAGCGGCCTCGAAATGGCGGATGGCAACCTGCAAGACATCAGTTCGGTTGCTTCGTTCTTCATCAGCCGTCTTGATGTCGAAGTGGATCGGCGGCTCGCTGCACTCGGCAGCCCAGGAGCACTCGCGCTGCGAGGAAAGGCTGCTGTTGCGAACGGCAAACTGGCGTATGAGCTGTTTTGTCGAACATTCTCTGGCCCGCGTTGGGAGGCACTAGCGGCGCGCGGCGCCCGTGTGCAACGTCCACTCTGGGCATCGACGTCAACCAAGGACCCCGAATACCCCGACACGCTGTATGTCGATGAGTTAATCGGCCCGCACACCGTCAACACACTCCCCGATAACACGCTCGAGGCGTTCAAAGACCATGGCACGATTGCTCGCACCATCGACTCAGATGTCCCCGAAGCAAGGGCAGTCATCGATGCACTAGCGGCGCTCGGCATCGACATGGTTGAGGTCACGCAGCAGCTTGAGGACGAGGGTGTCGCTGCCTTTGAGAAAAGTTTTGATGAACTACTCAGTGCTCTGTCCGAAAAAGCTGCGACACTCGCCTAGCGACTCAACAAGATGCTCATGACCCGGTGGTACGCCGGATTGCAGCTGTGATCCTCTATAGTTGAACCCAGGCCACCCAGTCCTGTGGGATTACCGGGTGAGCGTTCCTCCTTCGCCGCTGGTGATGGACAGCGGCGCTGAAGCTTGCAGAATTCCGAAAGCGGTGCGCGGGGGCACGTGTACTGCAATCTGATCGGAGACCATCGTCACCACCATCGTCGAACGCGGACGGCTCACACCCTCGGCTATCGATCATCTTGTGCAAATGCACCTAGATGGTCAGGCCACGGACGAGCAGAGTCGCTATCTTGAGGCCAACACAGAAGAATGGACAGCGAGTCTGTTCCGCCTGCTCGATATCGCAGAGCTAGCACTGGCTTCCGCGCGCCGTGATGTGCGCGGGCCGGCGAGAGTAATGGTCCTACGAGATCTTGATGAAGAATGTTTCCGCGTTGATGCGGCGATCACCGCCCTGGTTGGGGCCGCGCCGGAAGAAGAATTGGTCCCGCGTGATTCTGTCGAACAGTCGACTCCGCGGCCTGATCCGGCGACAAGCCCGATTCGTCTTCAGTTGTCGAGGACCGATGGTCGAATCGTGGCCTGGGCTTCAGGTCTCAACCAACGTGGTGAACGGCACGAAGGAGTCCTTGAACGGGTGAAGTCCCACGGGGGCTCGGCCATCACCTGGGACGAGCACGCCACGATGAAGATTCCTGGCAGCGGCCGGGTATCCACAGTCTCGGCCCCACTGGCGAGTGCTCTTGGCTGGTTGATCGCATTCGGCAACACTGCCGAAGACGACACGCTCGGCGCGAGTGTCACATGGATGGGGCAAGTGGCTGCGTTCGCTGTCGAACTCATCGCTCAAGGCCGGGTGGTGCCCCAACTCGTTCAGTCGAAGCGCCGACGCCGAACGAAAGCAGACGACAACACCTCTTCGTTCCGCGTTCGCTGGGTTCCTGCTGTGGTTGATCCAGAGCGCTTCCAGGCGCTCGTGGCCAGTGTTCCTGGGGCAGCTATGACCGGTAGCCGTGAGCAGGCACAGGACAAGTTTGTCATGGCCGCGCTGACCGATCTTTGTGATGCGATAGCGGGTATCGCCGCAAGCCAACTGGAGACGCCAGCGGCGCCGCCAACGGTCAGCACCAAGGCCGATGTTGCTGAGGCCACCCTCTGTCACCTCGATGGTGAGGTTTTCCAAGCCCCCACGAAGCTTGGCTCAGAAATGGCGCGGCGGATGACCCAGTGGGCACAAAGCGTTATCGGTGTGAGTGAGCGGCCCATGGTCATCCAACTCGACCCACCCGACGACTCAGGTGGATGGCATGTTGCCGTGCTCGCTCCAAATGAGGACGGAGCGCTGGATCCAGTCGAGGTCGCTATGGCCACAACATCCAAGTCTCGGGCCAAGCACACGGCTGCCCAACTCGCCCGCCTCGAACGTCTCTTCCCAGAACTGATGCGTTTGGGCGGCCGGCGCCGCGGCGAAGTTATCCTCTCCCAGGACGAAGCATGGAAGCTCATGACGGAGGACGGAGACCGTCTCGGCGTGTGCGGGTTCGACGTGCGAGTTCCTGCCCTGAAACGGCGAAAAGCTGTCGCATCGTTGCGGCTCACGTCTGAAGCTGACGAGACGGTGGTGGGTGCGCGTCAACTCGCCAACGTGCGTTGGTCGGCGGTATTCGACGATGTCGAACTTACTGCGGCGGAGATCTCGAAGCTCGCGGCCGAGGCTCGTCCGCTGGTGAAGAGTCGTGGTCGCTGGGTTGAGCTCGACAAAGCCGACCTAGTCGAAGCCGCGGCCGCCCTTGCGGAGCGCGCCGACAAGAATCGTCTCACCGGCGCTGACATGCTTCGGCACGCCCTCGGTCTTGAGGGATCGCCTCTCGGCGGTGGCATCAATATTGTCGGTGACGGCTGGGCAGCGGATCTTCTTCGCTCAGTTGAGTCACTTCCGACAGAGCCCACGACCACCCCCGACCGGTTTTCGGGTGAGTTGCGCTCCTATCAGGCTGATGCTCTTGCCTGGCTACAGTTCCTAGACACGGCTGGTCTCGGCGGGTGTCTTGCACTCGATATGGGTCTGGGCAAGACACCGACCGCGCTCGCCGCAGTCGCCTTGAGCGAGGATGCGGATACCGGTCTGGTGATCGCTCCGCCAGCGGTAGTGGGTAACTGGGCGAACGAGGCGCAAAAATTCGTGCCAGGCGTGAAGGTGCTTGTCCATCATGGTGCGAATCGGATCCGTGGCCCTGAGCTCAATGCTGCGGTACGAGAGGCTGACCTCGTGATCACCACGTACGGCACGGCAGTACGTGACATGGATCAGCTGAGCGAGATGTCATGGGGCAAGGTCATCATTGACGAAGCCCAAGTGATCAAGAACCCGGCAGCCGAGACATCCCAACAACTCCGTCGATTGAACGCCCGCACCCGTCTTGCATTGACGGGAACCCCGATCGAGAATGGTCTCGGTGACCTCTGGTCAATCATGGACTGGGCGAACCCTGGTCTCCTTGGTCCGCGGGCACCGTTTATCGCCCAGCTGACGCCCGACTCCAAGGCGAGTAGGGATGGCGAAGCTGCACTTCGGGCGCTCAACGGCATCCTTGTCTATCGCCGAACCAAGGCTGAGCCGGCGATCGCTGCAGAGCTGCCGGATCGGATCGATGAAGTCGACCACTGCGCGATGACCCCAGAGCAGATTGGCCTCTATCAGGCCGTTATCGACACACTGGTGGAAACCACAACTGAAAGCGATGCTGGCACGCCTGAACGTAAGGGCGCGGTGCTGGCGGCGATCACGGCCTTGAAGCAGATCTGTAACCATCCGGTGAACTATCAGCCCGATGATGAACCGTTGGACGGCCGTTCCGGCAAGCTCGCTCGCCTGAACGAGATTATCGAAACGGTCTTTGCTGCCGATGAGAAGATTCTGATCTTCACGCACTTTGCTTCGTGGGGTGAGCGTCTCGCTCTCTACCTCACTGAGCGAAATGGCCGACCCATCGCTTGTTATCATGGGGGTCTTGGCCGCGGCGCCCGTGACCGAATGGTCGACACCTTCCAAGCTTCGAAAGGTGCCGGGGCCATGGTGCTTTCGCTCAAAGCAGGCGGCACCGGTTTGAACCTGACAGCGGCAAACCATGTTGTGCTGTACGACCGTTGGTGGAATCCAGCCGTAGAGGACCAGGCCCGCGATCGCGTGTGGCGCATCGGGCAGAGAAACACCGTCATCTGTCACCGTCTGATCTGTCCAGGCACCATTGATGAGCGCGTCGAAGAGGTAGTGGCTGGCAAGCGACAGATAGCCGATCTCACGCTGCCAAAGTCCAGCTCGATCGGTGATCTTGATGCTTCACAGCTGCAGCAGGCGCTTGGAATCGATGCCGGTGCTCTACTCGACTCGGATGCGATCACCGAAGAAGAGCCCCGTAGCGGCAGGGTGTTGGCATGAGCGACCCGAATGGCAACCAGCGCGAGAACAAGTCCGCGAAAGGTAGCGGGACTACGTCAGGAGGAGGCCGCCGCAAACGAAAGCGGAGCGCCAGCGGGGGTAGTAGCGGTGGAGGAAACAACTCTCGGGGTCAGAGTTCTCAGGGAAAGAGCTCTCAGGGCAGGGGTCATCAATCCGATGAGCCCAAGCAGCACAAGGGCTCCCGACATAAGGAGTCTCATGTCGATCTTGCCAAGTTCTGGGGTGACTCGGCGGCGATGCCTGAGCCGCTCGATCATATTCGCGAGGCCAGCGATGTGAAGGGCGTCGTGCAGTCGCTGGGTCGGGTCCCGCTGAGCGGTCAGGAGACTGCCGCTGAGCACTGGTTTTCGCTCGTCTATGAGAGAGCCGCGATGCTTGCCGGGGCGCTCGCAGCCGCCGGAGATCTACTCCCCGACGAAGAAGACGTGGAACCGTAAAGCTGTCGTAGATCGAGCCTGCGTTGCCCAAGTCAGCTAGCAAGCATGGTTGGGAGCGGCTAGAGCTAGAGACTCATTGATGCGTCGAAGGGTCTGCGCTGGGGCATGCGATGCAGTAACTCTGCAGCTGGAAGGCACTGGTTGGAACGTTAGTATTTTTCTCGCCAGTATTGGCCTCGGTGGCGCCCGGCCACTCTGCGCCCGACTTTGGCGATGTGCCAGCCAGGCGGTTCTACACCGAGGCCGTGCAGTAGATGACCGACGACGGAATCACCGTCGGGCCATTGCCCGGTTGCTTCGAACCATCTGCACCTACAACGCGACGCCAGGCCGCCACCTTCCCTTATTGCGCTCAGGGTTCTCCTGCCGCCGGCACTGGGCCATTCATCGATGTGGACGTTGGCAACTTTTTCGGGGAGGCCGGGACATGGATGACCACACGCGGAATCACCCATGGTGTCGCCCCGACGACGTTGGCTCCTGGCCGGCCGGTCACCCGCGCCGAACTGGCGACGTTCCTCTATCATTTCGCCGGCGAGCCTCCAGTCGAGGTTGACGTTGGTGGAAACTGCCTGCAAGCCGGTGAGCAACATCAGTTAATGGCAGCTGAAGCGCTGTCATTTCAGCTGCTCAACAAGCTCCATACGGGGTTGGGTCTGAATCCCCTGGTCCGTGGCCAGGCAATGGATGCCTTTGCACAGACGTGGTCGGTGACATTGGATTCTTTGGGGAGCTTGAAACACAGCGGCGGTCCGTATGCCGAGAACCTGGGCTGGTTGAGCAATGGTTCGGTTAGCGCTGAGGCGGCGCGCGTCATGAATGATCTCCGGTTGAACAGCGAACTTCACTACAACACCATGATTCGGCACAGCTATGGCGAGGTGGGTATCGGGTTTCGGCAAAGTGCTGACGGATGGCACGCTCCACACGTCTTTCGCTAGTTCAATAGATCCGGCAGTCAGGTGAGTTGAAAATCGAAACTCACTCTTCTAGGGTTCCGGCGTGCCCACAGCGGACTCCCCCACCACGGACTGTTCGATTCAGCGAACCCTAGATCTCATCGGCGACCGCTGGACGCTGCTGATTCTCCGCGACATCTTCAGAGGTGTTCGTCGCTTCTCACAGATCCAGAATGACCTTGGCATCGCCAAGAACCTGCTTGCGTATCGCCTGAACTCGCTTGTCGACGCGGAGATCGTCACGAAAATTCCCTATCAGGACCGGCCGGTTCGTCACGAATACATCCTGACCGACAAGGGTCGTGCTCTTTCGCCGGCCCTTGTGGCCCTCATGCGTTGGGGTGATGACTGGTGCCTGCCCGGGGAGGCTCCCACCGAGCTGTATCACGAGGCCTGTGCCACACGCGTCGAGCTCCAGCCGTGGTGCACGTGCTGTAACGAAGCTGTCCCTCCTTCCTCGATCCGGTCCCGCCCGGGCCCTGGTCTCACGTCCTCGATAAACACAATTTCCGTTGGAGTCTCCCCGTGATCCGTTCTGATCTACTTGATCTCAGCCCCTTGGAACTCGCTGCTGAGGCGCGCCGTATCAGAGACGAAGCCTTTGGCACGGTCGTGACCTACTCGCCTAAAGTATTCATCCCCCTCACGATGCTTTGCCGTGACAAGTGTGGGTACTGCACGTTCGCTCAACCCCCAGCAAGGCTTGATGCGCCGTATCTCAGTCCCGAGCAGGTTTTGGAAATCGCCCGCGCTGGCGCCGAGCAAGGATGTCATGAGGCGTTGTTCACACTTGGTGAGCGTCCGGAGCTGCGCTACCCCGTGGCCGTCGATTGGCTCCAGCGCCATGGCTACGCCTCCACGGTCGAATACGTCGGTGCCATGGCACAACTCGTGCTCGACGAGACTGGTCTGCTTCCCCATGCCAACACCGGGGCCATGTCAGCGGAGGAGCTTGCAATGCTTCGATCGGTCTCCCCCAGCCAAGGGATGATGATTGAGTCGCTGCGTGACGATCTCGATTGTCACCGCGGAGCACCGGACAAATTTCCGCAGCGCCGTCTCGCTACGTTGGAGGCCGCCGGAGAGCTTCGGATTCCCTACACCACCGGTGTCCTTATTGGCATCGGAGAAGACCGCGCCGACCGGGTCGAAGCGCTTGAAGCCATCGCAGCGGCCCACGGACGCCATGGCCACGTCCAAGAAGTAATTGTTCAGAACTTTTTGCCGAAGCCGGGCACAGCGATGCACGCCGCAGAGCCATGTCCGCGTGACATATATCTTGATGCGATTGCATTGGCTCGCCTGATCCTGCCGCCCGATATACATGTTCAGGCCCCGCCCAATCTCTCCGATGAATTTGGGGATCTGCTCGAAGTTGGCGTGAGCGACTGGGGCGGCGTCTCGCCGGTGACCGCTGACCATGTGAACCCTGAGCGTCCTTGGCCCGATCTCGACCGCCTCCGCGAAGTCACTGAGGCAGCTGGCCACACCCTTGCCCCGCGACTTACGATTCATCCCCGCTATGTGCGTGATCCGCAGCGTTGGATTGATCCGGCGCTGCACTTCTCAGTCCAGGACCGCTCCGATAGCGATGGGTTGACCCGAGACGACCCCGGTTCGGTCTGGCCCGAACGCACGATGGAGCGAGCAAAGGTCGGGGACGGCGCTGAATTTGAGCTCACGGGCACACTCTCGAATCAGTGGTATGTCGGCTCCGGTGGCGACCCGATCACACTCATTCCCTCATATGGACATGCCACCGGACCGGTGGCAGAGGTCCTCGATGGCGTTCAGCGGGGTGAGGACGTCAACTATGACGAGATTCTGACCCTTTTTCGGGCTCGTGGCCCCGAGGTACAGGCTGTTGCTGCCGTCGCCGACGAAGTTCGAGCCGAGATCGTGGGCAACGACGTGACGTGGGTAGCAAACCGCAATATCAACTACACCAACGTCTGCACGTTCAAGTGCCGATTCTGTGGCTTTTCGAAAGGTCCGCTCTCGCTGAACCTTCGAGGCACCCCGTACCTACTCACGCTTGATGACATAGCGGAGCGTGTGGTTGAGGCAGCCGAAGCCGGAGCGACCGAGGTTTGTCTCCAGGGTGGCATCCATCCGGACTTCGACGGTGATTACTACATCGACGTCGCCCGAGCCGTACATGAAGCTGTTCCCGGGATGCACATTCACGGCTTCACTGCGTTGGAAGTCTTCGAGGGGGCCAAGCGTAACCAGGAGCCGCTCTCTGAGTATCTGACGCGTCTTCGTGAAGCTGGACAGGCTTCCCTTCCGGGCACTGCGGCCGAAATCCTTCACGATGACGTCAGGGCCACGTTATGCCCGGACAAGATCAACTCCGATGAATGGCTTGAGTCGCACCGGATTGCCCACTCCGTCGGGCTCGCTTCCAACGTCACCATCATGTTCGGCTCCATTGAGCGGCCAGAGCACTGGGTGCATCACATCATGCGGACGCGGGCTCTTCAGGAAGAGACGGGCGGCTTCACAGAATTTGTGGGCTTGCCTTTTGTTCACATGGCATCCCCGATCTACCTCCAGAAGAAAGCACGCCGGGGACCAACATTCCGAGAGGTCTTGCTCATGCATGCGGTGGCGCGCATCGCGTATCGAGGGCGGATCGACAACATCCAGGGTTCGTGGGTGAAGCTCGGCTTCAACTCGATCACCCAACTCCTTCAGGCTGGGGCCAACGATCTCGGAGGCACGCTGATGGACGAGAACATTTCACGTGCTGCCGGCGCTGACCACGGTACTGAGGTGACACCGGAGGACTTCCGTCGACTCGTGGAGCCGCTCGGGCGCCGTCTCGTGCAGCGAACAACCCTGTATGGCCGTCCCGACCTCGATGCGTTGCCGCTCGCGACCACACGGCGGGCCAAGATCAGCATTCCCGTCGCTGGAGTTTGATAGCGAATGCGATCGAGATGAGTGAGCTTCCTTCCACATACCGAACAGGCGATGCCGAACTCGATGCGGAAATCAGCGCGCTCATCGCTCATGTCGACCAGCGCGAACGGGAGCTTGTGTTCGAGATGGTGGTCTCCGCACTGCGGCTCGCTGCTGAGGATGTCGACCGTGGCGAGCTGAAGCTTGTGAACTCAGCCGTCAAGGAACTCCGCTACTCCTTTGAGGTCTTTGCTCCCTACGCCGACATCAACAAATGCACCATCTTCGGCAGTGCTCGAATCAAGGCAGGGGATCCAACCTACGAGTGCGCCAAGGACTTCGCCAGGCGAATCGCTGCACGAGATTGGATGGTGATCACCGGCGCAGGCCCAGGGATCATGGAGGCGGGGCACGAGGGAGCGGGCGCCGCGAAGAGTTTTGGCGTCAACATTGTTCTTCCCTTCGAGTCAGGCGCCAATCCCGTGATCGCTGGCGACCCGAAACTCATCAACTTCCGATACTTCTTTACCCGCAAGGTCATGTTCATGAAGGAGTCACACGCTTTTGTGCTTCTCCCGGGCGGCTTCGGCACAATGGATGAGTCGTTCGAGCTCCTGACCCTGATTCAGACAGGCAAGTCCGCGCTGGCACCCGTAGTGCTGCTGGACCCCCCGGGAAGCACGTACTGGAATCACTGGCAGCGGTTTGTCGAGGCTGAGCTTCGTGATGAAGGATTGATTTCGGCTGATGATCTTTGCCTGGTCAAGGTCGTGGACACTGTTGAAGATGCCGTCGAGGAGGTATGCCGCTTCTACCGGACCTATGACTCGATGCGCTTTGTCGGTGACACTCTGGTGCTTCGTGTGAAGCGCCTCCTCGGTGATAGCGAACTCGCGGCACTCAACGACGCCTTTGGTGACATCGTCGAGAAAGGTTCGATCCAGCGGATCGGTATCACCGATGCCGAGCGGCGCGACGGCGACAAGGTCGAGTTGGAGCGCATTGGGTTCCATTTCGGACGCCACAAGTGGTCTCGACTCCGCCGGCTCATCGATGCGCTCAACGATCACCGCGATAGCCCGGCCGACTGAGACGTGCCAGTGCACGGAGCGCTGGTACGTCTCCGTCAGAAATCGTTGTTGGGCTCGTCGAGGAGATGAATGGCTTTCTCGACGGCTCGTCTAGCCCGATTGAGTCGCTTCTCGTCAACGGGAAGCTCATGACCGCCTGCGTCGATGGACTCGCGGAGTCGGAGGATCGCCAGATCCGTTAACTCCTCGACAATCAACTCCAGCCTTGCTCGGATCTCGTCGAATTCGCCTGCCATGTGGGGCACGGTAGCGGCGTCCCGGTACGGTCCCCGCCATGACGTCCTATCCCGAGGATCTGCATGAGTGGGTCACCTTCCGCGATGAGGATGGCGACTCCTGGCTATTTGACCTCACGTTCCTCACGAGCAACTACGAATGCATCTTCGGTAAGGGGTGTCTGGGCGTCTTCACCGAGCCAGCCCCGGAGTACGAACTCGGGTGCTGCGTCTATGGAGCCCATTTCGTCGACAAGGACGACCGGTTGCAGATCGAAGCACAGATCGCTCGTCTCGAGCCAGGCGAATGGGAGTTGGCAGAGGAGGCCGAGAGGCTTGGCGGGGCCATCTACAAAAACGAGGACGGTGAGTGGGTCACTCGGATAGTTGATGATGCATGCATCATGGCGAACCGCCCTGGATTCGAACACGGCTCGGGATGCACCCTGCACCAGGCTGCGGTCCGACGCGGCGAACGACCGATTGATTGGAAGCCCGATGTTTGCTGGCAGGTGCCCATCCGTTTCGACCAATCAACGGATGACAACGGGCATACCACCTACATTTTACGCGAGTGGAAGCGACGGGATTGGGGCGAGGGCGGTGCCGAGTTCGGCTGGTGGTGCACTGATGACCCCTTGGCATTCAGCGCCGACCGCCCGGTGTTCAAGACCTCTCGCGAAGAGATCGTGGAGCTGATCGGTGAGCAGCTCTATGAGGTTCTCGTGGACACCATCGAGAACAGGGCTATCGACCGCGGAACCAGAGCGTTTCTTCCTCACCCAGAAGTCAGGCGTCGCCACCGCGTGTAGAAGCTTGTGGATGCTTCGCCAGCAGATGCGTGGCAGATGCCCCGGAACGGTGTAGGAAGGGCAGACGTGAAGTCCGCCTTCGCCTCGATTGTCCGGGGCCATGATCTTCGACTCCTGGCCGCTTCGGTCGCTACTGGCATCCTGGTGGCGATCATTGTCGCGATCTTTGAGGCACTCACGGTGAACGTGGTGCTGCAATGGGTACGCGAACAAGACCTGGCCTTTCAGGTATTGGCCCCGGTCTTTGGCGTTGCCCTCGCTGTCTTCGTCCTGCGCTATCTCGGCCAGGACGTCAGCGCCGCTACTTCCGATGAGTACGTGCGGGCCTTTCACGACCGCTCGCCGCGAATCCCCATCCGCCAGCTTCCGGCCAAGCTACTTGCTGGTGTTACCACGATCGGGCTCGGCGGCGCTCTTGGGCTTGAGGGCCCAAGTATCTACGCCGGGTCGGCTATGGGTCTTTCCATTCACTCTCGGCTCGGGTCGTGGCTTCGGCGGGACGAGGCCCGACTCCTCCTCACTGCGGGCGCCGCTGCGGGCGTTGCGGCGGTGTTCAAGGCTCCCGCCACTGGCGTGATCTTCGCCATGGAGGCCCCCTATCGCAATGACGTAACGCCACAGGCGCTGCTGCCGTCGCTGTTGGCCTCAGCGGCAAGCTATGTCACGTTCGTTTCCTTGATTGGCACGGAGCCCGTCATCCCGTTCTTCACCGAGGGAAGTGTGCTGATCGACGAAGGCTCGGTTTCTGTCAACAGCGTTCGCGCCGTTGACCTCCTTGGTGCGTTGCTCCTCGGTATCGCTGCCGGCCTGGCTGGTCGCGGCTTCGCGTGGATGGTTCGGCAGGCGAAAAGCGGGAGTAAGGCCATGCCGATTACACGGCGACTCTTGATTGGTGGAATCAGTCTTGCCCTCCTTGCGGTCATTTCCGACGCTGCGTTCGATGTGCCCCTCACCCTCGGCCCCGGCACCGACTCGATGGCATGGGTTGTGCAGGACCAGACGCTGCGTCTAATTGCCCTCCTGTTCGTGCTGCGCATGGCGGCCACGATTGCGACGCTGATCGCAGGTGGTGTGGGTGGGCTGTTTATTCCACTCGCTGCACTCGGGGTGATACTCGGCGAATTTGTCGGTACGGCTATTGGCCAGGACCAGACCGCCCTCTATCCGATTCTCGGTCTCGCCGCCTTCCTTGGTGCCGGCTATCGCGCGCCGATTGCTGCGGTGATGTTTGTCGCGGAATCCACTGGCGGAGTGGGATCCTTCATCGTTCCGGCCCTAGTTGCTGCTGCAGTATCGCAGGTGGTAGCCGGTTCATCGACCGTGGCCGACCACCAGCGCGACAGTCGACTCGGTCACCTCGAGCGTCGCTTTACCCTGCCGTTGGCCTCAATACTGTCAACCGATGTTTTGACAGTGCCTCCGGACGCCACCGTCAGCGAATTCATCTATTTCCATGTTCTCGGCCGCCGCGAGCGCGTGGTGCCGGTGGTAGACGGTGGTTCGTTCCTCGGCCTCGCGCGACTCGACGACGTTCATGCTCTCGATCGGGCCGATTGGGAGACGACGACCGTCGCCGACACCATGGCCACTGACCTAGCGACGGGACTCCCCTCGTGGACTCTGCGCGACGCCGTGGCTGCGATGGAGGCTGCAGACACCGACGTGCTGGCCGTCACCGACGGCGACGGCACTTTTGTCGGTGTGGTGACCGCAGATGACATCGTGAAACTCGACGAGATCCTCGACGAGACGGGCAGCTAGCTATGTGGTCTGAGATCAGTCGTCATCGGCGACTTTGAACTCGTCCGCCCAAGCGGCGTGCTCTGGCTTCACTTCGCTGTCGTCATCTTCGCTAAAGCTGTCGATCAAATTATCGAAGTCGCCGTCATGCGAGCGCTTTAACTCGCGGGCTTCTTCATACCGCCGGTGTCGCCCCTTTTTCATGGCTATTGCTCCTTGTCGGGGAGTTCACAGAAAGTCGATTGTAACCAAACAGTTGCGTTCAACAACGACACTGGTGACGAATGAGCAAAATCAGCCGATTCTGTTACGACTACGCTCCTCCAGAACGACGTTCCCGTCCTCGAAAGCGAGAGCAACATCGCCGGCTACGAGGCGTGTAATTGGCTCTCCGGCCATCTCGCCGCGCCAGCCCGAAGCCAGACGGGCATCCTCGTCGCCGCGTACCAATGCCTCGACGTCTGCCCTCGTTGCCAAGAGCGCGGGATCGAGGGCTTCGTCACGGGCGAGTTGGTTCACCCACGCCGCGACGAGCGCCACAGCGGGACGGATGTCCTTGGCGTTCTCCTTGGGGCGGTTGCTTAGAGGAGGACGCCAATCATCAACACTCCCCTCGTGGACGGCTCTGAGAATTTGTTCGCCGAGCACACCCTTCGCCATGCCACGGTCGACGCCGCGCACCTTTCCGAGGCTCTCAGCATCATTTGGAGCCGACTGAGAGATGGCGACGATGGCGATATCGCTCAGCACAAAGCGGACTGGCTGGTCGATCTCTGCAGCCCTGCGCTCACGCCACGCTGCAATTGTGCGGGCGATAGTCAACGCAGTGCCCTTGAGGTGGCGGGCTTCCTTGATCTTGCGCCATGCCTCGAGGGGATCCCGAGGACCCCGATCACGAGCGAGGAGAATATTGAATTCCTCTTCCGCCCATGGCATTCGGCCTCGTTCATTGAGCTGAGCGCTCAGTAGGTCATGAATCTCGAGCAGTCGCTCAACGTCTGCGGCCGCGTAGTCGAGCTGAGCGGGTCGCAAGGGACGCTCTAGCCAGTCGGTAAGACGGTTTCCCTTCGGTAACTGAACCCCCAGCTCCCGTTCGTGAAGAGCAGCCAGCGAAGGTGTGGACATTCCGAGGAAGCCGGCAGCGATCTGGGTGTCAAAAAGGTGACGAGGCGAGGCGCCACAGGCAAGTTCGAGTACTTCCAAGTCTTGGCTGGCGGCGTGCAAAACCCCCACGCTTTCGCTGTTCATCAACTCGGCGAGTGGCGTGAGGTCGAGCTCAAGGGGGTCAACAAGAATCAGATGACCCGGCCACGCAAGCTGAAGCAACGCCGCCTTGGGCCAGTAGGTCCGCTCGCGGTGGAACTCGGTGTCGAGCGCGTAACGCGGCTCGCCCTCGAGTTGGTCGAGTGCTTCCCGAAGGCCAGCATCGGTGTCGATGAAGCGGTGTGGTCGCACGGGAGAGTCAGGCTCTCCCGGAAATGGATGGTTTCTTCGCATCGAGCCAAGCCATCATGCCGCCTGCAACGTTGATCGCCTCTATTTTCTCGTGTCGAAGAAATTCTACCGCTCGGGCGCTGCGCGCCCCTCGGGCACAAATCACGTAGATAGGCGTGTCGCTCGAGAGCTCGCTGAGGCGGTCAGGAATCGTTGCGAGCGCAACGTGGGTGGCACCATCGATATGTGCAGTGGCCCACTCATCGTCCTCTCGAACGTCAAGAAGAAGCGAACCTGCGGCCAAGCGACTCTCTAGCTCCGCGATCTCGATCTCTGGAATATCCATCAATCCTCCTTCATCAGGCAGGCAGATCGTAGCGAGCCGCAACGGTGTGAGGGCAGAACCTCGGAAATTCAGGCTTCAGCTCCCAGTGCAACGAGGGAGATCTTCGGGGTGGTCAGCATCGCGGAACCATGTTGAGTCTTCGCCGCGGATCATTTGAACGTTCAACTTCCCTACGGCGTAGCGGGGCGCTCGTACGCCGGACGAAAAATCAGCAGAGAGCGAATCGAGCGTGCGAACACGCCACGCCGCGTGAAGCCATTGGGCATGGTCTTCGACCACCGGCAACACAACATCGACAGCCGGGTCATCCATGGCTGCGGTAACCGATCGAACGGCGGCGTCCGACGGACTGACCAAATCACACGCCAGAATCACGACCGCATCGACAGGTTCCTCCCTGGAAGCGAAATGTCCGAGCGCGCTGATAATCCCGCCAAGGGGGCCCTCGCCAGGGAATTCATCGGCGATCTGGGGCAGGCCAAGCTCTTCAAGCCTGGGAGCGTCGCCCCCGACCACGATGACTGGAGTTGCTCCAGCGGTGACGAGCGCTTGGACTGCACGAGTCACCATAGCGACCCCAGAAATGGTGACGAACGCCTTGTCGCTCCCCATCCTGCGACTCTCGCCACCGGCCAGCACTGCCCCCGCGAATGTCACGAGTTCGGAGGTGGCCAGTCCGGGTCCAACTGCCGAAGAAACAATGAGCAGCGCTCGTCCTCGTCCAATTCGCCGATCATGGCCGCAATCGTTTGGAGCCCGCTGACCGAACGGAGAAAGCCCCGGTTTGTCTCACTTCGCCAGCGCACAAAGCCGCTACCTCTCCAGCCGTTGGCTCGGAGGCGATCGAGACCGCGGTGATAGCCGGTTCGGTAGGCCGCGTACCGTAGTGCCGGAATCTCCGCCACGTCACCGAGTGCAGCCCACGCTGCTATGCACCGGGGGTACTCGGTGCAGACGGCGCCGATCGCCATGATTGGTTGTGTGCTGGCCTGAGCCTCACGTAACGCCTCGATTGCGGCCGCAGGTTCAGGATCAAGAACTGTTTCCGGCGGGCCGGACATGGACAGGTTTACCGGTCGGTCGGTCATCCTGGGAGCCTACCGATGGCGGTAGCCTCGTTGAGTGCTTCCTGACTGGTTGGATCCTCAGACCCTGCAATGGGCAATCCTCGTCGTGATAGCGGTGTTGCTCTACCTCATGTATGTCGTGGCGCGTACTGTTCGCCGCGCTCTAACTCGCTTTTTGCTGTTTATCCTGCTCGCTGGCCTCGGACTGTCGCTATGGGTTCAGCGAGACGACCTTCAGAATTGTGTCGACACGTGTTCGTGCTCGCTTTATGGCCAAGATGTTGAAATACCTGAGGACAGGCGCCCTGATCGGTGCACGGCCTAGGACACGGTGACCTATGGCACCTGCTCGATTCGCAAAACGTTGGTTGAGCGTGAACGGCTATCCGTACCAGCCAACACTGCTACGCGGTCGCCCGATCCAAGATGGCCGGCCTCGCGAGCAAGACGGATGGCCTCCACAACCATCTCCTCGTTGCTGCCGCCCTTCTCCATGAGCACGGGTGTTGTTCCCCAGCTGAGCGTCAGTTGCTGAACTGTTGCTTCATTGGTGGAGAAGCCCAGGATGTTGGCATTTGGCCGAAAGCGGGCCATCGAGCGAACTGTGAATCCAGAGCCCGAGATGCATAGGACATGGTTGATGCCGAGTTCATGAGTTGCGCGCCATGTCGCCATGGTCATGGCATCGGTGACTGAGGCTGTTTCGGTCGCCACATCAGTCATCCGAATTTCGGCGAGCTGCCGTGCCCATGCTTCGTAGTCCATCTCTTCGTCAGCTCGGTGGGCGATTCGGCTCATGGTGCGCACGACGTTGACCGGGTCCTGGCCGATAGCGGTTTCACCCGAGAGCATCACCGCGGATGTGCCGTCAAAGACGGCGTTGGCGACGTCAGAGGCCTCAGCGCGCGTTGGCGCCGGTGCGGTCACCATTGATTCAAGCATCTGTGTCGCGGTGATCACCGGTCGGCCGCCGGCGATGCAGTCACGGATGATCTGCTTCTGTAAGTGAGGGAGGTCTTCGAGGCTGCATTCGTTTCCAAGGTCACCGCGGGCGACCATGATCGCCCCGGCGGCCTCAATAATGCCGGCAAGATTATCGACGGCGGCCCGGGTTTCGATCTTTGCAATGACGAGAGGACCTCGAGGATGAGGTTCGGTACCAACGCGACGGATGTCGTGGGCACTGCGGACGAAGGACACAGCGATCATGTCGACGCCTGCCTCAACGAATGCATCAATCGCTTCGAAATCTTCGGGCGTCGGCGTGGAGATCGAGAGGCGGTCACTTGGTACGTGCACACCTGGGCGCCCGCGAAGAAGGCTTCCATGAACGACCGTGGCCTGCATTTTGTCGTCAGACTTATCGCTGACCTCGAGGATGGCACCGCCATCACCGATCGTAAGGCGATCCCCGATCTCGATGTCGCGCATCAAAAACGCGTAGTCCACTTCGATTACCGAAGCATTGGACTTGGCGTCACCGACGCGAAGCTCGACCTTCGAGCCCGTTGGTACATCGACGCCGACCTCACCGAAGGACCCGGATCGCACCTTGGGTCCGGGAAGGTCTACGAGTACCCCAACGCGTCGACCCTCTTCAGCAGCGACTCGACGAATGCGGCGCAGTCGCTCAAGCGCTTCCTCGATCGTGCCGTGGGCAAGGCCAAGGCGGGCCACATCCATACCTGCCCGAATTAGGGCTCGAAGTGTTTCCTCGTCTTCGGAGGCAGGCCCGATGGTGACAACGATCTTTGTGCGGCGGTCCATACCGATTGATGATATCGGCCACCTATTAACTGGCCCCGAGGTCGAGCTGAATTCCGGCCTAATTCAAACGTGCTCGAAGTCTGCTGGCATGCTCCGCCGCCGCTTCGGTGCGCGTGGCCTCAGCGAGACGGTCGAGTAGGCAAGCCGCGTCTTCAAAGCGGCCCCGACCCTCACACAGTTCAGCAAGCGCCCGGAGCTCCGGTGGAGCCAGCGGTAGCTGCACTCGTAAGGCCAGAAGGCGGTCGAGCTTGCGGGGATCTCGCGATCTGAGTGAGGCCGTCAGATTATTGAGCACACGGGTAACAATGCTGCGCGGGTTCACTGGATCGAGGAACCGGTCGTCAAAGGCGGCGCGACTGCCGTGGATGGAATGAAACCGAGCGACGCAGGCGGTTCGGTCCATGGTGACTCCGCCATCGAACGGATCAAGAAAGCAGATCGGCTCATCGCGATCACGAAGCAGGAAGTGACCAGGCATTCCAATTCCATCCAGCACGATTCCCACTCGGCGTCCAGTTTCAATAGCGACGACCGCAAGCGTGATCGGCATGCCCCGACGGCATGACAGCACCACATCAAGCATTGAGTTATCGGGGTCGTAGTAGTCGTCGGTGTCACCGACGAAGCCCATGTCCTGGAACAGGTGCCGGACCAGCCCGCCGCGCGAGTGATCAGCACACGACTCGGCCAGGCGGTCAAGATTGGACAGGCCCGCCTCCACAATGCTCGGGTCCTGGCGGAGCGTTGCCGTCAGTAAAAGGAGAACCCGATCAAGCCGCAGCGGTGCATCGATGTCGCACATCGATGCGACAAACTCAGCAGATTGGTCCATGGCGCCACCGTAGCGAGGTTCGAACCGGCATGTCGGTGGACGTCATGTCAGCGGTGGTCAGTAGGTCACTAGATACGCTTGAGCTGTGGTGAAACCGTACCTCACCGTTGCCCGCCCACTTGCATTCGCTCACCGCGGAGGGGCGAGCACTCACGCCGAGAACACTGCGCGGGCGTTTGAGCATGCGGTCAATCTCGGCTACACCCATCTCGAGACCGACGTGCACGTCACAGCCGACGGTGTTGCCGTTGCGTTTCACGACCATTCCCTCGATCGGCTTACTGACAGGACTGGTGAGATCAGTGAGACGAAGTGGGACGAGGTGGCCATGGCTCGAGTCGCCGGCGAACACCCGATATGTCGACTCGATGAGCTACTGGCATCGTTTCCCGAGACATATTTCAATCTGGATCCAAAGCACGACTCCGCCGTGGACCCGCTCGTAGATGTCTTGAAACGCGCCGGCGCGACGCAACGGGTTTGCGTCTCTAGCTTCAGCGCCCGCCGAACACGTCAGGTGAAGCAAGAAATGGGTGAGCTGCTTTGCACGGGCGCTGGTCCTGCCGAGGTAGCTGGCACGCTGGCGCGTGGTTGGCACCTCCCGACTTTTGGTCAACGAGCCGATGTACTCCAGGTTCCTGTCGGATACGGGCGAATCAAAGTGGTTACGAAGAGGTTCATCGAGGCTGCTCACCGCGTTGGCCAGCACGTGCATGTCTGGACCGTCGATAAACCTGATGAGATGGAACGCTTGCTGGATCTCGGAGTTGACGGGATCATGACCGATGAGCCCGAAGTGTTACGCGATGTGTATCGCATGCGCGGGCACTGGCCCGACTGACGGGCGCGGACACCGAGGCCCCGAGTATCCGCTCGTATGAACGCGATCTCGGTACACTGTCTCTGGGTCGAAGCGGGATCACGGGGCTACTTGCCCTTTATTTGGCGTGTGTCGCCTGTTCACCATGACCCTCAGTTCTCGCTCCCGCTCCCGAAATGACTTCGCATCTATGGTGCGGCCTCGTTGGTCGCCGCGTGTCGGACTACTCGTTGTCGTTGTCGCGCCGCTGCTGGCAGGCATGCTCTTGTCATCTCACGGGGCGCTCGGTCGTGACGATACGAGTGTTGAACCGCTCAGTTCAATTGTCGCTGATGAGTCCCTGGATCCTCGCCTACTCTCTCTTGAGCTCGGCGGTACTAGATGGCACTCAGCGCTTGCCGAACTCGACGCTTCCCTATTCGAACATGAAGTACTCGAGCGTGGGCTTGAGCGCTCACGGCGAGAGCTGATTGATGTTCGAATAGACCTGAGGCTTGTCACTGTTGACCACAGGGACGCGGAACGAGTTTCGATCGACCTCGACGCCGATATCGCTGAGGCTCGAGCCGTACTCGAGGCCGGAGCGATAGCACGGTTTGTGCGGAGCGGCGAAACGGAGTCGGACATACTCGCCTCGGTCGAGAAGCCCACCGAGGGGGCACGGAGACTTCAGCTCTCAGCTGAAGCGAGCGATCTCCAGATGAAACGGTGGCGCAACCTCACGAACCGGGCCGAGCAGATGAACAGCGAGCTGTCAGACCTCGGCGGGCGCAAGCTGGAGTTACAAACCAGGGAACGTTCCCTTGTGTCTTACATCGTCAGTGCACGTGCAACGCTCTCCAGATCGCAGGACCGGATTGCCACCGCGATCGAGGCCGTGCGCCAGGGCCGCCGACATGCCGATATTCCAGACACGGATATTCCGGTCACGGCGCTCGATGCCTACCTGAACGCCGAGGTGCTCCTTGCCGAGAGTGCGCCAGAGTGCGGAATCGAATGGTGGATGATCGCCGGCGTCGGACGCATTGAGAGCCGACATGGAGAGCTCGGTGGGCGAGATCTGGATTCGATCGGCCTGTCTTCCACCAACATCATCGGTATAGCGCTGGACGGCGGCCCGGATGTGCGTGCCATCGGTGACACCGACGGTGGTCGCCTTGACGGCGACTCAGTCTGGGATCGAGCGGTCGGTCCAATGCAATTTATCCCCGGGACGTGGTCGAGTCATGGGCGTGACGGCAACGACGATGGCACCGCTGACCCCCATAATATTTACGATGCTGCGTACTCCAGCGGCCGCCATCTCTGCTACCTCGGCGGTGACCTTACGACGGTGACTGGTCTTGAGCGTGCCTATTTCGGCTACAACACGTCGGACGCTTACGTTGCTGACGTCAGGGGACATGCCGAGCACTATCGCGAGGTCCTCGACGGTCGCCTCCGCTAGCTGTCGTTTGGCCTCAACTGGGGGCGAAGCTGTGTACAAGCTGTGTGAAATGATCAAAATCCGGTGGTTATCTGCATCTGTTCTGGGGATTTCGCGCATTGGCTTGACCGGTGGACCTGCTCGCAGCATCATGCGTCTTGTCGACACGGAGCGAAGGCACTGGGAAGACGAAGTGGAGCAAGCGGCGAAAGCCGGGAGTCAAGCTTTGAGCACCTCAGGGCCGGAAAGCCGGGCCGACACGGCAAGATCAGGCCGGATCCCTCGGGAGCCGGCGGATTGACCGGAGACATCGTCGAGATGTCAAAGGACTGAACGGAGCATCCTCACGAGGGAGGCAAAGGGAGGACCGGAGAGATCTCGCTCAGCGGAGAACCATCAGGTTGTCAGGCACACACCGTCGGGTGTGAGGTCGGGCCGGGAGGCACTCGAAGCCGAGAGATGTCGGGTCGCAGCACAACACACTGGTTCCGACGGGGATCGAGGTGGCGTGAAGCGGGCTAGATACCGCCGGGTATC
>JABIQM010000233.1 GCA_018699415.1 Acidimicrobiaceae bacterium
CTATCGAGCGTTCAATGAGCGGTCGTGGCATCGATTCGGCCAGGGGGTGCAGGACGTGCACCAGAGCCCCGAAGCGTTCGACGTGAGCTTTAGTTGGACCTCTCCGTTTGGGTTACTCACGCCGGCGCAATGGATCGCCATGTTTGCCCGCCGTTATATGCACGAATACGGCGCCACCACCGAGGACTTCGGTCGGGTTGCGGTGGCGGATCGCAAACATGCCGCCAGGAACCCGGCTGCGTTCTTCTACGAGAAGCCGATCACGCTGCAGGACCATCAAGACAGTCGGTGGATCGCCGAACCGCTGCGACTGCTCGACTGTTGCCAGGAAAGCGACGGGGGCCAGGCCCTTCTGCTGACCACCGTCGACCGGGCCGCTGACCTGGCCCAGCGGCCGGCCATTGTTTCGTCCGCGGCACAAGGCGTCGCCGCTGATCAGCACATGATGCGCAGCTACTATCGCGAAAGCATCACGGGCTTGCCCGAGATGGGTGTCGTGGCGAAGCAGCTATGGGAGTCGACGGGCGTGACCCCAGCTGACATCCAAACGGCAATCATCTACGACCACTTCACGCCGATGGTCCTTCCCCAACTCGAGGAGTTCGGCTTCTGCGCACGAGGCGAAGCCAAGGACTTTATCGCTGATGGCAATATCGAACTCGGTGGTGGGCTGCCGATCAATACCAACGGTGGCCAGCTTGGCGAGGCCTACATCCACGGCTTGAACGGGATCGCCGAGGCGGTTCGTCAGATCCGCGGCACGTCGGTCAACCAGGTCGACGATGTCGAGCACGTGCTCGTCACGGCCGGAACCGGTGTGCCGACGAGCGGTCTGATTCTGGGGCAGCCCTGACCCCGCCCGTGGGGGTCAGAGGCGTTCGATGATGGTGACGTTGGCGACTCCGCCGCCCTCGCACATGGTCTGAAGGCCATAACGGCCGCCGGTGCGCTCGAGTTCGTGCAACATTGTGGTCATGAGACGCGCGCCGGTTGCCCCGAGCGGGTGGCCAAGGGCGATGGCCCCACCGTTGACGTTCACCTTTGCCGGGTCGAAGTCGGTTTCTCGCAGCCATGCGAGCGGCACAACCGCGAACGCTTCGTTGATCTCCACAAGGTCGATGTCGCCGGCCGTGAGCCCAGTCCGCTCTAGCGCACGCTGGGTTGCCGGGATCGGAGCGGACAGCATCATGATCGGATCGTCGGCCATGACCGAGATGTGGTGAATGCGAGCCTTTGGCGTGAGGCCATGTCGCTTCAGACCGACCTCGTTGGCGACGAGGATGGCGGCGGATCCATCCGAGATCTGTGATGCGCACGCCGCAGTGAGGTTGCCATCGGGTACGAGGGTTGGCAGCGACTGAATCTTGTCGATGTTGGGCTCACGTGGCCCCTCATCGTGTTCGATTCCGGCGAGTGGGGCGATCTCCGGTTCGAATCGACCTTCGGCGCGAGCTCGGATTGCCCGTTCGTGGGACTGGATCGCGAACGCTTCCATCTCATCTCGGCCGATGTCCCATTTTTCGCACATCATCTCGGCCCCGACGAACTGGCTGACCTCGCCGGTGCCGTAGCGGGTTGTCCAACGCGATGAACCGGTGAACGGATCGTCAAAGCCCAATGCCTGCCCTGCCGTCATCGCCGATGAGATGGGAATCATCGACATGTTTTGGACGCCACCTGCCACAACAATGTCCATCGTGGCGCTCATGACTGCTTGAGCCGCGAAGTGGACTGCTTGCTGTGCCGAACCGCACTGTCGGTCGATCGTGACGCCGGGTACGTGCTCAGGTAGGTCGGCGGCAAGCCAGCAGGTTCGAGCGATGTTGCCGGACTGGGGGCCGACGGAATCGACGTTACCGAAGACGACGTCGTCGACATCGCTCGGGTCGATGCCGGTTCGCTCGATCAGCGCGCTGATGCTGTGCGCTCCGAGGTCGGCGGGATGGACCTCGGAGAGGCCGCCACCGCGCCGGCCAACTGGTGAACGCACTGCGTCGATGATGAATGCTTCGGTCATGAAGTGATGCTCCTATCGGAGGGTGGGGTCGGTTCGTTTGCCGCTGGCGAAGAAAGCTTGCCCCTCGGCGATCGATTCGGCCAGGTTGCCATCGATGATTAGTTGAGGGGCCAAGGCCAAAGCCTCTGCGCGGCTCTTCTCGCGTCCGGCCCAAAGAGCACGTACGGTGCCTTCGACCGCGGCCGCTGGCTGTGACGCGATCGCGTGAGCGATTCGTCCAGCAGTGGCGTGCAGCTCATCCAGCGGTACGAGGTCCTGGACGAACCCGATCTGGTGTGCTCGCTGTGCCGTCATGCGTTCATGATTCCCCATGAGCGCGATTCGGGCGAGTTCACCGAACGGCAACTGGCCGACCAGCAAGATCGGTTCGAACGCTGCGGTCATGCCATAGGTGGTGTGAGGATCAAAGAAGGTGGCGGTCTCGGCCGCAACAATGGTTTCGACTTCCCCGAGAAGATAGAAGGCGCCACCGCAGGCCATGCCGTTCACGGCGGCGACAACTGGTTTCAAAAGCCCAGCTGCCTTCGGGCTGAGACGGAGACCAGGATCATTGATCTTCGTTGGATCAGCCGGCTGGGGAACGTCCCAGTTGCGATCGATTCCTGTGCAGAAGGCTTTGTCTCCAGACCCGGTGAGCACCACGGCGCGGACAGCGTCGTCATCGCGAATTGTGGTCCACGCGAGTTCCAACTCATCGGTCAACTGCTCATCGAACGCGTTATGGCTGTCAGGACGGTTGAGGACGACCCAGGCCACCGCACCGTCCAGCCGGGTGAATACCGTGGCAAGTTCGAGGTCAGCAAAGGAGGTGGGCATGGTCTCATTCTGGATGGCTGGGTTGGTCTTCGACGGTGATCCCCGCAGAATCTGAAGGAGCGTCAGATTCCGATGCTACGCTCGAAATCATGACGGATCTACCAAAGATCATCTCCGTGGATGATCATGTCATCGAACCGGCGAATCTCTGGATCGACCGCTTACCCAGCAAGTACCACGATGTTGCTCCGCGTAGCCATCGACTTCCTGTGAAGGAAATGACATTCATCGGGGGCAAATTCACGGCGATCCCCGGGGAGGCTGGCGATGCAGGTGACCCGGTGGACTGGTGGTTCTACGAAGACCTTCGCCGCCCACTGACTCGACTCGACACTGCAGTCGGCTTTGCCCGAGACGAAGTGATCCTCAAGGGCATCAGCTATGACGAGATGCGGCAGGGCTCCTACAAGCTTGACGAGCGCCTTTCCGACATGGATGTCAACGACGTCGAGGCATCAATGTGCTATCCGACCTTCCCTCGCTTTTGTGGTCAGACGTTCTCCGAAGCACAGGACAAAGAACTGGCCCTGTTGTGTGTCCAGGCCTACAACGACTGGACGATCGAGGAATGGTGTGCTCCGTCAGAGGGCCGACTGATTCCTCTCGGCATCGTGCCACTGTGGGACCCACACCTGGCCGCCGCCGAGATACGGCGAAACGCCGACCGGGGTGTGCACGCCGTGTGCTTCAGTGAGATTCCCAGCAATCTTGGGCTGCCGTCGATCCATGATGCCGATGGCCATTGGCTCCCGTTCTTTGAGGCATGCAGCGAGACGGACACCACGATCAATATGCACATCGGGTCGGGCTCCAAGATGCCCTCGACCAGCTCTGATGCTCCGGCTGCGGTAGGAAGCACGCTCACCTTCGCCAACTGCTGCTTCTCGATGGTGGACTGGTTGCTCAGCGGACACTTCACCACGTTTCCCAAGCTCCAGATCGCGTACGCAGAGGGCCAGATCGGGTGGATTCCCTACATCCTCGAGCGCGCCGACGCCGTGTGGGAAGACAACCGTGGCTGGGGTGGTATTGCCGACAAGGTGCTCGAACCGCCGAGTGATCTCTTCCGCAAGCATGTGTATGGCTGTTTCTTTGATGACGCGTTCGGTCTGCGGTCGATTGCCGACATTGGTGAAAACAACGTCACCTACGAGACCGATTACCCGCACAGCGACTCGACGTGGCCACACAGTTCCAAGATCGCCGAAGAACAGACTCGCGGTTTGACCGAGGAGCAGATCTACAAGGTGCTGCGGGGCAACGCCATCAACATGTTGCACCTCGAGGACTACCGAGCAGCCGACAAGGCAGCTAGCATCTCCGTCTTCAGCTCGTGAA
>JABIQM010000038.1 GCA_018699415.1 Acidimicrobiaceae bacterium
GCAACCCCGCTGAAGTACGGCATCAAGCAACTCAAACGCATCGGCGTCATCCAGTTTCGCCGCGAACCGGGCCGCGACTATTGGGGTGATCGCGGCTACGACGACTATGTAGGGCTCTGACCACGCAACGGATGGTGTGAATCGAGGGCCGGGTCAAAGGATGTCCCCGCTACAGTCGCGGCGTGAGTGAAAACCCGGCCACTACCTCTCTTGACGATGCCGAACTAATGGCCCTGGCGATCACCGAGGCCAAGGCTGCGACCGCGCACGGCGATGTGCCTGTCGGGGCGCTCGTCGTGATCGATGGTGAAGTGATCGCAAGTCGGCACAACGAACGCGAACTCACCGGTGATCCGACAGCCCACGCCGAACTCCTCGCTATTCGCGATGCCGCGGCGGCAATCGGATCGTGGCGGCTGACGAATGCAACGGTGGTCGTGACACTCGAACCGTGCCCGATGTGTGCCGGCGCCATCCAGCAAGCTCGGGTTGAACGAGTGGTTTTCGGTGCCGCCGACATGAAGGCGGGTGCATGCGGATCGCTGTATCACTTCGGTACCGACCCTCGTCTCAACCACGAGTTCGAGGTCCAGCACGGCGTGCGGGGCGAAGAGTGCGCTTCCCTACTGACGGACTTCTTCGCAGCGCGCCGCTGAGGCATTGGTTCAGCCGCCGCCAAACGCCGGTTGACCGCTAGCCTCGTTGCCGGAAGGTTGCCTGAGCGGACGAAAGGGGCGGCCTCGAAAGCCGTTGTAGCACTTCGTGTTACCAAGGGTTCGAATCCCTTACCTTCCGCCAAACGTGCTTCTTTCGAACACAACGTAGGAAAGACCCGAGCCAACCAGCTCGGGTCTTTCTTCTTGCATGGCGCTTTGGCTCGATTTCGTCTGGCTCCATCGATCACGTCATGTCGCGATGCTGAACTGACACCGTCCACGATTGGGCCAGACACGCCGTGTGCTGCCATGAGCAGAGCGAAGGGCTGGGTGTACTCCCATTCGATCACGCCGTCCTCGGTGACTTCGATCCGAGCGAATAGGGCCTGGTTCATCTGTCGCCGTACCGTCGGCGAAGCGTTCGAGTAGGCCTGGTGGTAGTTGCTGGCGAAGGCGACGGCCTTGGTGATGGTCTGCCCGACCTGCTCGGCAGTGAACTCTGTGGAGGCCAGTGAGACCTCAGCTGCCTTCATCGCTGCAGCGATGCGTTCTTGTTCTCGTTTCATCAGATCCAGCAGGATTGCGTGGGCGTAGTGGGCCTGAAGGAGCTTGGAGCGCTCATCGTCCAGCTGGAGTAGTCGCTCTTGTTGGCGGCGGCGTTCGTCCTGCACGTCCTTTTGCTGCTCAGCGATTGCCGTGCGGATTGCGTCGGCGGTGGCATCGAGTCCGTCTGCGCTGAGCTGCACCAGCCTGTAGTGCTCTTCGATCTGTGCTTCAACTAGGGCGATCGGTCGATGGGTCAGCATGCAGGTGGTGCGCTTCTGGTGCCGGCCGACGCAGAAGTAGTACGGATATTGCCTTCCGCTCTTCCCTCGGGAGTGGGTGACGCAAAGCCCCGAATGGACGACTCCGAGCGAGCCTGGCGAGGCCCACCTCTTACATGGTTGACAGCGAGGCCGCCCGCTGTGCTGGAGTACCAGATTTGGTGACGACCCCTACGGTTCGACGGGGCTCGCCCCACCGACTAGGTCGACGCCGGCCGCCTCTGGGTCGGCCAACAAGGTCTCATCGGACGGTTTGATCGCCCACTCGAGTTTGCCAGCTTGATCCTCAGCTGAAGCATCAGCGAACGTTGTGTCATCCCCGGGGAAGACGATCTCAACACGCGATCCGAGCGATGCGTCGACGATCACAGCGAACGGTCCCTTGTGGGGACCAGCTGGCTCGGCGCGCTCGTCATGGATCCAGAGTTCGATTGGGGTTTCCGGCATGGCGGGAATCTCAAGGACAATCCGCTCGTCGATCGAAAGCACTTCCAATGATACGCAGTAGCCGCTGACAGCCTGGTTCTGCCTCGGGCAGACCGCGAGTGGTGAGCCGATCATCCTCGGCCCGGTGTAAGCCAGCTCGATGCGCCTGGCCTCTAGTTGGTCGCGAATATCTTGGGGTGCGTCGGGGTCGGTGAAGTATCGCTGATCTGGTCGCCTGTCGGTCCAGGACGCGATTTGTTGATCGGGTTGCCAGGCAAGCGCGAACTCCTCTGCCAGCATCCCGGTCTTGTCCTCAGAAATGAGCCTCAGTGTGTCCAAGGGTTCGGAACCGCCGATCGCGCTGGACGCACGTCCAAAGTTCGAAGTGACATCTCGCCACTCGTCGTGGCAGTCGTCCCAGCCTTCGATGCTGGCACCGTCGATCCGTAGCATCCCAACGAAGTATGGCCCGACGGTCGGAAGTCGAAGACCGAGCAGGAATAGGCCTTCTGGAGCTGTCAACGCCTGCTTGAGTGCCGCAACATCGCTGTCAAAGAACATCTCAAGTTCGAGCTGATCTTCGATCCCGATGTCCGATGCCTCCGTGAACTCGATTGAAGCACCATTGCCGAGCTGAAGCTGAGCATTGGCAGCTGGGGGATCTTCTCCCTCTCCATCATGAGGCACCACCGCCACCGCGTCCGACGAAGTGATCCTGATCAAGTCAGTCGCGAGGAGCGACGAAGCAAGAACACAGTCACTGGGTTGGTCTTCAATCGCTGGAGACTCTTGTTCGCCCGAGCCATCCTCAGTCGCTCCTGGACTTCCGGCGTCAACTTCGGCCGGCACCGCCGTCTTACCGCTGCTTCCGGTGGATTCTGACGGGGCATGGCTACACGACGAAGCCGCAACGACGCCGATGGCGATCGAGGCAGCCAGTCGTCGCCACGACCGCCAGCCTCGGGTCATGAGATTCGTTACTAAGAGCAATGGGTCCCCCCGCCAGCGCATCGGACTCGAACATTGTCGAACGCCACGTATTGGCTCACACCGGAGTACCACTTAATCGAATGAGTGACACGGATCTGAAGATCTACAAACTGCGACGTCATAGTGGCGGCGAGTGTGTCCTGCGTCGCAAGGCTTGTCGGCGCCCCGCTGCTGAACGCGCTCGCACCAGCCTTGTAGTACCACGGCCCCGGAGTCCGAAGGGAGTTCTGGTCCCAGCCGCTCTCATAGGCACAGCTGGCGGTCTGGTCTCCGTAGGTGACCGGGCGAGCGTAGAGGCGAACATAGACCGTCCCAGGATTGCCCCAGGCAACTCGAGCCCAATTGATCCGCGCACGGTACGACTGGTTGCCTGACTCGGCCGTCGCCCGTGCTGCAGCAGTCGTCTGGTAGAAGTAGCCACTTGGGTTGGTGTTGGGCCGCCACTGAAGACGCACACTGCTATCGACGAACCATTGTGTTGACCCGGACTTGGCGAAGTAGGACGTGCCCCGATTGAACCCGAGGTTCGCCGTCATGGTCTGCGGCGTGAGGATCCCGGTCTGGTGTTGAAGGTTCTGAGTGTCGTCCTGACTGATCGTACGTACGCCGCCAGTCTCAAACGAGGACACACAGGTCGACATGATAGGAGTACGTCCGTCGAATGTGTCGTCGTCGCCGGTGTGTTCCATCTCCATTACATGACCGAACTCGTGTTGGAGGACGGCTCGAAAATCATCCCACCAGGTTGCTGGTATGGATCCGAAATTTGCGGCGTAGGCGTTGTTCAGGTGAATGCCGGTACAGGCGTGTGCATGGCCGAAAGTTGTTGTGGAACTGAAGTGCGACGGATTGTGATACTGGAGAACGATCTCGCCAAACGACTCGACCATATCCACTACCCGGGTCCCGTTATGGTTGTATTCCGCCTCCCAGGAATTGATGTACTGCCGTGCGTTTGGCCTGATGTCGCTGCTGCCGTTCGTCCAATGCGGCCCATCAAACGCGAACTTGACCTCGCTTCCACAGTCAGTGATGTTCTCGTAGGGAGAATAGGCCTCGCTTGATTGTGGCGAGGTGCTCAACACGGTCGCAATGACCGCAACTACGACTACCGCCACCTTGACCCGCATTACCAGAACCTACTCGCCGCCGTTTCAAACAATCGTGCGCGAAACCTGCGCCGGGGCCAAGGATGACCCCCACGACACAAGCGGACGGCGCCTCGGGCTCGTCCGCCGGTCGTTGAACGCGGATCAAGCAACTACTTCACATCCGGCATCCGACGGTTCAAGAATCGTCGCCTTAGGTGCACCTTGCGAGTATTGAACCCGCGACCGCAGCCGACGATCAAGGGCGTCCGTTTGAGTTCGAAAGACATCGCATCACTTCCGCCACCACTGCTGGATCCCGGCAGGCAGCGGTTTCGCGTCCTGGCCGGTGAATCGGGCAGACTGGGAGTGTGGAGGAACGCTACGAACTTGTGGATCTGGTCGTCGAGCGTGAGCAAGGGATCACCGCCAGCTTCGCGGACGGCTACGTAGCGACGTTCGCACTGGATGAACTTCGCTTGGGGTGCCCTTGCGCCACCTGTCGAGATCTTCGGGACCGAGGCCAAACCTCGTGGCCCCTTGGAAGCGGCCCAACGACGCTGGCGATCTCAGATGCCCGGTTCCACGGCGCCTAGGGCATCAACATCACTTGGAACGATGGCCACTCAACCGGGATCTACCCGTTCGAGAACCTGCGTCGTTGGTCCGAAGGCAAGCACGATCCGCGCCAGTGAGTCCCGGCTAAACCTCGATGAAGATGCATTTGCCCGGGTTGGCATCACCGTCGAACAGCTTCTCCTCGCCGAATTTGTCGGCAGATTCCTTATCACGCGCATTGCAGTCTTGACGGATCCCCGGCGAGACGTCACCAACTGATCGAGAATCGAATCTCCCCAGTGGTACCCCGCCCCGAGTGCGCTCGATGAACCTGAAGCACGCATCCAAACACTCATCCAGTGCATACGTCAGGCATCACCTGCGCTCTAAACTTCGGTGTCATGCAGACGCCAGCGGTTATCGAAGAACTCGTCCACACGTGGAAGACGGCCCTCGGCTCGGAA
>JABIQM010000047.1 GCA_018699415.1 Acidimicrobiaceae bacterium
CCATGGAGACAACCATCCCAGGCTGGAGTTCGGTCTTGATGTCTTCTCGCAGCTCCACGCCTGCCTCGCGACCGTAGTAGTGGCTGAGCACGCCGAAGCTGTGCCCGTAGCCAAATGAACGGTACTGAAGGAGGTCGTGTTGGCGATAGATGTCGTTGAGCTCGATGGCGATGTCCATGCAGCGCGCCCCAGGCTGAATGAGCTTGAGGCCGGCCTCGTGAACGTCGACGTTGATCTGCCAGAGCCGCAGGTGTTCGGCCGAAGCATGTTCACAGAACATTGTTCGTTCGAGCGCCGTGTAGTAACCGAAGATCATTGGGAACGCATTGAGGCTCAGGATGTCGCCCGCCTCGATGCGCTTGTTCGTGACGGGGTTGTGGGCGCCATCGGTGTTGATGCCTGACTGGAACCATGTCCAGGTGTCCATGAGTTCGACAAAGTCAAAGCGTGAACTGATTTCGCGAACCATGGCTTGTGTCGAAGCGAGCGCGACCTCGTGTTCGGGCATGCCAGCGGCGACTGCCTCGGCCGCGGCGGCGCCGCCGATGTCGGCGACGTTGGCACCGATGGTGATGTGGGCGATTTCCTCTTCGGACTTGATCGTGCGCATCCACATTGTGTCTACGCCAACGTCCACGAGCTGAACCCCAGGAAGTGCGTCTTCGAGTTGGGCTTTGATGTCTAGAGTGATGTGATCGAACTCGACACCGAGCCGCCGCGTGCCCTTGGTGAGATTCTGAACGGCGAACCAGAAGTTGTCCTTGCGCCAGTCGGTGTAGGTGATGTTCTGGCCGTGGGTCATGCGGAACGGCTGGCCCCCATCGATGCCGGCGCTGATGGACGTAGCAGCGACTTGGTCGATAACGAAGCCGTACTTGCGCCCGAACGCGCAATAGATGAAGCCTGAGAAGTAGCCGATGTTGTGCATCGATGTGAACAGACAGGTGTCGATGTCGTGCAGCCCCATATGATCTCGCAGCAATGTCTGGCGTCGGTCCATCTCGGCGTCGGAGAACGGCCCGGAGACCTTGTCGCCGTTATGCCATTCGATTGTGCGGATCATGTCGTCGCTCATGGGGCAGTTCGCTTTCTAGAATTCCATGCGTGGAAGAGACGCCGGGAGCTTCGCCCAGCATCGAGACTTGGTCAAGGGATTGACGACCAGCGTGCCGAGTGCTCACTATTCAACGGCATGCTGCACCCGTGAGAACCAACGCGACGACGTGGATCCGCTGTCTGGCAGTGATGCTCGCAGTATGCCTGGTCCTCTCTGGATGCGGCCGTGAATCAATGACCGAGCCGATGACACCGACAGATAACGCTGTCGCAGAGATCAAGGACTTGGCTGACGATGCCGAGGTGGAGGACGCTGCGATCTCGGGCGGATCCAGCTATCTCGGCTCCTACACACTCGATGATGCGGAGTTCGGCACCCAGGTGACCGTCACTGTCGGGGGTGCGAGTCGGACCATCGAGACGAATGCTCTGCCTGACCATACGACGGGTGATTTTCCCAACGCTGGAAATCCCAACACCATTTCCGCCCAAGATCTCCGCTACGAGTACACGACTGAGCCAGAATTTGCTGGCGAGGCCAGTTCGCCGCTTGTGATCGGTGTTGCCGTCAACGGCGTCAAGTTCGAGCCGGGAACCGCGGAGTCGGTGAGCTGTGCGAGCGGAGAGACCTATCGTGTCGAAGCACTACAAGACATCTACAACCTTGGTCTCGACTTCAACAACGCCCACGTCCAGCCAACGGGCGAGTACCACTACCACGGAGCGCCGCAGCTTCTGACGGACGCGTACGCCTTGGATGACGACCTGGTGTTAGTCGGCTTCGCTGCCGATGGATACCTCATGTATTACTCGAAGTCGGGCGCCTACCAGTCCGGCTACCAACTGGTATCGGCCGCCCGGACGGGGACCGGCTGCACCGCCTCGAGTGCACTGCGAGTCGATGGCGTCGAGGTTCACGGAACCAGCCCCGATGGCACGTTCACCTCTGACTGGGTTTGGAGCGACGAGGCTGGTGATCTCGACGAGTGCAATGGCGGCACGATCGATGGCAGCTACGCCTATGTCATCACCCATGAGTTTCCGTACATCAGCCGGTGCCTCAACGGCGACGTGGGCGATGCCGGCGGGGTCCCACTGGAAGGTGCAGAGGGTGCTGCTCCTGGTCTGAGTGAGGCCGCTGACGCGCTGGGTATTTCCGTGGCTGAACTTATCTCGGCGCTTGGCGGTCCGCCCCCCGACATCGATGCGGCGGCAAAAACGCTGGGGATCTCGGTCCAAGAACTGATGGCTGTTCTGCCTGGTCCCCGGAGCGCTGGCTGAGGCTTTTCGATGGAGACGGCCCCAGCAGCCGACTCCTCACCGGGGTGCAGGAGCACGAATTGCTGCTTGTTGAATCCCCCAACCCATTGGACTGTGCGATAGTGCAGTCCGGTTGACATTCAGTTCGGCCGGAGAGAGGCCACCATGGCCGGTAAAGACAAGGGTGGGCGAGCAGCCAAGACGCCCGCTGCCAAATCTGCCAAAGAGAAGCGCCAGTCCAAGAAGGACAAGAAGGCATCGAAGGGAAGCCTCTAGTTCCGAGTTCGCTCTGATCGGGCGACCCTCGTGGTCGTCCGATCTGCGACGGACACTCTGGCTGATCAGACGCGGTTCGGGACCAGGCGAATTGTTGAAGTGGCCTTTGCGAGCACCTGGCCGTCGGAGTTGAGGACACGGCCTTCGGCGAAAACCGTCTGCTTGCCAGCTCGCTCGATCCATCCTTCGGCCACAACTGGACCGGGTGCCGCCGGTCGATAGAAGCTCACCTTCAGCTCGAGCGTGGCGATCCAGAAGTCGGTTGTATAGCGGGCGATGCAGGCATGAGCCATCGCGGCATCGACCCAGCCCGTCACGAACCCACCCTGGGCAACGCCGCCTGAATGACACATCTCGGGCTTGCAGGTAAACTCGAGGACCGACCGGCCTTCGTCGGCATTGAACTCGCGGACGCGTCCGTCGCCGAGAGTCTCGAATACGTCGCCTCTGGTCTCTTCTACGTCTGTTGGTTCGCTCATCGAGTGGGCATCGTACGCATTGACGCAGCTCGTAGGGCGAATCGCGTTGTATTGGTGGACTGCGCTAATAATGGCGTTCATGACCGGCCCTTCCTTGCCGGTGCCGACGCCGCCGTTCACCGGCCGCATCGGCACCTACATCCCTGAATCCTCTGCGGTCCCGCTGGAGGCGACCGGGGCACCGCCAGGCGCTCCGAACATCGTGCTGATCATGCTTGATGACGTGGGCTTCGGCTCGGGTTCGACCTTCGGAGGGCCGGTACCGATGCCGACCGTTGATCGAGTTGCGGCCACCGGATTGCGCTACAACCAGTTCCACACGACCGGATTGTGTTCGCCGACGCGAGCCTCACTGCTGACGGGCCGTAACCATCATGTTGTCCATATGGGCGGCATCACCGAAATCTCGAACAGTTTCCCGGGCTACGACTCGGCCATTCCGCGCGAATCGGCGACGGTCGCAGAGATCCTTCGGCTCAACGGATACTCAACGGGTTGCTTTGGTAAGTGGCATCTGACCCCATCGTGGGAGCAGAGCCCGGCTGGTCCGTTCGATCGGTGGCCCACCGGCCTGGGCTTCGAACGGTTCTATGGAATCATCGGGGCCGAGGCTTCGCATTGGGAGCCCGCCGCCTACGACCAGACGACACCAGTCGAACCACACGTTGGCCCTGATGGTCGTCATCGCGATGACTACCACCTGACCGAAGATCTGGCCGACCGCTCAATCGAGTGGATCCAACGGCAAAAAGCGTCGGCCCCTGATCGTCCCTTTTTTTGCTATTTCGCGCCAGCCGCCGTCCACGCCCCGCATCATGTGTGGCCTGAACTCATCGAGCAGTTCAAAGGCCAGTTCGATCAGGGCTGGGACATCTTGCGCGATGAGATTTACGCCCGTCAGCTTGAGTTGGGCGTTATTCCGCCAGACACCGCATTGACACCACGTCCCGAACAGGTTCCGTCATGGGAGGAGTATCCCGACCGCTACAAACCGGTGGCACGTCGCCTGATGGAGGTTTTCGCGGCGTTTTTGCACCATACGGATCTGCAGGTAGGGCGAGTTCTGGATGCCGTCGACGAATTGGGTCTGAGCGACGACACCCTGGTGTTGTATCTCACCGGGGATAACGGCGCGTCGGCGGAAGGCACGCTTCATGGCGCATGGAGCGCTCCCGCTTTCCAGAACGGACAACCGGAGGATCCTGAGTGGCTTCTTGAGCACATCGATGACTTTGGCTCGGCCCGTTGCGAGAATCACTTCAACATCGGCTGGGCATGGGCCCTCGACTCTCCGTTCCAATGGATGAAGCAGGTGGCATCTCACTTTGGTGGAACGCGAAACGGGCTCGCAGTCTCATGGCCGAACGGCATTCACGACGCCGGTGGTCTTCGGGACCAGTTTCACCACGTCAATGATCTGGCACCCACGATTCTCGAGGCGGCCGGCATCCGTTGGCCCGACCGAGTCGACGGCCTCGAGCAGTTGCCAGTCGATGGCACGCCGATGGGGTACACATTTCACGCCGCAAACGCAGAGAGCAATCGTCGAACCCAATACTTTGAAATTCTTGGAAACCGGGCCATCTACCACGAAGGCTGGATGGCGTCCTGCTTCCATGGCCGAGTGCCATGGATCCGAATGGCCGCGTATGAGTTCGATGGTCCCAATGAACGTTGGGAGCTCTACGACATTGTCAACGACTTCTCCCAAAGTCGAGACCTTGCGGATGAGTACCCAGCAAAGCTCGCTGAGCTGCGAGCACTGTTTGATGCCGAGGCTGGGCGCAACGGAGTGTTCCCGCTACGTGATGCCGGGTCATCTCGGCGCGGTGCGCTGAGTACGCCGCACTCGCTGGGCGTGGTCCAAAAGATGACGTACACGACAGCCCATGTGCGTATGCCGGAGTGGTCGGTGATCGACCTCAAAAACGTGTCCTATGAAATCACCGCGGAGATCACGATCCCCGAGGGAGGGGCGCAAGGCGTGATCGCTTGCCAAGGCGGCAACATGTCGGGCTGGTCGATGTACCTCGATGTCGATGGCACCCCCAACTATCTCTACAACTGTTTTGGACGTGACTTCACCAAGGTTGCCGGTGAGCCGCTGGAACCCGGCCGCCATGTCCTCGTTGCTCACTATGACCACGACGGTGGTTTCGGCGCGGGTGGCGAAGTCCATCTCCTCGTCGACGAAATCGAAACTGAGCGGGCACGTATGCATCGCACCGTGCCGGTTGTTTTCTCGATGAGTGGAGAGACCTTCGACGTCGGTATCGACACCGGTGCTGCCGTGGGTCACTATGCCGAACGCTTTGCGTGCAGTGCAGAGATCCACGGCGTGACGCTCGAGCGTCTCTCGACGCCCGACAGGGCAACACGGCAGGCGCGAGCCGATGGCGACATTCAGGCAGGGTTGCGGTCGCAATAGCAGGCCCGACGTGTCAGTTCGTTGGTCAGAGTTGGAAGCTTGGATGATCGAAACAGGCGAGGACCTTGTCAATGCGATACCGCTCGCCAGTGACCGTGATCGAGCCGTCGTCGATGGCAGAAGCGACTGAGGTTCGACCAGAACAAATGCCGGCCCACGTGCCGAGGTCGAGCGAGAGGACGTGTTCGGCCTCCTGCCCGTCGGTCGGAACGGCGATGTGATTTCGCAGCCGCAGGCCAACCGTCGTCCCATCGGAGAATGAGAAGGCGACCTCCTCGTTGACACCGTGCGAAGCCTCGGGATCAACGAGAACCCGCAGGGCGTGAACACTGGTAGTCGGCCCCGCATCCATCACCGCACCACGGCTGAAGAGATGGACGCGGAAGCGGTCAAGGTCAAGGGACCCTTCGAGCTCGAGGGCGCGAGTGATACACCAGTTCCGCACGTTGGCAGACGTCGTGCGCTGGCCGATCAACCGGACCGCCTCGGCCAGAAGCATGCGATCGGCGGGTTCAGCTTCATGGCGTCGAACCAGCCAACTTCCCAACTCGATCGCCCACCGGAGGTCGTCGCCGCTGATGGCGTCTCGTACCTGAGACCGGACCGCTTCCGAACCGCCGAAGCCGGCGACGAGGCGAGCTGAGCGTTCGGCGGGAACCAGGGGAAATAGCTGGCCTTCGTCACCATCGAACCAGCCAACGAGGCCATGGTGAATCTGGCGCACATGATGCTCGGCGATCCCATAGAGCTGCCGGGTGAGCGTGCCGCGGTGGAAGACCTCCGGGAGCTGCACCGTGTCTGCCAGTTCGGCAACGGTGAGATCCTTGTTGACGCCGCGAACAGTTTGATCCCACATGAACTGGATGGAGTCTCGATACAACGCCAGTTCGGTGTCGATATCGGCCGCCCCGCTGATCGGAACACCATGGGCACAGACCAGATGAGCGGCCCCGAGCGATCGCAGATGATCGAGTCCGGTCACGAGCACTGCAGGATCGCGATAGGGCTCGCCCCGGATCGCGAAGATGTTGAATAGTGCTGGCCAGGCAATGTTGTGTATCGCAGTCTCGAGTTCAGGGAACCAAATAGTGAGCGAGTCGTCGGCATCGGACGGAGCGGGGGTGAATTCGACCCGAAGCCCCGCGATCGTTGCCGAGCACGTCGAATCGATCGTCTCGGTTGGCGGAATGAAGCCCACTTCGTGGGGCGCATGGTCAGCTCTCCGGAACGACTCACCAAGTCCGATATTGACCAAGCCATCAGGGCCATCGGAATCGAGCAGTAGTCCGAACTGGTGGACGGCGCCCCTGGTGGCCGACGCGCTGAGGTCCAGCCCCGTTCGTTGGCGATTGATGGTGATGCGCTCGTGGCCCCATATCGCGATGTGGTCCCCGGCGCCGCTGATGGCGGCAGTGCCACCGACATAGTGCGAGTGGGTGTAAATCACGGCAACGACCGGCGCATCGGTAACGCGTGTCATGGCATCGAGGGACCAAGCCATCTCCTGAATCGACTCGCCGGTGTCGATGGCAATCAGTCCACCGGGACCCTCGACAAAGTTCTGGTTGGAGAGTCCGTTCCCCACGATGGACCAGACGCCCTCGCGCACCTGATGTACGTGACGCTCGAACTGTGCAGTGTGATCGATGTGGTCTCGATGTGCGAGCTGTCCCTTCGGGCCGATGATGACGTCGTCGGAATCACTGGAGAAGCTTGCGGCAATGTGGTGCACGGCTTACTCCTACTACCGATGGGATGCGTTGTCAGATGGCGTAGTCGCCTGGCTCGATGGGCCGTGGCAGATCAGAGGATCTCGACGGACCAGGTCGAGGCATCGGTGAGCTGACCGAGATTTACGTGGCATCGGAGGGAGTCACCCTTGGCGACTTCCTTGTCGAACCGAAACATCCGATTCCCCCAGCTCGTTACCGCCGCGAGCGGTGACGTCGAGAGCTTGGTCTGACTGTCAAAGGCGGCCTCGAACCAGACGCAGAAGCCGTCGACAATGACATCCGTAGTGGCCACGCGCGCGACCACATGATCAAGTTGAACAGACTCGATGGACTCGAGCGTGTGGAGGTCGAAGTCCAGGATCGGGGATGGTGTGCCGACCGTCGACTCCACTGAGCCGGGGCGGACCCAAAGCTGTTCGCTGCGGCCGGTGTCGAAGCGAGCCGCCGTGATCGACTGTTCGAGCGGACGCAAGTCGATCCCATCCGGCAGCGGCGTATTCCAGAATCGGCGGACCCGCATCTCGTCGGTGAACGACACCGGTTCGACGAAGAGTTTGAAGTGGGCGGGAAGGATCCGGCCTCCGGGCGCGAGGACGCGGTCTCGGAGGTCAAGGGTGTTCTCG
This sequence comes from Acidimicrobiaceae bacterium, assembly GCA_018699415.1. Taxonomy (GTDB): domain Bacteria; phylum Actinomycetota; class Acidimicrobiia; order Acidimicrobiales; family Aldehydirespiratoraceae; genus JAACCU01. The sequence continues at coordinate 7,856 of JABIQM010000047.1, forward strand.
AGCATGTTTTCGTTGAAGAGTTCGTCGCCCATCTGCTCGTGGAGAACAACGTCGACAGGTTCGGGTGGCGTGAACTCGCGGCTGTTGGCCTGGACGAACTCGATGTTGGTGATCTGGTTATGGGCGGCGATCTCTCGGGCGACATCGATGAAGTCTGAATGCTCGACGGCATAAACCTTGGAGGCGCCCGCTCGGCTCGCCATGAATGCCAAAAGCCCGGAGCCGGTGCCGAGATCGAGCACCA
>JABIQM010000190.1 GCA_018699415.1 Acidimicrobiaceae bacterium
ATGGGGTCGAACAACATCGACTCCTGTAATCGAACTTGACACGCTCCAAGTGTCGTCGGTCTGGCGGCAGTGTTCGGAGCGGGTGGCGGAACGTCGTCCTACGAAGAGGTCGAGGAGACAGACGTCATCCTTTTGTGGGGATCAAACGCGCGTGAAGCGCATCCGATCTATTTCCATCACCTCCTGAAGGGGCTCGACAACGGCGCCACGATGTATGCCGTCGACCCGCGTCGCACCGCATCCGCCAAATTTGCCGACGTCTGGCTCGGGCTCAATGTCGGCACCGATGTGGCGATGGCGAACGCAGTCGGCCGCGAGATCATCGCCGCCGATTTACACAACAAGGAATTCATCGCTCACTCGTCGCAAGGCTTTGAGGCATACGCAGCCCACGTTGAGCCGTACACGCTCGAGTACGCCGAGGAGATCACCGGCGTCCCCGCCGAAGCGATCCGTGAGATGGCCCACGCCTACGCCACGGCCGAGAAAGCGCAGATCCTCTGGACGCTCGGTATCACCGAGCACCACAACGGCGTCGACAATGTGAAGTCGCTGTGCAACCTCGCCCTCCTGACCGGTCACATTGGTCGGTGGGGTTCAGGGCTTGTACCGCTGCGCGGTCAGAACAATGTGCAGGGCGGCGGCGATATGGGTTCGCTTCCCAACAAGTTCCCCGGATTCCAGGACATTGGCGACCCCGAGGCTCATGCCAAATTCGAAGCGGTCTACGGGACGAAAATCAATCCCAACCCGGGGATTCACCTGACCCTCATGTTCGAAGCCATGGCGGAGGGCAAGATCAAGGGCGCCTACATCATCGGCGAGAACCCCGCCGACTCCGAAGCTGATGTTGACCATGCGCGCAAGTTGCTGGCCGGGCTCGACATCCTTGTGGTGCAGGACATCTTCATGACTCGCACTGCTGAGCTCGCGGACGTGGTTCTGCCCTCGTCGGTCGGATGGGCCGAATGCGATGGCACTGTCACCTCATCGGAACGTCGCGTCCAGCGTGTGCGTGCTGCGGTGCCGGCGCCCGGGGAGTGCCGTCACGATCACGACATCATTGGTGAGATGGCTCGGCGCATGGGCGTCGACTGGGGACACCCGACGCCTGAGGAGTTGTGGGATGAGCTCCGTTCGCTTTCGCCCCTGCACCAGGGCATGAGTTGGGACCGTCTCGAGGCAGAGGGCGGTCTGCAGTGGCCTTGTCCGTCGATCGATCATCCCGGTAGTCCATTCCTGCATGGCTGGCTGTGGGAAGACGACCTTGGCGGTCGCGATCCGTCGCCATTCTCGGTCACTGAACACGAAGGGCCAAAGGAACAACTCACCGCCGAGTTCCCTCTGCGTTTGACTACTGGTCGAGCACTCGACTCCTACAACACCGGCGTCCAGTCTGGCGGCTTCGACAATCCGATTCGCTACGGAGACAATCTCGACATCAGCCCGGCGGATGCCGCCGAGCTCAGTATCGAAGATGGTGAGCGGGTGCTGGTCACTTCGCCGCGAGGTTCGGTGGAGATGGATGTTCGGGTTCAGCCCGACATCCCGGCCGGACTCACGTTCACAACGTTCCACTTCCCTGATCTGGTCGATATCAACACGATTACCAACGATGAGTGGGACCGCGAGTCCGGCACGGCCGAGTTCAAGGCCGCGTCCATCCGAGTAGAAAAACTCGCCGGTACGGCGAGCCGAGGCTGAACTCCCGATGGCTGATCTGTACATCTCCGAAGACACGGCTGACGCGGTCGAGATCGCTGCAGTCGATGAGGCCATGGGTGGCCGGTTCGTTGTGCTGCAAGAGTCCGAGCGGTTGATCCGCGCCGGCATGGCGAAGCGTCACGGACATCGTCACTTGCTGCTACCTGCCTTGCATGCCTTGCAGAACGCCAAGGGCTGGATCAGCCCCGGCGGCCTCAACTATGTCTGCGAGACCCTGCAGGTGCCGCCTGCCGAGGCGTATGGCGTGGCGACCTTCTACGACATGTTCCGTGTGGATGAGCCAGAGCATGCCGGCGATGTCACCCACGTGTGTGTCGATGCCGCATGCCAGATCGCGGCCAGCGCCGAGAAGATCGCCGAACTCAAGGCCTCCGGCGTGAATGTTCACGAGTCACCGTGTCTCGGCCAGTGCGAGAAGGCTCCGGCCCTCTTCGTGCAGGGTGTCGGGGGCCCAGATTCCGTGCCTGCTGATGCCGAGCCGTTCGAGTTTCATCAGCAGGGCGATCCTTCGCTGCGGCTGTTGAAGCGCGTCGGCGTCGTTGATCCAACATCGCTCGATTCCTACCGCGAGCATGGTGGCTTCGACGCAATGGCGGCTGCGGTCGCTCTGGGTGCCGAAGCGGTTTGCACTGCAGTTGCTGATTCCGGTCTCTCCGGACGCGGTGGTGCTGCGTTCCCCACTGGCATCAAGTGGCGTGCCGTTGCCGCGGAACAGGGTCGCCCCAAGCACGTGGTGGCCAACTGCGACGAGTCCGAGCCCGGCACGTTCAAGGACCGGTTCGTCATGGAGAACGATCCGTTCGCTCTGGTCGAAGCCCTCACCGTTGCCGGCTTCGCAACCGGAGCCGAAAACGGTTGGATCTACATCCGCGGCGAATACCCATTGGCAACTGCTCGACTTGAGAACGCCATCTCCCAGTGCCGTGAAGCCGGACTACTTGGCGACAATGCGGCCGGATCTGGTCACACGTTCGATATCGAACTACGGCGCGGTGCCGGCGCGTATATCTGTGGCGAAGAGACGGCACTCTTTGCCTCTCTTGAAGGCTTCCGCGGTGAACCTCGTAGCAAGCCGCCATTCCCAACGACCCACGGCCTTTTCCAGGAACCCACGGCGATCAATAATCCCGAAACCCTGCTCAACGCACTCGACATCATGTTGATCGGTGCTGAGCAATACCGCAGCCGCGGCACCGAACGCTCGCCCGGCACCAAGCTGCTTTGCCTCAGCGGGAGAGTCGCCAAGCCCGGGGTGTACGAGATTGAGTTCGGCGCCACCCTCGGACAGGTCATTGAGCTTGCCGGCGGTCTGACCGGAAATGGAGAACTCGTAGGCGTGCTGATGGGCGGCGCCGCCGGCTCCTTTGTCGGCCCCGACGCTCTCGACATGGCGCTGACACTTGAAGACACTCGCGATCGGGAGACCACCCTCGGCTCTGGTGTTGTCATGGCGTTCACCAGCGAGATCGACATGGTCGATGTGTTGGTCCGAATCTCGGAATTCTTCCGCAACGAGTCCTGTGGTCAGTGCGTGCCCTGTCGGGTCGGCACAGTCCGTCAGAACGAGACGATGGTGCAGCTTCAGCGCACCGGAGCACTCACCGCTGAACGTCGGGCGCTTGTCGAGGACATCTCACAGGTGATGGTCGACGCGTCCATCTGCGGGCTCGGCCATACCGCCGCTTCCGCCATCAATTCAGCGATCAAAATGGGCCTTGTCCCGGGGGTTGCATCATGACGATCACGGAGACCGCGGTGTCGGTCCGAAATGTCGCTCTGACCATCAATGGCGATGCCGTTGAGGTTGCCGAGGGAACATCGATCCACAAGGCGTGTGAGTCGGCGGGGATCGACACGCCCACGCTGTGCTGGGCTGAGAATCTCACACCAGTGAACGTCTGCCGTGTCTGCGTGGTTGAGGTCGAAGGCAGCCGAACGCTTGTGCCATCATGCGCCCGCCCCGCCGAGGAAGGCATGGTTGTCGAGACCGACTCAGAGCGGGTGCGGCACAGCCGCAAGATGGTGCTTGAATTTCTGGGCTCCGGGGTTGATCTGAGCCAAGCCGAAGAGCTCGGAAAGTGGATGGAATTTTACGGGTCGAAGCCGGAGCGCTACGACCAGTACGAGATGCCTGCGGTCCGCATGGGCGAGGCGCCGAAGATTCAGGACAATCTCTTCATCCGTGACTATGACCAGTGCGTGCTCTGCTACAAGTGCGTCTCGGCCTGCGGCGACGACGCGCAGCACACCTATGCGATCGCGGTAAGCGGTCGCGGCTTCGACGCCCGCATCTCCACCGAGTACGACACAACACTGCCCGACTCGGCTTGTGTCTATTGCGGCAATTGCATTGCTGTGTGCCCGACCGGCGCAATTCAATTCAAGACCGAGTACGACCTGCGCGAGGCCGACGAGTGGCGTCCCGATGACCAGGAGGTCACGCGCACGGTCTGCTCGTACTGCGGGGTCGGTTGCAACTTGGAGCTCCACACTCAGGACGAGAAGATCATCAAGGTCACGTCACCGGCGGATCACTCCGTCACCAACGGCCACCTCTGTATCAAGGGACGATTCGGCTGGAAATACGTCCAGCCTGACTAAGACTCGCTGAGGTTTGGAGCGCTATCAGCTCGTTGTGCCACAGTAGGTTCGTTCCCATGACAGA
>JABIQM010000158.1 GCA_018699415.1 Acidimicrobiaceae bacterium
ACTCATCGCACAGCCGCCACAGTGAAAGCGGCGGCCGAAGCCACCGGGCTCGTATCAGCCGGCGCAACCGACATCCTCATGCCCGAACACATTGAGGAACCCGTCAAGGACATAGCGGGCATCGCCAACAAACCTCTTGTCGGCGTCAGCATCCGCAACTCAAAAAAACTCACCGATCTTGCTGGTCCAGCCGCCTCAGAAATCGTCTTCGAATAGCGACCTGCCCATGATCTACGGTGTGTCGATGGTTCGCCTTGCTGATGTGCCAGAAGCCGAACGCAACGTGATTCTCGGTCTCGCTCTACCGACCTACGACACGAACCCGGCCGTGGCGGGCCCTCCGTTGAGGGAACGCCGGGTGGCGGTGGTCTCCACCGCAGGGCTGCATCGACGCAACGACCGCCCGTTTCGGCCCGGCGATGAGGACTATCGCGTCATCCCCGGTGATACCGCTGCCAGCGAGATCATCATGTCGCACGCCTCGCCCAACTTCGACCGCACCGGCTACCAAGCCGACATCAACATTGCCCTGCCAATCGAACGCCTTCGGGAGATGGCGGCAGACGGAGAAATCGCGTCTGTTGCCGACCTCCACTACTCGTTCATGGGTGCCACCGAACCCGAATACATGGAGGCAACGGCGCACGAACTCGCCCGTCACCTGATCGCCGACAAGGTTGATGCCGTCCTACTTGTTCCCATTTGACCGGGATGCACGCGCGCCGTGGGCGGGCTCTCACACTTCCTCGAAACCGATGGTTTGGCCACCACCCAGATCAGTCTCGTACGCGAGCACACCGAAGCAATGAAGCCACCCCGGGCATTGTGGGTGCCGTTCATTCTCGGCCGCCCACTCGGCGAGCCCAACGACGCAGCGTTTCAGCGGCGAGTCCTTCTAGGTGCGCTCGACCTCCTCGAACGGCCCCTGCAAGATGTCCCCATCCTCGTCGACCACACCGAGGAGGCCGACGGGGCAACGGAGCTCGATGGACGTGCCTGCCCAGTCAACTATTCACCGGTCGAGCACGACGGATCGCTTGCCAATCGGCTCGCTGACGAGATTGAGTCACTCGCCACGTGGTACGAGTTGAGCGTCGAACGAACTGGCCGCACAGTCTTCGGCGGCGCCGCCATGACAATCAACGAAGTCGCCGACGCATTGGTTGCTGCAGTTGACGGGTCCGTGGCGGCAAATACCGAGCAACTCAGTGCGGGCGACACGCTTCGCCTTGCCGGCGAAGACCTCAAAGCGTGGGTGACCGAAGCTGCCACTGCTCAGCCCGGCAAGATGACGGCCTACGCGCTGAAGGCCTGGTTCTGGGAGCAAACCGTTGCCGGCGAGACGCTCCGTGCGGCCTACGAGTCAAGCAAGACCAGTAACAACGAGTCTTGGCGCTACCAAGCCCCAGTCCTCATCCCCGCCGAACTCCGCTGAACCACACCAACGACACCCTCCTCGTGAAGATCCAGCAGCGTCGGCGCATTCTTGTGGCCAAACCTGGCAGGGTGCATTCGGGCCATCGCCTACTGTCATGTCATGGCACGCGTCATCGATATCTTTGAAATCGAACGATCCGTCATGTCACGTGCTCCGGAGTTCCCTGCCACCCCCGGTGATGCCCCGGCGATGCCGCGCACCTCACCCACCGTCGAATACCCCAGCTATCGGGAAGTCATCAGCGCCAGCCACGACGGAACCGACCGCACCCCAAGCAAGACACGAGAGAAGATCTTCAGATGAGCACTGTTCTGGTTACCGGTGCCTCCGGTTACATAGCGAAACACATTGTTCGAGAGCTCGTCGAGCAAGGTCACGCGGTCCGTGCCAGCACACGATCTGAGAAGCGACGAGCCGAGATCGGTGCCCTGTTTCCCGATGCCGAGATTGATTATGTCTCACTTGATCTAACGAGTGACGAGGGCTGGACCGAGGCACTCGACGGCGTGGATGTGCTCATGCACACCGCCTCGCCGTTACCCAGTGATCAACCCAAGGATCCGCAGGAACTGATCCGCCCGGCCGTTGACGGCACAAAGCGGGCCCTGCGGGCGGCCCACAGAGCGGGCGTGCATCGTGTGATCCTCACGTCCAGCGTGGCCGCAGTCTTCAAGGGCGCAAACCTGACGAATGGCACAACGCTCAACGAGTCCGACTGGACCGATCCGAACAGCCCCCGTGCCACGGCGTATGACAAATC
>JABIQM010000069.1 GCA_018699415.1 Acidimicrobiaceae bacterium
CATCCTTCTGGCTGCGGTGGCTGAGAATCTCGGCATCGACCATGTAGCAACATCGCAGCCCTACGTCGATGCGCTCCAAGCACTTGCTAACGGCATCGACCCCGGCGCCGAATACGACGTCGCCGACTTGTCCATACTTCTCGCTCAGGAAGAGATCGGCTGCCAGGGCGCCCAAGCGATGCAGCAACTCATCATCGACAACGGCTTCGGCCATGTGCTCGAGGGCACTAGCCTCGGCGCATGATGACCCGGCCCAAACACTGTTTCGCGTGTGTGGTCCCGCACCCGGTGGTCCGGTTCACCGTCGGTCTGAGGGTGGAGTGAACGGACCGCCATGACCGCCGCGTCATCGTCCGAAGTTGCCGACGCCGTGCTCGTCGCCGCTATCCGCGGCGGCGATCCGGCGTCGTGGGGGACCATCTTCGATCGACACCGGGACGCCGTCTGGCGCTTGGCCTTCGGCATTGTGCGACGACGGGCCGACGCCGACGACGTGGTGCAAGCTACCTTTCTTAAAGCCGTCGAATCGATCGATCAGCTTCGAGACCCCGCTGCGTTGCGACCCTGGTTGCTGTCGATTTCCCGTCGTCGAGCCCTCGACATGGTGCGACGGGTTCGGGAAGTGGCCCACGACCCCGGCGATGGGGAATGGATCGAACAGATGCACTCGCTGCCGGGCGATTCGCTCGTTGACGGCCTGCACCAGGAAGAGCTGGCCCGACTCGTGGCGGCAGCCTTCGACGGGCTCGACCCGCGCGACCGCGCCGCTCTCGAGCTCGCCGAACGCCAGGAACTTTCCGGCGACGAGTTGGCCCTGTCGCTCGATGTCACCCGCGACAACGCCTATCAGATGCTGCATAACGCCCGTGACCGTTTCGAAGCGTCGGTCACGTCGCTCATCGTGGCCCGCAACGGCCGAGCCGACTGCGACGACCTCGATTCGTTGCTCGAAGGCTGGGACGGCAACCTCACCCCACTGCTACGAAAGCGCCTCGCTCGCCACATGAAGCGATGTGGCACATGCAATGAGACACGCCGCCTACAGGTCACGCCAGCAGCGTTGCTGGCGCTGCTTCCCGTCGTCGGCATGGCGACCCTCGCCGCCGACCAAGGGCGGGCCTCGGCACTCACAGCCGCGTCAGCGGGCACTGCCACAAGTTCGGGGGCGGCCTCGATTGCGTCGTTGAGCTCTGCGGTTGGGGCCAAAGCGGCCGCTGCGGTGGTGGTGACGGCGCTGCTCGGCGGTGGTGTGTTCGTGGCGGTGTCAAACGGCGACGATGGTGACACCGGCATCGCCGTAGTCGAATTGGCCCCGCAAGATGGCGGCGATCAACCCGCTGACCCGATCGAGGCCGACTCGGTCACGTCGGTTCCGGCGACCGCCACCCCGACGACTGCGCCGCCGACCACGGCTGCGGCCACCGAGGAGTTCTGCGACATCGTCGCCGAACTTTCCGAAGCAGGAGCAGGAGGACCGGCATCGGCTGACCCGAAGGACCTGGCCGTCTATCTGGTCATGGTCAGTGACTATATGCAGCGCCTCGTGGTTGCCTCGACACCGACCACCCCGGAGTTGACGGAGTACGCCGCCGCCTTCGCAGAGGTCGCCGCAGCCGGGCCCGAAGCGGCACAGCAATGGGAGAACGACAGCGAACTGAATGCGTTAGGCGACATTGTCAAGGAGCAATTCTCCGACACCTGCAGCGACACCGCCGACTGACGAGGCTCGCAGCAATCTCTCTCTGCGTCGATCACCCAATGCGGCTTCTTCGCAGATTCGCATCTTTAGGGCCCTCTTGGTCCGTACTACGCCATGTGCGTCAGATTTTGAATCCCATCACGGACTGCTCAACCTTCGTTACCTGGTTGTCGACCGGTCGCTACCGGTCGTAGCCATCGACGAACGCCTCCGGGATGTCCCCGGAGCCACACTGTCTCCGGCGTGTGGTGGCAAGAAGAACTGCGGGCGTCGCTCCAGTTGCAACGAAAAAGGACCCCAAAACTATGAACATGATCGGCAAATTGGCACAGACCGCCGCTCCACTTTGGATTCTGAACGTCTGGTTCAACCGGTTCAATAAGGACACCGGATATCGCGGCGGAAATGCGACCAACATGAAAGAAGAGTTCCTCGAGTACGGGCTGTCAGAAAACACGATGTATGCGGTTGGCGCAGCGAAGGTGAGTCTGGCTGCGCTGATGCTGGCCGGCCACGCCAAACCTCAACTCGTGCGACCCGCCTCGCTCGGACTCGCCTCATTCATGCTTGGCGCCGTCGGCATGCATATAAAAGTCGGAGATCCCGTGAAGCGCTATCTGCCGGCGATGTCGGTCTTCACGCTTGCCACGACCGCTGCGGTGCTGAGCGGCAAGGGTTCGCAGCCACCGTCTCCTACGAATTAAGGAAGAGCACCACCAGCACGGCATTCAGGCATGCCAACACCGCAGCAGGAACCATGAGCCGGGGTGGATCGCGCATCCTGATATGGACGCTCAATCCGAGGACCATGAGCAGGGTGAGGCCAGCGGCCCCGAAGGCCCCCAGCGGCGCTGCAGCGAGACCCAACAAGACGGCGACTCCGCCCAGGACCTCCATGATCCCAACGAAGGTGCGGATCCCCGGCATTTGGTATCGCCCCAGCTCGTTTTTTAGCCGTGCCCGAAAAACCTCGACGCGATACTTCAGGAACGCGAGTCCAGACACGAGCACCAGGACAATGAGTTCCATGCCGGGCGATTCCTCGCGACCCGAACTGTGAGTCCTGCTGACGAGCTTTCTCAACACGTCTATGTGAGAGGCGACCGAAACGTCGGCCGAATTCGGATCTGAGTCGAGATAACTGGTTAGTAGTTGCGACCAGTTGACGTCTTCGACGGGCACCGAGTTGTCAACGGGCCGGGCCCTTTGGACTCCCTGAGTGCGTTGATGGGAGGGTCGTATCCGGCTGGGAGAGCCGAAATCTCACAAGATTTCGGAATCTGGTGCATCTGGGCTCAAAGGGAACTCCGTATCAGAATCAGGCACACCAGATGGTGGCGCCTGGAAACCAAGGAGACCCCCAATGAAGAAGGCACTAGCGCTGGCCATAGCGCTATTTTCACTGATGCTTGCCCAACCGGCCAGCGCCCAAGACGCCACCATCATGTTGGCTCACGGCATTCCCGATACCAACGTGGACGTCGTTGTCGACGGCGCCGTCGTGCTCGAGGACGTCGCGTTTGGCGACATGACTGACCTTTCAGCATTTGCTGGTATGACGCTCGCTGCTTTGACCGTAAACCTGACCGGCACCGACACGGTCGCCATCGACGTCGGTGACTTCGCCGTTCCTGCATCCGGCAACTACACCGTCATCGCTCACCTTGACGCCGCTGGCGGTCCAACAGTGTCGGTGTTCGCCAACGACACGAGCGAAATCGCCGCAGGCGAGGGTCGCCTCGTGGTTCGCCACACCGCCGCTGCTCCCAACGTGGACATCCTGGCCAACGGTGCGGTTGCGTTCGCTGATGTGCCTAACGGTGCCGAAGGTCAGGCCGACTTGGCAGCGGGCACTGTCACGGCTGAAGTTGTCCCCGCCGGTGCCTCTGAGCCCGTCGTGATCGGCCCTGCCGATCTGCCGGTGACCGAAGGCTCATCGCTTATCGTTTACGCCGTTGGTTCGCTCGAGGGCGACACCTTGGGTGTGTTGACGCAGGCGATCGACGGCCTCGGAGCTGCACCGTCAGCTGTCAACACCGGTAACTCCCCGGTGAGCGACAGCGGCGCCAACTCTGCCGTGATCGTGTTCGGAGCAGTCGCTCTGCTCGGTCTTGCCGGTGCAGGCATGCGCCGCGCCGCCTTCGTTCAAGGCTGAACACAAAAATGAAGCCCTTCCGCTCTATCACTCTCGCACTTGCGCTCACATTCGGAGCGACTGCATGCGGGGGCGAAATGAATGCGGAAGAGACGCAACCGGGAACCGTCGACTCAACGTCGACGGTTCCCGTCGCGTCTGCAGACATTTCATCCACGACATCCATGCCAGATCTCATCGACCAGACCGACACTGGCGGTGGTGTTGGAGACGTGGCGCTATCGCCGCTCGCTGCTCTCGTCGAATCGGCCGGCAATATGCGGCTCGACCTGGATGGCGCGCTTGACGCTCTGGGTCCAGAACCCGTCGGCTTGAGCATCCCGGACATCGACCTCGTCGACGTACGCGTGAAAGACGTTGGAGTCCAGGCCAACGGCGAGATGGAGATTCCTGGGGCGACCGAAGTCGGCTGGTATCGATGGAGCCCATCGCCGGGCGAACCGGGCTCGTCGGTGCTCGCCGCTCACATTGCCTTTGGCGGACGCGACGGGGTGTTCCGCAACCTTGATGATCTTCAAGTCGGCGACCGGTTCGTCGTTCACTACGACGACGATTCGACCCGCGAGTTCGAGATCACCGAGCGTGCACAATACGACAAGAAACAGCTTCCGTTGAGCCGAATATTTTCTAAGGACGGCGGACCGTCGGTGGTTCTGATCACCTGCGGAGGCGACTTCAACCGCTCGGCGAACGCATACGTCGACAACGTGGTGGCCTACGCAATTCCCGTCGGCAGCGGTCAATAGCATGCTGATATGCGCCCACATCTCGGATGTGGGCTAGGTCAGACCGATTCCGAGGTAGGTCACCTGTCCACCGCTGTCAATCGTGATGATCACGGTAGGTGGACCGACGCAGGCATACTCGGCGTCCAGCGCGGAGATTTCGCCCTCGGGGTTGAGCGGACCGCCTTCGTCCTCCGTTCGCTGGGTTACTTGTGCGAGTTGGTCTGCGGTCATGCTGCTCAGTCCCTGCCAAATGGCGGTGCACCAACCGGGCGAAAATCCGC
>JABIQM010000237.1 GCA_018699415.1 Acidimicrobiaceae bacterium
CGTTCTGGTCGACGTGTTGGAGCAGGGGATTGAGAGCTACGCCACGCATGGCTTTGGTGACGGCGCTCATGTCAATGTCGAGTTCGTGAGCGCCAACCCCAACAAACCCCTCCACGCCGGCCACGGTCGCGGTGCTTGTTATGGCGACTCGGTTGCTCGGTTGAAGGAGCGCTGCGGGTTCCGGGTCACACGCGAGACCTATATCAACGACCGCGGCGTGCAGATGACCAACTACGCGGAGTCGTTGGCCGCCGTGACGCGTGGCGATCCCATTCCCGAGCACGGGTACCACGGTGACTACATCACTGAGTGGGCCCATGAAATGCCCGCTGACGCCGACGCGCTTGAGTGGGGACTCGAGCGCGGACTCGCCAGCCATCGGGTAACGCTCGAGGCGCTCAATATCCATCACGACGTCTGGTTCAGCGAGAGGTCGCTCGTGGCCAACGGCGAGATCGAGGAATCGCTCGACGAGCTGCGCACCCGTGGCGCAGTATTCGAAGAAGACGGGGCCACCTGGCTCCGAAGTAGTGCTCAAGGCGACGACAAGGACCGCGTGCTGGTGAAGTCCGATGGTGACTTCACCTACCTCACCCCCGACATTGCCTACCACCGCGACAAGTTTTCTCGCTCCGATCTTTTGTTCAACGTGTGGGGAGCCGACCACCACGGCTACATCCAGCGCATGAAGGCTGCGATGCAACTCCTGGGCCACAATCCTGATGAGCTAGAGATCGTCATTACCCAGATGGTCGACCTCGTCCGCGACGGTGAGGCATTCCAGATGTCTGGTCGTTCAGGCGACCAGATCGATCTTGACGACATCATTGCTGAGGTCGGACCCGACGCAGCCCGGTTCACCTATCTGATCCAGTCTGTCGACAGTCGTCAGACATTCGATGTGGACGAGGTTGCCCAACAAGGCATGGATAACCCTGTCTTCTATGTCCAATATGCCCACGCTCGCATTTGCTCGATCCTCGCCAAGGCTGCTGCGGCAGGAGTTGATCGCTTGCCGCTCGCCGATGTCGACAGGTCGCTCTTGGTGCACGAGCGCGAGCTTGACCTTCTGCGCAACCTCAATACCTTGCCCGACACCGTGCGGGTGGCATGTCAAGACAACGGTCCACACCGCGTCGCGGCATGGTCGCGCGAGCAAGCCGCAGCTCTGCACGGCTTCTACCACGATTGCTACGTCATGGGTGACGGCGTCTCGACCGAGCTCACACAAGCTCGTCTTGCTCTTGTAGCCGCCTCGCAGGTTGGCCTTCAGATCGCTCTTGATCTTCTCGGCGTTTCTGCGCCTGAGTCGATGTGATTGCAGGAACCGAACCGATCATGCTGCCGATTGCCCGACGTCTAATCCCTGAGAACCATGATGTGATCGATGGGCGCTTGCAGATCGGTGGCTGCGATGCCATTGATCTGGCCGAGGAGTTTGGCACGCCACTCTTTGTGTATGACGAGGCGCATTTGCGAGCTCGTTGCCGCGAGGCGGTCGAAGCATTTGGTGGCGGAGTCGCCTTCGCCACCAAAGCATTTCTCTGCTCAGCGATGGCGAAACTGGCGTACGAGGAAGGCATGCACCTTGACGTTGCCACCGGTGGCGAACTTCACGTGGCGCTCCATGCCGGCGTGCCCGCTCACAAACTTGTGCTGCATGGCAACAACAAGTCACTGAGCGAACTCCGTATGGCAGTGGATGTCGGTGTCTCTCGCATTGTGGTCGATAGCTTCGACGAGCTCGACCGTCTTGAGTCGCTTTACGCAGAAACGGGCGTCGCCCCCAAGGTGCTCCTTCGACTCACCCCAGGCATCAAGGCTGAGACCCACGATTTCATCGCCACGGGTCATGACGACTCAAAATTTGGGTTTACCGTGTCCACTGGCATCGCCGAACAGGCCATCGCTCGAGCATCAGCGGCCGAGTCAGTGCAATTGGTTGGTGTTCATGCCCACATCGGCAGTCAGGTCTTCGCCGTCGGGTCATTCGCGAAGGCTGCGAAGATCATCGCTGACGCTGCCGCGGGATGGGGCCTACCGGAGATGTCGGTTGGAGGGGGCCTTGGCGTCCCCTACATCAACGACGAACGAGCGCCGACGATCGGCGACTGGGGTCGGACCGTGAGTGACGCGTGCGAGACAGCAGGCGTTACCGCAGACGTATCAGCCGAACCTGGACGCTCGATTGTGGCTGCCGCGGCGGTCACCCTTTACACCGTTGGAACGATTAAACAGCTACCCGATATCCGCACCTATGTGGCAGTCGACGGTGGTATGAGCGACAACCCCCGCCCCGTGCTTTACGGATCGGGTTACGAGACGTTCCTGGCTCGTGACGTCGAAGCCGATCGGGCCAAACGTGTCACGGTGGTCGGCAAGCATTGTGAGTCGGGCGATGTGTTGGTCCGAGATGGCCAACTCCCGGACTCCCTTGTAGTCGGCGATATTATTGCTACACCGGTCACTGGCGCGTATGGCCATTCGATGGGATCCAATTACAACAAGGTGCTTCGGCCCGCCGTCGTGTTTGTTTCGGATGGTGCGGCCCGACTGGTTGTTCGTCGCGAGACGTTCGATGACCTCACGAGGCTCGACGTCTAGGTGGCGGAGGCGTTCGTCGAAGTCGGTCTAGTCCGCGTCGGTCTTGTGTTGGGGCAGAGCCTGATCGGGCCGAGCTAACGCCATTGATGCGATAGCAGCGCCCGCCTCGGGTCGAACCGCTCCGATTGTAGTGGCCAGTACAGGCGAGCAACCAACGTGGATCAGCAATTCTGGTGTCCACTCAACTGATGCATCGACGTCGAGACCCGTTGCGCACTCGATAAGTGTGACGATGAGGGACACGAGGTCATCGGCTGCCGAGCCTGCATGGTGTTTGACCACCGGGTCGGTGAGCCAGAGCATGTTGTTCCCCGGGAGCAGCACCGAAGCTGGTTGAACGTCACCGTGCACATGCCCGGCCCTGTGCAAGACATCGAGGTAGCTGGCGATCCCGACCCCGACGCCCGAAACGTAATGGTCGGGGAGTGGACCGTCCCTCTGGAGGACCTCGGCCAGTGTGGTGGTGTCCGTGTTTTCGCATGGCGGTGCAAATACACGGGCCTCGCACCGGCGGCGAGCTGGATCCGTTGTGTGGGGCGAGTTCGTTGTCGACGGGGGAGCCGATGATCGCCTAATCAGAGAACTCATAGGAGCAGGAAAGCATCTAAACCTATGAAAAGCAATAAAACAATCTTGCGCTGGTCGTGCCTGGCCTTGGCTACGCTCAGCGGGTGCACGAACTCAAGATCGGACTACTCGGCTGCGGAAACGTGGGCGGTGCCCTTGCTGAATTGCTGACGGCGCGGCGAGATGCCATCTCCACCCGGACGGGCGTCGACCTTTCGCTCGGAGCGATCGCCGTTCGGTCGGTATCGAAACACCGTGATGTCGTGGTTGATGCCAACCTCCTCACCACCGACACGATCGGTGTGGTGCAAGACCCTGGTATTGACCTGATCGTCGAAGTCATCGGCGGAATTGAGCCAGCCCGCGAACTCATCCTCCGGGCGCTGGAGCTGGGAAAGCCCGTGATCACCGGCAACAAGGAGCTGCTCGCCAATCATGGAGCCGAGCTCTACGCGGCCGCTGCGGCAGCAGGCGTTGATCTGTTGTTCGAAGCAGCGGTGGCCGGTGGTATTCCATTGATTCGTCCATTGCGCGAGTCGCTCATCGGCGAGGATGTCACCCGCGTCATGGGCATCATCAACGGCACCACCAACTACATCCTCACCCAGATGACCGAGCACGGCGCCGGCTACACCGACGCCCTTGCTGATGCGCAGGGTCTGGGCTACGCCGAATCCGATCCGACCGCCGATGTCGAGGGTTTCGACGCTGGCGCAAAGGCCGCCATCATCGCATCCATTGTGTACGGGGCATCGGTTGTGGCCGGCGACGTCTACCACGAGGGCATCTCCAACATCACTGTTACCGACATCGAGATGGCCAAGCGCCTTGATCATGTGATCAAGGCCGTGGCTGTCATTGAGGGTGGCGAGAACGCCGATGGCGAGTCAGAAATCGCGGTGCGGGTGCATCCAGCGATGATCCCGGGTGATCACCCGCTCGCCAGCGTGAACGATAGCTTCAACGCCGTCTTCGTCGAAGGCGCTTCCGTCGGCGATCTGATGTTCTACGGCCGCGGTGCTGGTGGCGGACCCACCGCAAGTGCAGTGCTCGGCGACGTGATCGATGCCGCTGTCAACAAGGTGGCAGGCACCGCAGCCACGATCGGCAACCTTCAGCGAGCCAAGATTCGCTCGATCGACGCCCTCTCAAGCGCCTACTACATCAATCTGCAGGTGTCGGATCAGCCGGGTGTGCTGGCCCAGGTGGCATCGGTATTTGGCGACCACGGCGTGTCGATCCGGTCGATGGAGCAGCGTGGGCTCGATGCCGAAGCCGAGATCATCTTCATCACCCATGTCTCGAACGAGGCGAGCGTGCAGACCACGCTCAACGCTCTGCGCGGGCTCGACGTGGTCAACGAGGTGTGCTCGGTGATCCGGGTTGTCGGCGACGAGGACTGATCGTGATCCGCTATGCGAGCTCGCGGGGCTTAGCCGACGAGATCGACTTCAGCGATGCCCTCCTCGGCGGCTTGGCCACCGACGGCGGTCTTTACGTGCCGACCGAATGGCCCTCGCTCCCGTCGGCGGAGCCCGAGTCGTATCCCGAACTCGCGGCTGCGGTGATGCAGCCATTCGTTGATGGTGTGATCAGCGCTGGTGAGTTCGCCGCCATGGTTCGCGATGCCTACGCCACCTTCTCGGCGCCTGAGGTATGCCCGCTTGTCCAGCTCGATGAGAACCACCATCTCCTCGAGCTCTTCCATGGCCCAACTCTTGCCTTCAAGGATGTGGCACTCCAGCTCGTCGGGCGACTGTTCGACCATGAGCTTCGCCGCCGCGATGATCGGGTCACCATCGTGGGGGCAACATCGGGTGATACGGGTTCGGCGGCGATGGAAGCGGTGCGCGGTAGCGACCGCGTCGACATCGTGATCTTGTTTCCGGCCGGCCGAACCAGCGAAGTGCAGCGTCGTCAGATGACCACGCTCACTGACCCAAATGTGCATGCGGTGGCCGTCGATGGAACCTTCGACGATTGCCAAGATCTGGTGAAGGCGATGTTCGCCGACGAACCGTTCCGGCAGCGGTGTCGTTTGTCAGCGGTCAACTCGATCAACTGGGCCCGTGTCATGGGTCAGATCGTTTACTACGTGTGGGCTGCCCAGAAGCTCGGACGGCGCAACACGCCCACGACCTACTGCGTCCCCACCGGCAACTTCGGCAATGTGTTTGCCGGGCATGTGGCTCATCGGATGGGATTGCCCGTCGATCGCTTCATCGTGGCCTCCAACACCAACGACATTCTCACTCGGCTTATCGACAGCGGCGAGATGGTCGCTGATGACGTGGTGCCAACGCTCTCGCCGTCGATGGACATTCAGATTTCGTCGAACCTTGAACGCTTATTGGTTGAACTGCTCGATGGAAACGGCCCGGCCACCGCGGAGTTGCTGGC
Source organism: Acidimicrobiaceae bacterium (assembly GCA_018699415.1). Taxonomy (GTDB): domain Bacteria; phylum Actinomycetota; class Acidimicrobiia; order Acidimicrobiales; family Aldehydirespiratoraceae; genus JAACCU01. The sequence continues at coordinate 5,572 of JABIQM010000237.1, forward strand.
AGGCTTTCGCGAGCGGGGTCGAGCGTCGTTGACGCCGCAACAGCACGAGCGCTTGGTTGCGGAGTTCGCCGGTGCCCGGTTGGGCGATGCCGAAACGCTCGCGGTGATGAGCGCCATGTATGAGCGTCACGGCCTCCTGATCGATCCGCACACGGCGGTCGGCATCGGCGCAGCTGAACGTTTGCGTCGACCCGACGAGATGATCGTCACCTTGTCTACTGCGCATCCTGCGAAGTTCCCAGATGCGGTAGAGCAGGCCACGGGTGTTCGTCCAGAACTCCCGCCGCATCTGGCCGGGATCTTCGATCGGGATGAGCGGGTGGAGTCGTTACCAAATAATCTGGCTGTGATTGAGGATTACGTCGACGCCGCGCGGCGTTAGGCCGCTAGCCTCTCCGTATCGTCATTGACGGTGCCGTCGGATCCGATCGGCAGCGTTGCGGCCGTTCGCTATAACCGCAGACGATAACCAAATTTCTCGAACTGAGGAGACGTGCCCGTGGAAACCACGGAGATGCGCCGGTCGACCTTGCAGCGCAAGGATCGCGATGAGCTGACCCAGATTGCAGAGACGCTTGGCAAGAAGCCACCGTCGCGTGCTCGCAAGGGTGAGATCATCGATCTGATTCTTGACCTCGCTGCCGGTGGCGATGGCTCAAGTGTTGGTGCTCCTACCGACAAGACCGATGATGGCCCCACGGCGACGGTGTCACCGCAGTCGGCGCAGGAAGATACTTCTGAGCCGCCGGGGACGACCGAGAACTCCTCTGACTCTGAGGACAGCGACCCAACAGGCTCATCTGGCGATGCTGATGAAGCCGAAGGGTCCAACGCCGACGGCGATCGGCCGCAAAACCGTAAAAGCGGTGAGCGCAACGATCAGGGCCAAGACCGCGGCGAGTCGGGCAACCGCCGGCGGCGGCGGCGTGGTCGTGATCGTGAGAACACCCGTGAGGGTGTTGGCGATGACTGGGACGGTGAGCCGACCCTGGTTGAGGGCTACCTCGATCTCCGCAGCGAGGGCTATGGGTTCATCCGCGTGAACGGGATGCTTCCGAGTCGAGACGATGCGTATGTTCCTGTAAGGCTTGTCCGCCAGTTCAGTCTTCGCAAGGGCGACATGGTGGCGGGACCATCCCGCCCCGCCAACCGCAACGAGAAGAACCCTGCGCTGCTTTCTGTCGAGCAGGTCAACGGTGGCAACCCGCAAGAGGCTGCCACCCGCCCGCAGTTCGACGACCTCACACCACTGTTCCCCGACGAGCGTCTCACCATGGAGATGATGGGTGACCGGTCGAATATGACCGCTCGCATCATCGATCTTCTCGCTCCTATCGGAAAAGGCCAGCGTGGTTTGATCGTGTCGCCGCCCAAGGCGGGCAAGACGTCGATCCTGAAGCAGATCATTCGCTCGATCGAAGCCAACAACCCTGAGGTGCACCTCATGGTGCTGCTGGTTGATGAACGGCCCGAAGAGGTCACCGACATGAAGCGGTGGTTACGCGACGGCGAGATCATTTCGTCCACGTTCGACAAGCCAACCGAGGAGCACATCACGGTTACGGAGATGGCGATTGAGCGTGCGAAGCGAATGGTTGAGGGTGGCCGCGATGTGTGCGTCATTCTCGACGGCATTACCCGCCTTGCACGCGCCTACAACCTTGAAGCTCCGCAGTCCGGCCGAGTGATGTCCGGCGGGGTAGATGCCGCAGCCCTCTACCCACCGAAGAAGTTCTTCGGTGCTGCGCGCAATGTTGAAGAAGGCGGATCGCTCACCATTCTTGCCACGGCCCTCGTCGACACTGGCTCGCGCATGGACGAGGTGATCTTCGAAGAGTTCAAGGGCACTGGCAATATGGAACTTCGGCTTGATCGCTCCGCCGCCGAAGGTCGTATCTATCCAGCGATTGACGTCAACGGTTCGTCCACTCGCCATGAAGAGTTGCTCTTTGAAAAGAAGCAGCTCAACAATGTGTGGAAGCTTCGCCGAGTCCTGAATGCAGTTTCCGCGGAAGGCAAGGCGTCAGCGGGTCTCGAGATGCTCATTGAGCGCCTTGGGGAGTTCAAGACCAACGAGGAGTTCCTTGCCGAGGTCGGGTCTTCGGCGTCGGCCTCATAGACTGGATTTGCTATGAAGTCTGACATCCACCCCCAGTACCGCCCTGTCGTCTTTCACGATGTGTCCGCTGGTACCTCGTTCATCACCCGTTCTACCATTGCCACCAGCGAGACGGTGGAGTGGGAAGACGGCAACGAGTACCCCCTGTACAAGGTGGAAATCTCATCTGAGAGCCATCCCTTCTTTACGGGCACCATGAAGATCGTCGACACCGCTGGTCGTGTCGAGCGCTTCGAGAAGCGCTATGGCCGTCGCAAGTCGACAGACGCTCCCGCCGAAGATAGCTGATCTCCCCGTGAGTCTCGATCCCGCGCAGCGGGCGGGGCTTGAACGAGCTCGGGCTATCGCCCTTGCCCGTGAACAATTTGAACTTGACGCATCGGCCGACGATGTTGAGGTAGACGCTGCACCCTTCGGGGTCACGGTGCACTCCTCGACCCGGGCGGTCGTTGTCGTGTCAAGCGACGACTTGGCCGTACTCGGTGGCGTCTTGGTGTGGCGCCAGCGCCATCCCGACGTCGATGTTGATGTCGTTGTCGAACACCATGCGGGGACTCACGCTCGTCGCGTCGATATGGTCGCTCCTGAGATGACAGTTTGGTCGTTGGGCTCGCAGGGAGCGCCCTCGGTTCTGGCTGTGACCCCAGATGTGCTTCCTGAGCCGCACCCAACGACACCCGGCACGGCATCGATCGTGGCGATGATCAAACGATGTGGGGCGAGCATCGTGGTCGAGGATGGCATTGTTCGGGCGGAAGTCATGGGCCTTGAGGTGGGGCGGGTGGTGGAGTCAGCGAATGGCCCCACATTAGAAGTCGGCGTTGGCCGTTTCGATCGAGAGGCAGGCGTGCTGCTCCACGCGGGGCGCGATATCGAAGAGACACTTGCTGACGTGATCGGTCGGGTGGCAAAGCATCGCCAAGAAGGAGTGCCGGCGCATGCCATTAATCGGCTTGCTCGTGAGCGTTGGCTTCGTGAGGTGATCTTGAACGATCCCGGGCTTGCCCGTATTTCGGCAGCCTCTCTCGTTGAGCCGATTCCACCGCGATCGAATCTCCTCGACGCCTGCCCAGCGGCACTGTTCGGTAAAGATGGCGAGGCGGGCGTCCTCGTCGTGTGCACGGTCGGAGCCGATCTCGGAGTGGTTCCGGCAGTCGCAGACCTGATTGTGCGGCACCGACCCGACCTGGTTCGGATTGTGTTGCCGCGGCGAGATGTTCTTCCCCATCTGCAGCAGTTGGTGACGCGTCTTGGGGTTCCGACAGAACTGCTCGGGATCGATCCTCCGTGGCAGAATTGAATCATGCTGACAACGCTGATCATGGGCTGTCAGAGGGTTGTGATCTTCGGCTTGATTGACTAGCTTGTGAGTCAATTCACGAGCGGCTCCCAGTTTTTCATGCCGGGATCATCGTCTGAAAGGCATGTGTGAGCGACCGGGAACGGCGAGAGATACGCGACGGAGCGGGAGAGGCATTCTCTTCTGCGTTCGAGATGATCGCTACCCCCTCGTTGTTCGGTCTCGTCGGCTGGTTCATCGATCGCCAGATGGGCCTCTTTCCGCTGTTCACGCTCCTGCTCGCAGGTCTTGTTCTCGTCTACGAGGTGTGGAAGCTCTACACGCAGTACAGCGCCTCGATGGATGCTGAACTCGAGGCCCGTCGGGCCACGTACTCGCGAGGTACTACGTGATGATCGATCGTACGGCACCGTTCCCCGCCGAGGTCACCGCCATTGCGCCCGAGCGTCAGGTAGCACGTGATCTTGCTGTGCGAACCGTGATGGTCACTCCGGCGATGCTCGCGGCGGGCGCGATCTTCTGGGGGTGGCACGGGTTCTGGAGCTCCGGAATCGCCCTTGCCATCGTTGCAATCAACTTTCTTTTGGGCGCTGCAGCCATTACCTGGGGCACAAAAGTCTCACCAGCGGCTTTGTTTGGCGCCGTGATGTTTGGTTTCATCGTTCGTCTTGGCATCCTCACTGCGGCCGTGTTACCAATACGGGATAGTGAGTGGTTCGAAATTGTTCCGTTCGCCATCAGTCTTCTGGTTACACACCTTGGGCTTCTTGCCTGGGAAACTCGACACGTTGCGGCGTCGCTCGCGTTCCCCGGTCTGAAGCCCGGACATGAAATCCTTCCCACCAACGATCCTTCCGCGGAGCGCTCAACATGAACGTCCTCGCCCTCGAGTTCCCACCGGTCAATCATCTGTTCGATTGGCCGTCGATTCTTTTCGAGGACACGCCATTTGCTCTGAACAAAGTAGGTCTTACCTATCTGTTCGCCATGGTGATGACCATCTTGATTTTCTGGCTCGCCGGAGCAAAAAAGAACATGGTGCCCCGTGGCATTCAGCACGTCGCTGAATCGGGCGTCAACTTTGTTGAGGAGTCCGTGGTCATGCAGACCATCGGCCCCGAAGGTAAGAAGTTCATGCCGTTCCTCACCACGATGTTCTTCTTCATTTTCTTCTCGAACATCACCGAGGTCATCCCCTTCTGGCAGTTCCCCGCCAACTCACGAATGGCGATGCCCATCACGCTCGCTCTTCTCGTCTGGGTGATCTACAACTTCCAGGGTGTGAAGCATCAGGGTGCCTTCGGCTACCTGAAGAACTCGCTCTTCCCACCCGGCGTCCCCAAGGCGCTGTACCTGATCGTCACTCCGATTGAGTTCGTGTCCACCTTCGTTGTGCGCCCCTTCTCGCTGGCGATTCGACTCTGGGCCAACATGGTGGCGGGTCACCTTCTGCTCGTCACCTTCGCAATCCTCTCGGCCACGATGGCCGCGGCAGGCGGCATCGGTTGGCTCGGCGCTATTGCCCTGTCATTCCCGATGCTGATACTCATGACGGGCTTCGAAATTCTCGTCTCGGTCCTACAGGCCTTCATCTTCACCATTCTTACCGCCGTGTACATCGGCGGCTCAATGCACCCCGAACACTGATTCCAGCGTTCACCAACCAGTCCACGATCTTCAGATCTCACGGCAACACAGGAGAAACTCAAGTGCTCAACGTTCTCGCAGAGACCGCCCCGGGCGAAATGCTCGAAGGCCTCAAGGCTATTGGCGCTGGTCTGGGCTACGGCCTAGCCGCCATTGGCCCAGGCATCGGCATCGGCACCGTGGTCGGCAACGCCATCTCATCGATGGCTCGCCAGCCAGAGTCCGCCGGCATGGTCCGCACCACGATGTTCCTGGGAATCGCCTTCACCGAGGCGCTCGCCCTTATCGGCTTCGTGGTCTTCATCCTCCTGCTCCCCTGAGCAGCGGAAGGAAATGACAATGACTCATACGATCCGGCGTACTGCCGGTGCTCTCGGCATTGCTGCCGCGGCGCTTGCTCTTCTGGCCTCCCCTGCGGGGGCCTCAGGTGAAACCATCGGTGGCTGCGCTATTGACGCAGCGATCGAAGCCGAAGAGCGCCTAGCCGAAGACGGTATTGCTTTCCACAACCTTCACGACGAGGAACTCGAAACCGAGTTCGCCGAGTTGGAGAAGGCGATGGAGGGATGTCTCGAAGCTCCTAGCCCCATCATTCCGGAACTCGACGAGATCATCTGGGGTGGCGGTGCGTTCCTCGTGTTGTTCGTCTTCATGGTCTGGAAGGGCTTCCCGGCCGTTCAGGGAGCCATGGATGCTCGAGCCGACAAGATCGCCGCTGACCTCGACGCCGCTGACCAGGCCATGGCCGATGCAGCGAAGATCAAGTCTGATCATGCCGCCGAACTTGCTGGCGCAAAGGCCGAGGCATCAGCGCTGATTGACGAAGCCCGGGCCCAAGCCGATCAGCTCCGTGCTGATCTGCAAAGCCGGGCAGAGGCAGATGTGGCAGAAATGCGCACTCGTGCGCAGGTCGACATCGACTCCAGTCGGGCTCAGGCCATCACGGACCTTCGCTCTGAAGTGTCAGAGATTGCCGTTGGCGCCGCCGAAGCCGTGATCAAGGCCAACCTCGACCGCAACGCGCAGACCGCGCTGGTCGATGCCTATATCGACGAAGTGGCTGGGCGTGGCTGACGACCGGCTCGGCGGCTACGCCGATGCACTCCTAGCGGTCGCGGCCGCGGAGGGCGTATCCGATGTCGTTGAGGATGAGCTGTTCCGGTTCGCGGAGGCGCTTCGCGTCAGCGAATCGCTACTAGCAACTGTCAGCGACCCTGGGCTTCCGATCGAACGTCGACAGGCGGTCGTGGAAGATCTACTCGGATCTCGCGCCTCGTCCACCACCACGGCCCTCGTGTCGATGGTTGTGGGTACCGGTCGTGGCGCTGACCTTCCGGCCATTGTTGACGAAGCAGTTTCCCGCAGTGCAGCAGGCAGAAATCGGGCCTTGGCTCGAGTTCGCTCTGCCGTTGAGCTCACTGAGGACCAAAAAGCCCGCCTCGCCGCCGCTATCAAGTCGTCGGTTGGCACCGATGTCGAGATCCGCGTCGTGATCGATGAGTCGATCATGGGCGGTCTGATCACCGAAATCGGTGACGACGTCATCGACGGGAGTGTGCGCCGCCGAATGGCGCAGCTTCGCGAGAACTTCACCTGACCGTGCTCGGTTGAGCACAGCAAACTTCACCTGAACGAGAAGATAGAGACACGAAATGTCGGATCTCACGATCAATACCGCTGACGTAGCTGCAGCGATCAAGAGCAACCTCGAAGGTTTCTCGCCGAGCTTGGAACAGACCACTGTTGGTCGCGTTCTCGAGGTTGGCGACGGGATCGCTCGCGTGTCGGGCCTGCCCGATGCCGCGGTCAACGAGATGCTTCGCTTTGAGAACGGGCTCATCGGCCTTGCCCTCAACCTTGACGAGCACTCCATCGGTGCCGTGGTTCTTGGCGACGTTGACGGCATCGAGGAAGGTCAGACCGTGGTCGCCACGGGCGAGATCCTGTCGGTGCCGGTCGGCGATGGCCTTCTCGGTCGTGTCGTCAACCCACTCGGAGAGCCCATTGACGGCAAGGGTCCGCTCACGAACGTGCAGCCCCGCCGCATGGAGATTCAAGCTCCCGGCATCTTGGGCCGCAAGCCGGTGCATGAGCCGATGCAGACTGGCATCAAGTCGATCGACTCACTCATACCCGTTGGCCGTGGCCAGCGTGAGCTGATCATCGGTGACCGCAAGACCGGCAAGACCACCATCGCTCTCGACACGATCTTGAACCAAAAGGGTCTTGGCGTGAAGTGCGTCTACGTCGCCATCGGTCAGAAGGCCTCGACCGTGGCCCAAAACGTTGCCACTCTCGAAGAACTCGGCGCCATGGAGTACACCACCATCGTGGTTGCTCCGGCTTCGGATCCGGCGCCATTCAAGTTCCTTGCCCCCTACGGCGGTTGCGCCATGGGCCAGCACTGGATGGAGAACGGCGAGCATTCGCTCATCATTTACGATGACCTTTCGAAGCAGGCTGAGGCCTATCGCCAGGTCTCGCTACTGCTGCGCCGCCCGCCGGGGCGTGAAGCCTTCCCTGGTGATGTCTTCTACTTGCACTCTCGTCTCCTTGAGCGCGCGGCCAAGCTCTCCGATGAGCTCGGTGCTGGTTCGCTTACTGCTCTCCCGATCATCGAGACCAAGGCCGGCGACGTGTCCGCGTTTATCCCGACCAACGTGATTTCCATCACCGATGGTCAGATCTTCCTCCAGGACGACCTCTTCAAATCGGGCATCCGCCCGGCCGTTGACGTGGGTATCTCGGTGTCTCGTGTGGGCTCAGCTGCGCAGGTGAAGGCCATGAAGGTTGCCACCGGCACCCTCAAGGGCGATCTCCAGCAGTTCCGTGAGCTTGAGGCGTTCGCCGCATTCGGCTCCGATCTCGACCCTGTGTCCAAGGCGCAACTGGCACGTGGCTACC
>JABIQM010000037.1 GCA_018699415.1 Acidimicrobiaceae bacterium
GTGACGTCGCCGCGAACATCGCCATATATGGGCGCCGGGTCCGCGATGCGCGGGCCAATACGGACATGCGTGGCGACCACAGAAGCGCTGTGTCGTGCCGCCACTTCCAGGAATGCCGGGTCAGCGAAGCCGCTGATGTCATTGCCGACACACGCGCCGGCGTTGAGCGACTCCTGCAGGACCGACGCTCGGAAGGTATCAACCGAGATCGGAAGATCGAATCGGGCGCTGAGCGCAGCAATCGCAGGAACGACCCGCTCCATCTCCTCCTCGACAGTGACCTCTGGGCCAGGCCCAGCTTTGACGCCCCCCACATCGAGAAAGTCAGCGCCTTCCTCCACCAAGGTTTCAGCTTGACGGATGAAGTCGTCAAACGACCAATACTCGCCGCCGTCGAAAAACGAGTCAGGCGTGCGGTTAAGGATCCCCATCACGAGTGCTCGTGTGGTGATATCGAATCGGGTTGTTCCCAGCTCGAGGTACATCGGCGGCGACCCTATCCTGGCGGACCCCACCCCGAGACAACTGCGGCCGAGAGATTGATCACATCTAGGCCGCGTTCCCCAACGACCACCTCGATCAGAAGATCACCGAGACGGTAACGCTCCCCGGCGCGCGCTGTTTTAGCTGTAGGGACACGGTGAAGTTCGGGCGCCAGGACCGGCACCGGTCCGTAGCGATCGCGCAGGGCAAGAACCATGAGCGAATCTGCAAGGTCGCCATCCGACGCGACAATCAGTGCCGGTTTACCAGTGCCCAGACGCCGGAGCTTGCCCAACACGGTGCGCGGTTCGCCGGGGTTGTCGAGCACGATGATCAGCCCACGCTCAGATAGACGTAGCTCGACACCATCAACAATTTGGTCGTCGCCGATCTCCACAGCGGGAGCGCGAGCGATGGTGACCATCGCCAGCACAATGCCGACCGCACCGACGACGAGCCGCGCCCGCGGACGCGTGAGCATCAGAATCGTCAACCCGACGATGATCGCCCAGCCAACACCACCGATCATCGCCGGTGGGGCTGCCGCACAGAGGCGGGCGACCTCGCGAATCCACCACAGGAACATCCGGGTCGGAAAATGGATAATGCTTGCGATCGGTCCGCCAACTATCCCGGCCAACATCCCAGCGGTGCATCCCCATATCATCACCGGGCCAGATGCCGGCCCGGCCAAGAGGTTGGCGGGCAGGCTGGCCAACGGCACCGGGCCAAACGTGAGAAGCAGGAGTGGCCCGACTCCGATTTGGGCAGCCGCCGTTGTGGCGAACGGAATTCGGATCAGCCCCGGACCCCCGATCCGCTCGCCCAAGGGGCCTGCCATCCACACAATGCCACCCGTTGCCGCCGCCGAAAGCTGGAAGGCAACAACGTGGACAAGGAACGGATCTATGAGAAGCAACATGCCGACAGCAACGGACAATGCCTTGCGACCGTCGATCGGACTGCCGGCCCCCACCACCCCAATACTGACGCCGGCCATCATCACCGCCCTCAACACGGAGGGCTCAAAACGAGTAAGCACGGCGAAGAACACGAGCACCGCACTCAGCACGACGATTCGTACGGCGGGCCTCGCCGCGACCAAAAGAGGCGCCACGATGGCCAGGACGAACGCGACGTTCTGGCCTGACACCACAAGGAGATGACCCAATCCAGCAGCACGGAAATCATCGGCGACCACCGGGCTTTGCCCCCGGTCATCGCCGATCACCATGCCGAGATACAGCGCCTGGTTGGTCCGCGACAGAGGTGCAGCGCCTCCCGAGAGGGTGCGACGCACCTCGTTGGCGAGCCGAGCAATCGGCGAGCCCGGAGCTGTGTCAACCACCGTCGTAATCGTGATCCGGCCTACCTCGTGGCGCCAACGTGCCCAGTCGTCACCTGATCGGAGAGGTTGCACGGTGCCCATCACCAACAGATGCTCGCCGGCCAATCGGTTCGCCACCCGGCCAGCCACCGGGCCGTGAGCGCTGATCGAGACTCTTCGCCCGTCGACTCGAGCAGCAGCTCGCACCCCGAGTGGCCCTGAGGACCGCGGATCCTCGACCAGAGTCACCCAGCCTTCGAACGATTCTGAGTTGAGCGGCTCCAATCCATCAAGTGCCCGCGTTCCAAGCCAACTCGTGGCCAAGCACGCGGCGACCATTACCACTGTGGGCCGGGGCCAGCGCAGTGCACACCCCAACATCGCCAACACCACCATCCAAGGGACCGGCAGCAACAGCCAGGCTCCGACCAGTGCGCCCACCGCAAAGAGATGAGCCCTCATATGCGCGCCAGAGGTCGAACTTGCGCCAGCTTTGCCGGGCCAATCCCCGCAACACTGAGCAGCTCCTCAACGGAGCCGAACGTGCCCTCGCGTTCACGATGATCGACGATCGCCGCGGCCAAACTCGGACCGATGCCCGGGAGAGCTTCCAACTCCGTCGCCGACGCACGATTGATATCGACCACCCCACCATTGGCAGCCGATCGCAGCCCGTCACCCCCCGTCGGGGCAACCACCGACGGTTCGGGCTCTCCCAAACGGGGCACCCACACCCGCTGCTCGTCCTCCACCAGCACGGCGAGATTGAGCCGGGAGCGGTCGGCATCTTGGGTCAGGCCTCCCGCCGCCTCGATGGCATCAACCACGCGACTGCCCAACACGACGTGGTGTACTCCCGGCTCCGCTACTGCTCCATCCACGTGGACCACCAGCGGAGCCGGAGCCTGGGTTGTGGTCGACGGAACCGCCACGGCAACATCGCCGACCAACGGCAGCATCTCCTCGACCACAGTCGGCGGAGCACGAAACGCCCACCATGCTCCTGCCGCCGCCGCAATCACGGTAAGCAGACCCAGCATGACCGCTGCTGGTGAGATTCCGAGCCGGTCGGCCAGCAACCTGGGCGCGCGTCGCCAGTCGACATCAGGTTCGGTTGAAAGCACTTCAGTTGAAGGCGGTGGCACAACCACACGACGCTCCCAGAGTCGGGGGTCTCGCGGGGAAGTGCAACGCGGACGAACCGCTGAATTTTAACCTAGCGGCGCTCACCGACATCGAGACATCGACACGACGCTGCTCCAGCTAGGTTCTGCCAGATGAGCACGCCAGAGAAGGTAGCAATCGTCACCGGAGCAGGCAGCGGAATCGGCCGAGCCACAGCCATAGCACTACTGCGGGCCAACTTTGCGGTCGTATTGGCTGGCCGCCGACCCGATGCGCTGACGGAAACCGTCACCGCTGCGGGAGACGCGGGCCAACAAGCGCTCAGCGTGGTCACCGACGTCAGCGATCCAGGCGCCGTCGCCAACCTTTTCGCCGAAACAAAGGCCGCGTTCGGGCGACTCGATGTCCTCTTCAACAATGCTGGCAGCGCGGCGCCACCCGTGGCACTCGAAGATCTCACCGTTGCTCAATGGCAACAGGTCGTCGACGTGAATCTCACCGGCCCCTTCCTCTGCACCCAAGAGGCATTCCGGATGATGAAGGCACAGGACCCCAAAGGAGGTCGCATCATCAACAACGGTTCAGTGTCGGCCCACGCGCCACGCCCATTCTCGGCTCCGTACACCGCCACCAAACACGCCATCACGGGCCTTACTCGCTCGGCCTCGCTTGATGGGCGTGCCCACAACATCGCCTGCGGCCAGATCGACATCGGTAATGCTGCGACAGAAATGACCAAACCCATGTCGGCCGGGATTGTGCAGGCCGACGGCTCGACCACGCGTGAGGCAACGATGGACGTGCAGCATGTGGCAGACGCGGTCCTCTATATGGCTGGGCTTCCACTTGATGCCAATGTGCAGTTCATGACCGTGATGGCCACGTCAATGCCGTTCATCGGCCGCGGCTAGACGAACTCGTTCTTAAAACAGCGCCGCGCTGAGCCGGCGACGCCAGTCGGCGGTGCGAGGGTCGGCGGCGCCGAGAACCTCGAGCAAGTCGACAAACTTCTGTCGAGCGGCTTCGTCGAGCTTCACCTGCGGCAACAGGCCGGCCAAGGCAGCATCGATGTCGCCGCCACCGTCGTCACCGATACGGGCCAACGCAGCAAGGCGACGGGTCTCCGGGGACTCGGGGATCCGGGCCAGAATCTCCGCCGCTTCATCAGCCCGACCGGTTTGGATGAAAATTTCGGCGAGCGGACAAATTGCCTCGGCGTTGTCTCGTTCCAGGTTGACCGCGGCCACCAGCGAAGCTTCGTCACCGGCCGCGATGAGCTGCTCGATTTCCGACAGCTCTTGGGCGGGCACCAGCTTTTCCACAAACTCGCGGACCTGCGCTTCACCCTGAGCGCCCATGAAGCTATCGACGATCTGGCCGTTGACCATTGCGTACACCGCAGGGATCGACTGAACCTTGAAGGCTTGCCCGACAGCGGGGTTGGCGTCGACATCGATCTTGGCCAACTCGACCGCGCCATTAGTCTCGGCGATCACTTTTTCGAGGATGGGACCAAGCTGCTTGCATGGTCCGCACCATTCGGCCCAGAGGTCGACAACGACTGCGACCTGCTTGGAGCGCTCGACTACGGCGGTCTCGAATGTTGCATCAGTTACATCAGCCATGATGGGTTTCAACGTAGCGCGAGCCACCACAATTCCCGTGCGAGGAATACCCTCGGGAGTAATGACTCGCCCAGCCGCTCCCGAGGATCTCTATACCCTCATGCGAACGCCGGATCTTCTCGATCCTGTCCTTTTGGTTCACCTCGACGGCTGGATTGATGCCGGCGGGACCGCTCACCTCGCCGTCGAGCGGATTCTCAGCCAGATCGACGCCAGCACAGTGGCCACCTTCGATACGGAATGGCTGATCGATCATCGGGCACATCGCCCAACGATGCACATCGTCGACGGCGTGAACGTCGGCATCGACTGGCCCTTCATTGAGCTCGTGGCGGGCCGCGACCGCAACGGCAATGACCTCTTGGTTCTGCACGGCACCGAGCCCGACCACAATTGGCGCACCTTTGTGGACGCTGTTGTGGAGCTCGGTCAGCGCTTTGCCATCCGCCGCATGATCGGCCTTGGCTCGTACCCCGCAGCAGCGCCGCACACCCGTCCGGCAATGTTGTCGATCACAGCATCCACGCCAGAGTTGGTTGATGAGACGCTCAACAACGCCTCGCTCGATGTGCCCGCCGGAGTGGAGTCTGCGTTGGAGAAAGCATTCGAGGTCGTGTCGATCGACTCATTCGGTCTATGGGCCCAGGTGCCGCACTATGTGTCGAGTTCGCCCTACCCGCCTGCGGCGTTGGCCCTCATCGAAGGACTCGAGCGATCAGCCGACCTGTCGCTTGATTCTGCCGACCTTGCCACCGAGTCGCTGTCGACACGTAACCGTCTCGACACCCTGGTGCAATCCGAGGAGTCACACGGTCAGATGCTGGCCCAACTTGAGGCCCAGCACGACGAGTTTGCTGAGGCGCAAGCCGATCTTCCCTCCTCAGATGAGTTGGCAGCTGAGGTCGAACGATTTCTGCAAAGCCAGACCGATGACGACTCCGGTGACAGCACCGACTGATCAGCCGAGCGCCCAGACCGTTCCGCTCTCGAACTGCAACACAAGCGTGGCGCCAGTCGGTGGCGGCGCGTCCGGTGCCAACAACAGGTGTGTGGTCGCCGATGTGAGCGACTTCGTGGTGTCGTCGAAACCGACCTCCCATGCCAGGGCGGCGATGAGATTGGGTGACACCCGTTCCGTATCAACGTAGAGCTCGCCGACTGCCTCGGCATCGTCGAAAACTCCCGAGGTGCGCCCACCGAGGTTGCCGTCATAGAGCTTGTCGAGTCCGTCGAGGCCGCTTACCACGCCGAGCGCGACAATGCCCGACAGCACGACCGTGGCGATGATCTCGTGATCGAGCCGCCACAACCACCAAAGCACCAGCCCAACGAGAATCGAGACGGAGGCTGCCGCTCCCGGTTCGAAGAAGTTGGAACCAAACGGGGCGCCGCTGACCTCGACCCCAAGCATCATCACCGGCGAGCGCGGCGTGTTCCAATTGTTGCCGGGCCCGGCCCAAGCTCCGATGATTCCCGCCGCTATCGGTGCTGCGACCACCAGTCCCAGTGCCGGTTTCCAACCCATGTGCTTGAGCGACGCAAGTCCAAGCGCCAGCAACACCGGCGCGAACACTTCGACGTAGCGGCCGTGGAGCCACGCATCCGAGCGGCCCACACCGGTGAGGAACCAGCCGGCCACCGCCACTGTGGCGGCAAACATTCCGAGAAGGGCCGGGCCCACGATCGGGCGGCGGACCGTCATGACCAGACCGATGAGTAGGATCCCCGTCCCGGCGAGCGTCAGGTACGCGCCGGTGCCGAGGGCGTGTTGCGCCATGTCGGGGATTTCGCCGATGCCACGCCGAGAGGCGAGATCACCAGCGTCGTACGTGCCGGAATTGCCGAACGTGGCGTCAGCGATTACCCGCCGCACCCACTCCGTCAAACCCAAAGCAATCACCCCGGCGCTGAGAAGCCCCATCCGCACGATGGCCGATCGGCGGGCGATCAGTGCCGCAAAGACGATGACAACTAGAGCGCTTGGTCCCATTCGAGGATGGGCGGCAAACAATCCGACAGCTGCGACGACCGCTTGGAGCGCTCGGCCCGGTGTGCGACTGGTAGCGAGCCGGATGATCGTGAGGAACGACACCGCGACCAGCAGGGCGAGAAGCCGCTCGGTCCACACGATCGAACCCGTCAACCAGAGCGCCGGCAACGCCGCGCCGGCCATGGCAGCGAGCAGCGCTGGCCGCCGCTCAGTCGCCCAGACCCTGCGAACAATCACATAGAGAACCGGCACCAGCATCGCCCCCAGGGCGGCGTTCACGGTCCGGGCGTATGTCAGCATCCCGCCTTCGTCGAAGCCGAGAAGCCAGCCTGGCGCCAACAGCACCGGGTACAGA
>JABIQM010000035.1 GCA_018699415.1 Acidimicrobiaceae bacterium
GAAGATTCCTGGCATCACTGAGAAGCCGGGTATGCGTTTGAAGCGGTCAGCCCACCGCCGAATGGTCGGGTACTCCAGCCTTGAGACCCCACCCTCTTCCGACAGGATCACGTCGGGGAAAATCGCAAGGTCAGCGATCGTGGGATGGGTACCTGAGCACACCCAGTCGAGGCCCTCCCGCTCTCGGAACCAGAGGTGTTCCTCGAGGACCCGAAATAGCCGATGCGCACCCTCGCGGCACGCCTCGATGTCGAAGTCGTAGCCAAGATTCACATGTAGTCGCGCTGCTGACGCCGTGTTTGTGGTGCCCTCAGCGAACAACATCCACTGGGCAGTCTCGCCAATGAGCTCGGGATCCGATGTCGGGTACCACAATCCGGTGGGATCGTATTTGGCGGCGAGGTACACGAGGATGGCGTGAGCGTCGCGAAGGATGTAACCATCATCATCGATGACCGGGATGTGACCGAGTGGGTTGATCTTCTTGAATTCGTCGCCCTTGTGTTCCCAGCCTGGGTGAAAATCGACTGGAATCGACTCGTAGCCAACACCGAGGATGTCCATCATCAATCGCTGCTTGTAGCAGTTCGCCGAGAGCACGTAGTCGTAAAGCTTGATCATCGGACGTCTCCTAAATGTCCAGCACGAGACCGGCCGACTTTGCCCGCGACACGCAGGTCATGATCCGGTTGCCCGCAGCCTTCTCACTGTTGTTGAGGTGAACGTCTTGGTGGTCGGGCTCGCCCTCCAATACGTTCACGCTGCAGGTACCGCAGGCACCCTGTTCGCACGACGACGGCATCGGCACACCGTTGTCTCGAAGCACCTCAAGGATCGTCTTTCCACTAGGAACGTCAAGCGTGAGGGCCGAACGAGCCAGGCTGATCTCGAACGTGCTCGAATCATCAACCTCGGTCGTGTTCTTGAAATACTCGAAATGCACAGCGTCATCGGGCCAACCGGCGTCCGCCGCGATATTGCGAGCTGCCTCCAACATCGGGCCAGGGCCACACACATAGACGTGGTACGCCCCGTCGTATTCAGCAAGCAACCGTGTCAGGGTCGATCCCGTGTCGTCTGGCGAGAGCCCAAGATGACGAACCACACCATCGCCCAAGCGGTCGAGGATCGGGGCGAACGCAAGGTGGTCGTCAGTCTGGGCAAAGTAGTGAAGCTTGTAGTCAAGACCGTCCTTGGCAAGCGTTTGCGCCATCGCGAGTAGTGGCGTGATGCCGATTCCACCAGCCACCAGAATGGTCTTCACCGAATCGCGACGCAGCGGGAAGTTGTTGCGCGGAGCAGAGATTGCCAGGACGTCGCCCTCACGCACCGTCTCGTACAGACACGACGAACCGCCCCTCGACCCGGGTTCATGCTTCACTCCAATGCGATACGCAGTGCCTTCCCCCGGGCCGTTGGTCAGTGAGTACTGGCGAATGAGGCCGTTCGGCAAGTGCACATCGATGTGGGCGCCGGGCTGATAAGTCGGGAGTGGATCACCGACCGGCTCAAGCTCGAAACCAGCAACTCCCTCGGCGGTCTCCCACTTCCGGGCGACAACAACGCGGTACTCGGCCTTTCGACCGGTGGGCGCCTCGGCAACAGCCGACAACGCACGCGGCACCTGTTCAATGGTCGCAACCATCGGTGTCGGAGCGGGTCGTGACGCAGCATCAGCCTCAATGCGTTCTCGGAGCCTCGCAAGTTCAGTGCTGTGATGACGAAGCGTCGCTATCTGATCGCGATCGGCAGGCGTCTCACTCAGCACACCGCGGATGACCGACACATCAGCGTCGACCGGCTGAACAAAAAAGACCGCCGTGCTGGCAGCGTCATGAACGTGCGAAGTCAGGGTCACCGATAGCTCGCTGCGCGCGTCGGCCGTCACCGTCGCCGAGGCGTCGTCGAAGTACCCAACTGGCTGAAACTCGTACTCGGCTAAGTGGGCGATCGTGAGCTCGGCGGAAGCGTTGACCGAGATGCTCCGAAGGCCGAATGCTGAACCGTCGTCGAGCACCGCAACACTCGGCACCTCTCCGAGAGGGTCTTCGCCAGACCACACCAACCCGTAGCGTTCAACAGCCAGGAACGTTCGGTTGCAGATCGTCTGCGCCGGCGCATCAGCCGGGTGGGCGGGGATATAGGTGCAGCCAGCGGTGCGGTTCGCGTAACGCCAGCCGTGGTACTGACACTGGAGTTCGCGGCCGTCGTTAATTCCGATCGACAGTCGGACACCTCGATGAAGGCATCGATTCTCCCAGACATTCACGAAGTCGTCGTCAGCTCGCCACACAGCAAGCTCCCGTCCGAGGAGCTTCCCGTGGAAGGTATGGCGATGCGGCAGATCCCCAGTTGTCGCAACCGGGTGCCAGAGGCTCATCCAATCGTCGCTCATCAGATCACGCGGCCGGGATAACGCCGTAGGTAACACCCAATTCGCTGAGCCATCGCCGGTAGGTAATGGCAACGTGGTCAGCGCGAATTGGGGTCTCGAATCTGGGGTCGAGAGGAAGACGTTTTGGGTGCTGGTTCTCGAGGATTGGTTTGTCCTGGGCGAATATTGTCTGCTGAAAGCGTTTGATCTCAGAATCTGTGCTTTCGACGTCGATGACGCTAAGAAACATGCTGGCCTCGATGTGGTCAGCGGTGACCGAACGAACGAACAGACCAATCACGTCCATGCGTTTCGGATCTAAAGGGCACGATTTGTATAGCAGAACGCAATACGGATGAGGGACGCGGTAGATGTAGTCGCTCATCTGCCCGCCCTCCGATGTCATCGCCGCAACCGGCTGGTAGAAGACACATTCAGTCGCCCAGATCTCATTCTTGTTGTCGACCTCGACCTCATACTCACGGACTTCGGTATGGGGCTCGATGCCAAGGATTCCTGTGTGGACGAAGGGGAAGCGCCCCATGTCGAGAAAGTTCTCGACCGCCCTAGGAGCTGAGCAGGCCACACCAATCGTTGCTGCATGAATGTTTCGGCGATCCGGCTCCGCGTACTCCGGAAGTTCAAAGAGCTGCGCAGGAGGTTCGCCCAGGCTGCTCCACACGTAGCCGTATTGGATAAGCACGGGAAGCGACTCGTTCACCAAAGAAGCATCGAAGGAACCCCCAGCACGAATCTCGGGCACAGACTGCCAGGCAACAGGGTCACCGCCACCAGTCGCGGAGTAACTCACGCGACAACCCAACAACGTCGTCTCGGCGACAACGTCCGGTCTGACCTCGTTCTCGACGGCGATCGGATGCCATTGGTCGAGAATGGCGTCGTTCCTGCAGATATCGGCTGTGGTCATTGCCACCATCATCGGGCTCTCATGGATCGGCGGTTGATCGAAATGATATTACCGCTCAAAAGCGGGTGGATATTTCAACTGGCGGGGTGTCTCTTCTCATTCCCCGTCGGACGACGAGCACCAGTTCAGAGGGAGCGATCCCGCAGCGCGATGGCGTGCTCCGAGAAGCGGGCAACGATCTCTTCTTCGTCAACTCCAACGACCTCTCGATTGTCGAGGACGATTCGGCCGCCGACAATGGTGTGGGTCACGTCGTCGGCTCGGCTTCCATAAACCAGTGCGGCCTCAATGTCGTAGACCGGCGCAACATGCACGCCGCTCAGATCAACGATGGTGAGATCAGCAGGAGCGCCCACCGAGACGGTTCCCAACTCCGGTCGATGCATCGCCTTGGCCGAGCCCTCTGTGGCCATTCCGAGCACTTCGCGTGTTGTCAGAAATGTCGGGTCGCCCGTCGCCTGCTTGTGGGTGATCGCCGCAAACTTCATCTCCTGGAACGTGTCGAGCGTGTTGTGGCTTGCCGGACCGTCAGTAGCTAGACCAACGGTCACACCCGCATCCACGAGGCCCCGCAGATCCATGGTTCCCGACACGAGCTTGGCATTACAGATTGGACAGTGGGCGACCTTCACGTCATGTTCGGCAAGCAACCTCATGTCGCTCGGCGTGAGTTGCGTGCAATGAGCAGCCGTGATGTCGCTGGCGAGAAACCCAATGTCGTTGAGCCACTGCACGGTGGTCTTGCCGTGCGTTTCCTGCATGAACGCGCTCTCGCGCAGGCCTTCTGCGATGTGCGCATGCACCGGTAGCTGGCGGTCATTCGCGAGCTCTCGGATCTCTCGCCACATGGGCTCGCTGCATGAGTAGGGGGCATGCGGTGACAACGCGAGACGCACTCTGTCTCCGTCGATATCGGCAGCACCACTGCTGGCGGCGTCGAAGTCAGCAAGCGCAGCCCACGACCAATCGGCCACGTCCGCGTACACGCCGCCATCAGCGAATCCGTAGCCCAGCGTCGCTCGAAGGTGGATCTCCTCCAACGCCCGCACCTGCGGCGTCACCGCATAGGCATCGAAATGCTCGTTAAAGCAGGTGATCCCAGACTTCGCCATCTCTACGAGCCCACACATCGAGGCCCAGTACAAGGTCTCGTGATCGAAATTCTGCTTGAGCCGCCACATCGTGTCCAGCCAGGCGAACAACTCGGTGTCCTCCAGGAGACCGCGCAGCAACATGTTGGATGCGATATGGGTGTGGGAGTCGACGAACCCTGGAAGCACTGCCGATCCCGACGCATCAATAGTTCGTCGAGCATCGACGGTCCTGCCGCCGTCAACGATGTCGACCACAACGCCATCTCGCACAGTCACGGTCGCCAACCGAGGATCTGCACCATCACACGACACCACGGTGCCGCCGACAATCGCCAGATCGACCTGCTGCTCAGGCACTTCGTTCCTCATCAGCGCTGCACACAAACAGTCCGTCGGTGCAATCGAGGGGCACGTGTCGCCGCCCTCCGTTCTCGGGTGTAAACATGGATGACATGGTGGTAATACTAGCTCACTCGTCGATTCGGCTCGTCCACGGCGGAGCGTGATCAGTCAATCCGATCATGACGCATCCGCACAACACCCCGCAGACCGGCGGCTTCAGCCAGGCGGCGGTAGCCGGGTCTCTGTCGCGTATTCGGATTCGAGTAGCGCGACCTTGTGCAGTCGCCGAACAAGCCTTTCCTCGCCGGCGAACTCGGCATTGAGGAACGCCTTGACCATTTCCCAAGCCAAGACCTCACCAACAATCTTTCCGGCCAAAGCCAAAACGT
Organism: Acidimicrobiaceae bacterium; assembly: GCA_018699415.1. Taxonomy (GTDB): domain Bacteria; phylum Actinomycetota; class Acidimicrobiia; order Acidimicrobiales; family Aldehydirespiratoraceae; genus JAACCU01. Next base: position 5,128 of record JABIQM010000035.1, read on the forward strand.
TGACATCGTTGTGTTCGACTGCTTGATGTGCGGTGTAGATGTCGCTGGCCTGGGCGGCGCGAATGCCTGTGATCTTGTTGGCCGCAAGTGCTACACCCACGCCCGTTCCGCACACCAGAATTCCGCGGTCAACGTGGCCGCCGAGGATCGCGGCGGCGACAGCGGCGGCGTAGTCGGGGTAGTCGACTGACTCGGTCGAGTGGGTGCCACAGTCGGTGACGTCATAGTCGGCTTCGCGTAACCGTTCAATCACCTGCTGCTTCATCTCATACCCGGCATGGTCACTGCCAATGGCAAGTCGCATCATTCGTTGTTCTCCTTATTGGCAAATCAGTTATCGGCTAATTGGGATGATCAGCCCTGTTGTTTTGGCAAGTGAACCGTCCACCAACGCTCGGGCGGCCTGAGCCACAGCAAGTCTGTCTGGGTCATCATCAAAGGTGATCGCGTTGACCCGAACGCCGCATTCGGCCATCTCGATCGCACGTTCAGCGACCAAAGATTTGCTACCCGCCAGTTGCACAATGTCGCCGCCACTCCCTTGAGCGATCATGGCCGCGATCGCATGGGTGTGAGATGAGCCGACAACGATGTCCACCCCACCGAATTGGAGCACCGCGGCGTCAACCGCCTCAGCTTCGTCGTCGTCGGCGGCGACCACCACGACGGCGCCGGCATCCTCAAACTCGCGGGCAACCGCTCGCCCAATGGCCGGATCCACTCCGGCCACGGCCCCTACAGCCACCACTGCCACCTTCCCCGTCAACGGTTTTGGGGCAGGACGACGACGAAGTTTGAGTTCTTCAAGCATCCAATACTCGACCGCGAACTTTTCGGCCTCCGAAACCGGCGTATAGGTAGAAATCGCTTCGGCACCGCGGATCACGTTGATCGCATTGATGTAGAACTCACCGGCCACCCGGGCGGTTTGGTGATCGGCACCAAAGCTGAACATCCCAACACCCGGAATCAAGAAGATAGCGGGATCGGCCCCGCGCATCGGCGGCGTTTCGGGCCGTGCGTGGCGGTCGTAGTACTGGCGGTACTCCTCCCGATACTCGGTGTGTAGTTGGCGAAGCCGTGCCGTCTGCTCATCGGGCGTGGCGGTTGTCGGAAGGTCCAGCAGCAGCGGCCGGACCTTGGTGCGAATAAAATGATCGGGGCAGGAGGTTCCGAGCGGGGCAACGCGTGGCGTTGCCTCGCGCCCGATGAAGTCCACGACCTCATCGCTATCGAACCAGTGGCCAACGGCACGCTGATCGGTCGAGGCGAGCCCTCGGATGATCGGGGCCAATGCAAGAGCGCGGTGCCGGCGCTCATCGGTTGGCAGGGGATCAAAGCCCACCCGAAGTGCGCCGAGCGGTTCGGGCTTGCCCTGCCGTTCAATGAAGTCGGCCGCCCGCTGGATCACATCAAGCGACAATTGCTCGCAATCCTCAGACGTTTCCGCCCATGTGGTCAAACCGTGCCCGCCCATAACCACACCACGAAGCGACCCTTGCGTCTCGCGCATCGCATCGATCTTGAGTGCGAGGTCGAACCCCGGCCGCTGCCACGGCACCCATCCAATCTCGTTTCCGAAGATCTCGTTTGTGAGCGCCTCCCCGTCGGCTGAAGCCGCCAGCGCAATCACTGAGTCGGGGTGCAAGTGATCCACATGACACGCGGGCAACAGCGCATGCATCGACGTGTCAATGCTGGGAGCAGGTCCGGGCGGACCCAGGCCACAGAAATCCAGCAATTGGTGCAGTTCGTCCTCCTGGCCGGTGTCGACGTAGGCGTTCTTCAAGGCCCGGATCCGATCAAGCACCAACATCGACACCCCGTCGGCGGTAAGCGTTCCTAGATCACCACCCGAACCTTTCACCCACATCACCGCTACGTCCTCGGCGGTGACGGCGTCGGTGACGACGCCTTTGGCCGACGTGTTCCCACCGCCATAGTTGGTGTTGCGACGGTCGGCCCCCAGGCGGTTGGAACGATCGATGAGTTCCTGCAGAGGGGTTGAAGACTCTGCGTGGATCATCCGGCAACAATAGTGCTGAGATCGTCCGGATAACATCCAAGAGTGGGGCAAAGCATGAGCTACGTATGTGTAGTGGGTGGCGCCAACGTGGACATCGAAGGACGCGTCCTCAAGACACTGCTGCCGGGAGACTCCAACCCGGGCACCGTGATCCGGTCACCGGGCGGCGTTGGGCGCAACATCGCCGAGAATCTGGCGCGTCTCGACGTGCCAACACACCTCATCACCGCGCTGGGCCGCGATGACAACGGCATGTGGCTTCACGACCTGACCGCAGCATCCGGAGTCGAGTTGGCCGACAGCGTCTGGTCCGACTTGGCGCCGACCGCAACCTACCTGTCAGTGCTCGATAGCAGCGGCGAGATGGCGGTCGCAGTCAACGACATGGCCGTGATGGGTTCGCTCGACGTTGCTGCCCTCGACGCCCGAAGTGACACGTTGGAGCATGCCGCGGCCGTTGTCATGGACTGCAACCTGGCGTCAGAGACCATCGGTCACCTCGCAACCACGCACACCGGCATCCCACTTTTCGTCGACCCCGTTTCAGTTGCCAAGGCTGTCCGGGTGGCACCCCATCTCGCGTCGGTCCACACCCTCAAACCCAACCGGGCAGAGGCGGCCATGCTCTCTGGGGTGGAAATCTCAGGGGAACGAAGTCTCAAAACTGCCGCCAATGCCCTTCTCGATGCCGGCGTGCGCCATGTCGTCATCAGCTTGGCCGGCGATGGCGTCTTCTTCGCAAACGCCGAAACGTCGGGCACGCTCACACCGCCACTCCAAGATATTGCCAGCGTCACCGGCGCAGGAGACGCGCTCATGGCTGGTCTCGTCCACGCCCACCTGGCAAATCTCGATTTCGAAGACGCAGTCCGATTCGCTCTGGCCGCCTCAGTCCTCAGTGCTGCTTCTGAGAGCCCGGTAGCGACAGACTTCTCGGCGGAATCCATCCAGCGGATCATCAACAACGAGACCATCATCAAGGAAGAGGCACCGTGACACGCACGCATCTCACTATCAGCGACCCGGTTGGCGAGGCCTTGCACGACGGAAGAGCCGTTGTCGCTCTCGAGTCGACGATCATCACCCATGGCATGCCGTACCCCCGCAATGTCGAAACGGCTCTGGCCGTGCAGGCTGCGATTACAGAACGCGGGGCCGTGCCGGCCACCACCGCCGTCATGGACGGAACGATGCGAGTGGGTCTCAGCGACGACGAGATCGACGCTCTCGGCCAAGCCGGCAACGCTGC
>JABIQM010000034.1 GCA_018699415.1 Acidimicrobiaceae bacterium
CAGCGAGCTCAGATGGGGCAAGGGCCTCGCAACGGATCTGCTCGGCGAGGTCGAAGATCGCCCGTTCGAGCGGCGTGTCCGGAGCGAGTTGGCGATGAAGGTTCCGATCGCTGTGGCGGAGCATTAGACCGAGACCATCACTCACCCCTCGGGCGACTGCAGGTTGAACTTCGGCGAGATCCACCGCCAGGTGTGGCGATGCCGTTGACACAAACTCGCCATTGACGCGCAGACGCCGAGCACGTAGATCAGCTGACGGCTGGCCACTGATCGCCCGCACAACCGCCGCCGCATGGCGCTCTCGGCGCCGACGACGAACGGCGTCAGTCGAGCTCACCGTCCGGATCCTGTTCGACGAGTTCGCGGTCGAAGGCCCGCTGGAAGTACTCGCCGACAATCGAATGCTCGGCGGGGTCACATGTGTTGAGGAACGACAGCCGGAACGCATCGGCTACATCGCCGAAGATCTCCACGTTCTCTGCCCATGAGATCACAGTCCGAGGCGACATGACCGTCGAAAGGTCGCCAGCCTCGAACCCGACTCTTGTCATACCCGCCACCGCAACCATGCCCGCTATGAGCTGCCCACCCTCTGGAGAGGTCATCAGCGACGGTACGCGTGCGGCCACGATGCCGACTTCGTCGACGACATCGAGATAGTCAAGTTTGGCCACGATGTCCCAGCGGTCGACCTGGGCTTGATTGAGCTGCTGCGTGCCGTGGTACTGACCAGTGAGATTACCGAGTCCGACCGTGTTGGCCGTAGCGAACATCCGGAAACTTGGGTGCGCCGTAAGCACACGGTTTTGGTCGAGCAGGGTGAACCGTCCGCCACGTTCAAGCACTCTCTGGATCACAAACATCACGTCGGGCCGACCGGCGTCAAACTCGTCGAACACCAGTGCCACGGGCCGCTGAAGCGACCACGGAAGGATGCCTTCCTGAAACTCGGTGACCTGCACGCCGTCACGCACGACGATCGCATCTCGGCCAACAAGGTCAAGCCTGGTGATGTGGCCATCAAGGTTCACGCGAACACACGGCCAATTCAGCCGAGCGGCAACCTGCTCAATGTGCGTGGATTTCCCGGTGCCATGGCTGCCCTGAAGCAGTACACGGCGGTTGTGGCTGAAGCCGGCAAGGATCGCCGAAGTAACCTGAGGATCGAACCGATAGGCCGGATCGATCTCAGGGACGTGCTCGTCCGCCGCGGTGAAGCCGCGGACTTCATGGTCTGATTTGAAGCCGAATACAGCCTCAATATCGACCAGAACCAAGGGTTCCGGGCTCAGACGTAATCCTTGTACTTGTCGAGGTGACGGACCGGCTTGCTCAGGGCGTCTTTGCGGAACGGATCGCCAAGCTCCTTGGTGCACATGATCTCGATAACCGTGGTCTTGCCCTCGTTCATCTGAGCATCGGTTGCGGCCTTGAGTGCAGGACCGACCTCGTTGATGTCGTCGATTCGTACCCCCTCGGCGCCCATTGCCTGCGCCATCTCGGAGTAGTTCTCGCCACCCTCGAGTTCACCTGCCACGAAGCGGCGACCGTAGAAGTCGACCTGGTTCTTCTTCTCGGCGCCCCAGTGACGGTTATGGAACACAACGGCCGTGACAGGAATGTCGTGCCGAACAGCCGTCATCAACTCGGACATACTCATCGCCCAGGCACCGTCGCCGGCATAGGAGATAGCAGGACGGTCGGGGGCGGCCGCCTTGGCCCCGATGATTGTAGGCAGGGCATAGCCACAGTTACCCCAGCTCATCGGAGCGAAGAACGAACGGGGCTCCTCGAAGCGCAGATAGCTGTTGGCAACCGAATTGATATTCCCGATGTCGGTCGACACCATCGCACGGGCCGGCATCGCCTTCTCAAGCTCACGAAGGACTTGGCGGGGATGCAACCAATCGCCATCTTCGCTCTTGGCTTCCTCGATCATCTCAAGGCTGTAGTCGTCACGCTCATGGGTCCACTCGTCGAGCTCAGTTTCCCAAGCCGCCTTTTCTTCGGCGGTCTTGGCCTCACGCTCGGCACGGTTTGCGTCACAGGCAAGGGTCTTACCATCAAGGCGCTGGAGGATGGCCGTTGCGGCTGCACCGGCGTCGCCACAGATGCCAACCTGAACTTTCTTGACCAAGCCGAGCATCTTCTGGTCGGCATCGACCTGGATGATCTTGGCGTCCTTGGGCCAGTAATCCATGTCGTGTTGGGGCAGCGTGCCGAACGGGCCGAGGCGGGTGCCGAGAGCCAGTACCACATCGGCTTGGCTGATCAGCTTCATGGCGGCCTTTGAGCCTTGGTAGCCGAGCGAACCCGTCCACTGTGGGTGACTGGCCGGAAACGAGTCGTTGTGGAGGTAGCTGTTGACCACCGGGCAGCCAAGGCGTTCGGCAAGGGCGATGGCCTCAGCCATTGCATCGCCCATCACCACGCCGCCACCGCTGACCATGACAGGGAATTCGGCCTGGGCGAGAAGCTCTGCTGCCTCGTTGAGTGTGCGTTCGCCGCCAGGGCCACGGTCAAGGCGCATCGGCTCGGCGATCTCAACGTCAATATCGCCGTAGAAGCGGTCACGGGGGATGTTGAGCTGGGTCGGACCGATCTCGGACATGGCACGATCGAAGCATCGAGCCGTGATCTCCGCCATTCGGTTCTCGTTGTTGATGTGACCCTGGTATTTGACGAATTCCTGGAACATCGGGAGCTGGTTGGCTTCCTGGAAGCCCCCGAGTCCGATACCCATCGTGCCCGTCTCGGGGGTGATCATCACAACGGGGCTATGGGCCCAGAATGCTGCGGCAATCGCGGTGACACAATTGGAAATACCGGGACCGTTCTGGCCAATCACAACGCCATGATTGCCGCTGACGCGAGCATAGCCATCGGCCATGTGGGCAGCACCCTGCTCATGAACGACGGGCACCAAGCGGATGCCGGCCGGCGCAAAGATGTCCATGGCGTCCATGAACGCGCTACCCATGATGCCGAAAGTCGTAGTGACGCCATTGGCCACCATTGTCTCGACGAATGCCTCGCTCGGTGTCATACGCGTCATGAGCTATGTCTCCCTTTATGTGGCCTGAATGATGGTTCACGTCCCTACGTGAGGCCCTCTAACAAATCAGTGAGATGGTATCACTGCGCCTACCGCTGTGTCATCCGTCGGATTCGAGTTTTCTGATTCCGGCGATCAACAGATCGACCAGATGATCGAAGGTGTCGTCGGGATCGTGAGGAAGCGGGTGCCCGTCGCCGGATTCGAGATGGGCGAATCCGTGAAAGGCGCTGCGCAGCCCTCGGGCCACGTGCAGGCGTTCGTCATCGGTGAGGTCAAAGGCTGCCAACGACCGGGCGATGATCGCGACAATGTTCTCGACGGCAGCTTCAAGCTCCGGGTCACCGGCGCAGGGATAGCGATCGGTGGCGGCATACAAGCCCGGGTTGGTGCGCACGAGTTCGCGCCAGGCGTAGCCGACGGAGCGGACTGCCTCATCGCCAGCGACACCGATCGCCGCGGCGCGAAGGGCATCGGCCAGGAGCTCACGACCACGAAGCCCCAGGCTCCGAAGCAGATCGTCGAATCCCTCGACGTGGCGGTAAAGGGCAGGCTGTCGAACTCCGAGGCGCTCAGCGACCCTGGTGAGGGTCACCGAGTCGAGTCCTTCAGAGTCAGCAAGGACCGCTGCTTCGTCGATAACACGCCGAGAATCGAGAGGGTCTGCCATTGATTCGAGAGTAGCTCGCAGTTAGACGCTATTACACATTCGTTAGATCTGAGTGACTGCTAGCAGGTCATATGCCGAACGGTTACTATCGTCACAACGACAAGCGGCATGGAGGTTCGTTTAAATGACGTTCCCTGCAACATTCACGTTCGACCCGCCGGAAAAGGTGGCGAGATGGCGACCACTCGTGCAATGGCTGCTGGCCATTCCGCACTTCATCGTCGGCTACATCCTCTACATCGTGGCATCCATCTGCTGGCTGATCTCATGGTTCGCCATCGTGATTACCGGCAAGCTCCCGCAGGGGTTGGCCAACTTCCTCTGTATGGGGAACCGGTATGAGGTACGGGTCATGGCCTACGTGGGCTTCCTTCACGCCGAATACCCGCCGTTCGACTTCACCGCCAGCGCTGCTGATCCAGGCGGTCAACCGGTACGGGTCGACTTTGAGCCGGCCTTGACCGACAGAAGCCGGCTGACAGTTTTCCTTCGAATCATCTGGGCCATTCCGGCGATGATCTTCTTCTACATCATCATGGTGATCGCAGAGATCCTCTGGTTCCTCGCCTTCTTCGCCGTGCTCCTCACCGGGAAATGGCCGGCTGGACTGCTCAACTTCGTGCAGGGCGCCATGCGCGTCTCAACTCGGTTCACGGCCTACATGACACTGCTCACAGACGAATATCCGCCGTTCGAGACGGACTAGGGCGAAAGCTGCCCAAGCAGACCCGCGAGAGAGTGCAGCCAGCGTCGCGATCGCGACCTGGCGCACTCGTTCGGGTCGAACAGTTTGATCATCGCCGCGCCAACGAATACCAGCGCAAGCACGACGACCAGCGCCCCACCCGACAGATCCAACGTCAACCTTCGGCTTGGAGCGAAGCGATCACCGCAACGTTGACGATGTCGTC
>JABIQM010000258.1 GCA_018699415.1 Acidimicrobiaceae bacterium
ATCTTCGCCGCCGCATACACCGGCCTTCGGGCTGGCGAACTCGCAGCGCTGCGCGTCGGAGACCTTGACCTGATGCGTGGTCGCATCCATGTCCGTCGGGCCGTGGCTGAGGTTCACGGCAGAATGGAGACTGGCCCACCCAAGTCCGGGAAAGAGCGGACAGTGTCGGTCCCGCCGTTCTTGCAAAACATGTTGACAACACAAGTCGCCGCCGCGGCCAAGGACCCAGAGGCACTGGTATTCACCACAAAAGACGGTGCTCAAATACGGATCTCGAACTTCTACCCTCGCCTGTTTCGGCCGGCTGCGGACGCCGTCGGCCTCGAGACCCTGAGGTTCCATGACCTGCGCCACACCTGTGTTGCGTTTCTCATTGCTTCCGGCGCACATCCAAGGGCGATCATGGAACGGCTCGGCCACTCATCCATCACCGTAACGATGGATGTTTACGGCCACCTACTCCCCTCCCTCGACGACGAACTGACCGATGCCCTCGAGACCCGATTCCGAAACGCCTCGTGAGAAGCCCTGACTAAACGCCATGCGGGCATTTTGCGGGCACTTTCGGAATAGAGCTGATATTTACAAATACCGAAAACGGCGAGAATCCCTGCCGCAGCAGGGATTCTCAGGGGTCGGGCTGAGAGGATTTGAACCTCCGACCTTCGGTCCCCCAGACCGACGCGCTAACCAAGCTGCGCCACAGCCCGTGAGCCAGCGATGGTATCGCACCGGCACCTGCCTCCCACCCGGCCAGAGCCGATCTCAGCACGGGTGTTTGCTGAACAGCCCGAACCGACTTTAGAAGAGCAGTAAGACGCCTTGGAATGCTCGCCAAAGGAGGTAAGCGCCTGCTACGCCAACCCCAACCCAGAAGTGCCATGGGGTCTTGTACACGATGGGTTCGTGTTCGATGCCAGGGGTGCCTTCGACGGTTTCGCCACAGTCGGGGCAAGCGCCGTCAGCGCTCACCGAGGTCGGGGTCCAGTTCTTCTCACAGGGGTCGCACCAAGGCACGGACCGAGGCTAGAGCTGCACGTGCCGATCTGTGCGTGAGCGACGCAAAGTGTCGCGAACTTACGGCGAGTTTTAATCTCGGCGAATCGCCATGATGGCGGTGTCATCGTCGATCATTCCGCCAGCGTGGTCCTTGGCCTCGTCGAGGAGGGCTTTACAGAGCACGTCGGGCGGTGCGTTGAGTTCACGTTCCGCCGTCTTGATGATGCGGTCTTCGCCGAACATCGAGCCTCCCTCGCGCGCTTCGGCAAGACCATCGGTGTACATGACGACAAGGTCGCCTGACTCCATCGCTATCTCACGGGAGAAATACGACCCGTTCGGATCGAGCATCAGAAGCGGTCCGGTGGAGCGCAGCGGCACAACGCCATCTTCTCTGAAGAGGAAGAGCGCAGGGTGGCCAGCGGAGGCGTAACGCAGCGTGCCTGCCTCGGTATCGAAGACGACGACAGCGGCGGAGATAAATTCTTCGTCACGGTCAGAAGAAGCGAGCTGCTCGTTGAGCTCTTCGAACGCTTGGGCAGGATCACGGAACTGCCGGAGAAAAACGCGAAGCAAGTACTTTGCTTGAAATGCCGTGATCGATGACTCGATGCCGTGACCGGCAACATCGCCGATCACTGCTGCGACACGAGTGGGACCAACACGGTGGAAGTCGAAGAAGTCGCCAGCCATGAGGCCTGAGCCGGCCTGATAGACACGACCGGTCTCGAAACCGGAGAAGTCGGGGATCTCCTCGGGAGCGAGGCGTGCGGCCCATGCCTTCGGCGCGAGCTGTTCTTGCTCAAGGGCTTCACCCGCGCGACGTTCGAGGTCGTAGCGGTTTCGTGCCATTCGTGCTTCGCGCACAGAGAGGCGGGCCCACCAGAGTGAGGCGAAGGCCGGGAGAAGGATGACGCCGAAAACAGCCATCGACTCAGCAGTGTTAAGGAACGCAGCGATCCCTGCCGCAGGCGCGATCAGGCCGTAAAGAATCGCATCATGGGACTCTTTGCGGTACGCCGCGAAGGCGAGCGAATGAGCTTCGATGTCGGTGGATGGGTCTGCCTCGACGAGACGGACCACGCGATGGCGTAGCCGAGCGGAGCGGACATAGACCGCGGCGGCAGCAGAGCTGACCACGGCGATAAGGATGAGTAGGTAAACAGACACCGTGTTCTCCTCCCTGGAGATATCGGTTTAAGAATGCTAGCGGGGTATGACAGCGCGACCCATCGCGGGTCCCGGAATTAGCCAAATGGCCGATTAGTCGTTACGGCGTCGTACTCGCAGCTTGATTGGTGTGGCGCCAAGGTCAAACGCCTCACGAAGTGAGCGTTCCAGATAGCGCATATATGTGCTCGGCAGTTCGCGGTTGGCAAACAAGGTAAATGTCGGCGGGTCGGTAGCGCCCTGGGTGGCGTACATGACTTTCGCCCCGTGCGGTGCGGGCTGAGAGGACTGAGCGGCGCGGATGATCTGGTTGACCTGGCGGGTCGGGATACGGGTCCGGTAGGCGCCGACGGCCTCCTGCAGCGTCGGCCAGAGGCGATTCACGCCCTTGCCGCTCAGTGCAGAAATTCGCAGCACACTGGGCTCGCCGAGGAAGCTGAGCTTTCGCTCGACATCTTCACCAATCTTGAGGCGAGCCTCCGTGCTGAGTAGCTCCCACTTGTTGAGCAGAATGACAATCGGGCAGCCGGCGGCGTCCACACGCTCAGCGAGACGCTGATCTTGGTGCGTAACACCGATGGTGGCGTCGATCACGAGCAGCGCCACATCGCTGTCGTCGACAGCCTTTAGCGCACGAACGAGCGAGTAGTACTCGGTGTCCTCATCGATCCTGGCCTTGCGGCGCATGCCGGCCGTGTCGACGAAGCGAATCGGACCGGTGATGGTCTCCACGATTGTGTCGATGGCATCGCGTGTGGTGCCAGGACGATCGTGCACAACGGCACGCTCCTCGCCGATCAAGCGGTTGAACAGGGTGGACTTGCCGACGTTCGGGCGGCCAACAAGCGTGACGGAGAACAGTTGCGGATCGTCCGATACCTGGTCAACCAGTTCGCCGTCGCTGCCATCGGGAAGAAACTCGATCAGGGCGTCGAGAAGGTCACCGGTTCCTTTGCCGTGTAGAGCCGAAACGGGGAATGGCTCACCCAATCCGAGCCCCATGAATTCCCAGATCGAGATCTCATGTGACTTGTCATCGACCTTGTTGGCCACGACGACGACAGGCATGTCGAGTCGTCGTATTAAGAGCCCGATCCGCTCGTCTTCGGGCGTCACACCCACGGTGCTGTCGACCACCAGCATGATGACGTCGGCGTCCGCCATGGCTTGAACAGACTGGGCCGAGACTTTTTCGTCGAGATCATCGCCGTCGGCCATCCAGCCGCCCGTGTCGAGCATGGTGAAGTTGTGACCCAGCCACTCCGCGTCGACGGCCTTTCGGTCGCGGGTGACGCCGGGCCGCTCTTCAACGATCGCCTCGCGGCGACCGAGGATGCGGTTAACAAGGGTGGACTTGCCGACGTTGGGACGGCCGACAATCGCTACAACTGGCAGGCTCATCGTCGCTCCAAAGCGGTTCGTAGGGCGGCACCGTCGGTGGAGATCACCTCGACCGGTCGCGGAAGTTCGTCGACCGACGTGCCGTCAAGGAAAACTCCTCGACTCAAACAAACGTCAGGAAGAAGATACCGGTGCCCTTCGGGTTCTGCGGCAAGGACCCGGGCGATATCTTCGCCGACCATCAACCCGGTGACGCCGATGTTGCCACCAAAGAAGTCGTTTGGAACCGCAAGCACCCGGGCATCGTCTCGTCCGCTGGCCTCGATGAGAGGCGCCACAACGGGTGCGCCGAGGGTGCCGGTAAGCACTGCGATCGGAGCGGAAGGGCGCGGAAGCAGCGTGACAGGCATGGAAACCGGCTCGCCCACAGGCTCGGTTCCTACCGAGACAACGCTGGCAGGCGAATCGATCCGTGGCGCCCGGTAGCCATCGGCAGGTGCGCCGTCTACCCATGCAAAGAACCCTGCACGGGGGCCGGTGGGTTCTGTGACTGATGGGTCGTAGAACTCGGCTTCAAGAGTGCGGGCCATACCGATCCCATCCTCGTGCATGGGGAATCCGTCGTAGCTGTCCGCGTCGGGGAAGGGTCGCTCAGCCATCAGATAATACTCGTCGGCGGCATACACGAGTCGTCGGCCGACGGTGGCGAGGAATGTTTCCTGCCACTCGGCCACGAGATCGACCACCCGCTGTGCTTCAGCCACCGTGTGCTCCCGCATCCGGGGCTGCTTGGAGAACTTGGAGATTCCCAGTGGCACCACACAGATGGTGGCGAGTTCGGGGAATCGCTCGAGGACGCCGGCAAGAGTGTCGTCGAGAACGTCGGCGTCGTTCACCCCAGGACATACCACGATCTGACCATGAACTTCGATGTCATGATCGAGAAGGGCGCGAAGCCAGCGCAGCGAAACCGCACCGCGACGATTTTTCAAGATGTCGGCGCGGATCTCAGGGTCGGTGGCATGGATCGACACGTTGAGCGGCGATAGTCGCTCGGTGATGACCCGTTCGAGATCGAGTTCGGTGAATCGGGTGAGCGTGGTGAAATTCCCATAAAGGAACGACAACCGATAGTCGTCGTCCTTGAGGTAAAGGGAGCGGCGCATCCCTTTAGGAAGTTGATGGATGAAGCAGAACTCACAATGGTTGTCGCAGGTCTGCACCTTGTCGAATAGTGCAGCATGGACTTCGGCACCAAGTGGCTCTCCACCGTTCTTGGTCACAACCACCTCGAACAGCGTGTCGTCACGCTGCACGACTAGGTCGATCTCCGGCTCATCGGTAAGGATCTGCCAACGAATCACGTCACGAGGGATCTCACCGGCGATTGCAAGAATCTCATCGCCAGGCTGGAGACCCGCTCGCTCGGCGGGCGATGACGGCTCGATCGCCACGACACGCGGGGAGGACATTTCTTTAGACTACCGCTCTGCCGTAGACGGTCCGCGTGACGATTCAGTGCCCTCGGTTGCACATAACGGTATTTCATGTAGTGTCATGAATTATGAGATGTTGTGAATACGCTAACGCTGCCGACAGACGGCCATGAGCGGTATCACCGTTTCTCGGCGCGGTGATCGCATCGTCGCCATCAAGGAGGCCGCATGCGGCTCCGAGCGAGCGGCGCGCTTACTCATCGAGGCTGAGGTACTCCAGCGGGTCAGCCATCCTGGCGTGGCGGAATACGTCGAGCATCAGACCGATCCGATGATCCAACTCGTCACCATGTTCGCAGGCACCGACACGTGGGAGCGGCAACCGCCAAAAGGGCTCAAGGCGGTACGAGCCCTGGCTGTCGTTGCTTCGGTTCTAGCCGATCTACACGAGGCCAAGATCGCGCACGGCGAACTTGTGGCTGCCCACATCATCCGCGGATCGGACCAACGCCCCGTTCTCTGTGGTTTCGGTCGGAGCACTCCCCTATCGCACGAGTCCGAGGCAGCAGACCTCAACGCACTCGCGACCTTGCTCGATGACATGACCGAGGCCCTCAACGACGAACAGCGAACTCACGTCGGCGCCATCAGCGCAGATCTTCGCCGCGACTCCCTGTCAGCTCGGGGGGCCACCGGTCGCCTTGATGCACTCCTGTCGAGCGAGACACCGGCGACTCCTGCGAGACAAGTGAGCAGAGGTGTTCTTGCTCTCGTCGCTGCTGCAAGTCTTGGCATCGGCGCAATCGCTCTCGCGTCGACCACCGGCAGCAGCGCTGCACCCCCGCTCATCGCCCTCTCGTCGACAACAAAGATGCCCGTAGCGACGTCTCTTGCCGCCACCACCACCACTGTCCTGGCCCCACCGGCGACCGGCTCTCCAACGCTCGTCAACCAGGGACGGCGATACGCACTCGGACAGCCCGGTGATATGGCTATCGTTGGCGACTGGGATTGCGACGGCACGAATACGCCCGCATTGCTGCGACCTAGTACTGGGGAGATCGCTATCTTCAGCGACTGGCCCGCACCAAAGGTTGGTATTGCCCCTCAACACATCCTTGTCGTCGATGGGGCCCATTCGCTCGAGATCGACGATCAAGACGCATGCATCATGCTGCGTGTTCGCACCGCCAACGGATCCGTCCTTATTCCACTGGAGTCCATATGAAACACCACTCACCTCCTACCTCCCCTGTCCGCACGGGCGTTGCAGTCACGCTGAGCGCGTCGGCTGCGATCGCCATTCTGGCGATGCTCCCACTCGCCTCACCCCCGGCCAACCCGGCACGTGTTGTCGACTGGTGGAGCCAGGTCGGCACGGCCCAAGGCGCCGTGGCCCTGGTGCGAATCGCAGGAATTGCCACCGCCACCTACGTGGCTGTCGTGGGGGGACTTGTCACGTTGTCAACGCTCGCCTGCCTCCCCCGACTCGCTCGCACCATGGCGCGCGGATTACCAACCGGGATTCAACGATCATTGGCCGGTGTCACCATCGCCGCTAGCACCCTCTGCCCTAGCTTTGCTGCATCCGCCCACACCGACCCGCTACCGACGCCGATCGTGTTGTTCGACATCGGCAGTGCCGACCTAGGGCCGGCGATTGTGCCCGATGAACCAACGGATTCGACACCCGTCTTCGAGCGCGTGCCCAGTGCAGCCGACTCGCCCAACGCCATGGCAGACGCGCCACCCTCCGCCAACACGTGGACGGTGCAGCGGGGCGACCATCTTTGGAGCGTCGCCGAAGCCACACTGACCGATCGCGCCACAGATGGCGCAGCACCGTCAAAACGCCAGGTGGCGCGCTACTGGCAACGACTTATCACCGGAAATCGTGCGGCAATCGGGGCTGATCCCGATCTGATCCACCCCGGAATCATGCTTGTGCTGCCCGCAGCGTGAACGCTCAGGGAGAGTAGCGGAGACCGAGCATGTCGAGGCGTGGCGCTACGCTCTCAATGCCGGTACCAAGAATGGCAGCCAGGGCCTGAAGATCATTTTGACGAATCGTGAGCACACGACCGTTGAAATCTTGGCGCTGCACCTGGATCATCGTCAGGTAACTGCCGAGCATCTCGCTCTCAGGACCGGATGGGCCATCGAGTTTGGTGAGATCAATAGTGATCGGCTCGCCTTCGCGGCGCGACGACCGTTCAGTGAGATCGATGATCGGGTCGCCCTCTGGCGAAAAACCGAAGCTCGGACCAGCGTCAGTCGGGAGCAACTGATCGACCGGCACGTTGTAGAAGCGCGCTAGTCGTTGGAGTCGAGGCACCGAGATCGCCCGCTCACCACGCTCATAGGCACCCAAAACCGACGCTTTGAATTCCTGCTTTGAGGACGACTCGACTTCCTGCAGCGACAGTCGCTTCTGGCGCCGGATTGCACGAAGACGTTCTCCAACTCGCCCGCTGTACTCCTGCGTCATGTTGATTTCTGACACTCGTCTACCTCTTGGTCGGACTTCTCTGCCGCTGCGATACCACGTCTAGCGATGGCTTAGTGACTTACCGTGGCCGAAGCATAGGTCAAATTACCCGGGGGTTGCAAACATCGAACGAGTGCCCTGAGAATCGACGCGTAGCTCGGTGTTCGCGTTTCACTTGTTGTCCAACTAGTGCGAACGACTTGCAACCAAGACGACGCCAGCACAGATCGCCGCTGTCTCGGCTCGAAGCACGGCATCCGACAGTGCGATTCGGGGAATCGCGGCGCCCCGTTCGTCGTTATCCCAGCCGCCCTCGGGGCCGATGAGCAGTGTCGTCTCACCATCGACCGGCGCTCCCCCCCTCTCGGCCATGGCGGCACCATGAAGTTCAGCAACCCCGGCAAAATCAGTTACGTCGTGCACAGTTGGGATCCACGCTCGGCGACACTGCATCACGGCTTCACGGGCGACACGGGAAAGACGCTCAGCATTACGCGCAGCTTTGTCGGCATCCCAACGAACCACTGATCTCGCCGCCACGAACGGTCGGATGTCGTCAACGCCGAGTTCAGTCAACTTCTGCACGACCAACTCAGGGCGGCCACCCTTGATCAAGGCAAACGCCACGCCTACTCGAGGGGCCGGCGCGGCAACCTGACAGCGCTCCCCGACAGGCGTCGGCATCGAACCCCAATGGAATGGTTGCCAGCCACCGTGACCATCTCCAATCGTGATTGGGTCACCGTCCCGCACCCGTAATACGCGGTCGAGATGATGACGGTCGTCAACGCAGATGTCGAGAACGTCGAGGTCATCGACAAGTACGTGGGGGCCGTGGGATCCGTCCGGAAGCGGATCGCCGGTGCTCATGAGAACGCGGACTTGATCTTCGAGAAAATGCCTTGGCCTGGCTCGGCGATCTCCTCGCCTCGAGCAGCAGCGAGCTTTCGCAACAGATCTTCCTGTGCATCGTCGAGATCGTCGGGAATCTCAATGACGATATTGACCCGCAGGTCACCTCGTCCCCTCCCTCGCACGTGGGGCACACCATGGCCCCGCAATCGAAAGACAGTGCCGGATTCAGTTCCTGCCGGAACCACAAGATCCTCGGTGCCGTCGAGTGTTTCGTACGCGAGGTGGGCGCCGAGCACCGCCTGCGTGAACGGTACGTAGAAGTCATGGACAAGGTCGTCCCCATCGCGACGAAGGGTGGCATGGGGGCGCACACGAACATGGACATAGAGATCGCCGTTCGCACCGCCACGGGGCCCAGCCGCGCCACGGCCGGAGAGTCGAAGCGTGGAGCCGTCATCGACACCCGCAGGCACCTGCACGGAGTAGGTGCGCTGCTCGATGGTGCGGCCCTGAGAATCGCACGTGACGCACGGGTCCTCAATGACATGGCCAAGTCCACCGCACTGGCCGCAAGCACTGGCGGTAACCATTTGGCCAAGCACAGACTGTCGAACACGACGCACCTGACCGCTGCCCTTACAGTCCGAGCAGGTGACCGGGGCGGTTCCCGCCGCCGTACCTGAGCCCTCGCAGTCTTCGCAACGAACCGCGGTCCGAATGGCAACTTCCTGGTCGGCGCCGAAAACAACCTCTTCGAGATCGAGGTCGACCGTGGTCTCCAAATCCTCGCCTCGAGGCGGGCCACTCCGACGCTGATTGCCCTGACTGAATGCCGAGCCGCCGCCGCCGAAGAACGCTTCGAAGATGTCGCCAAGGCCTCCACCGAACGGATCGCCGCCTGCGCCTGGCTGATCGGTTCCGAAACGGTCATAACGAGACCGGCGTTCGCTATCGCGCAAAACCTCGTAGGCCGCCCCAACCTCCTTGAACCGAGCTTCAGCCGCACTATCGTTTGGATTCAGGTCAGGGTGATGTGTGCGCGCAAGCTTCTTGTAGGCGCGCTTGATTTCTTCATCGGTGGAGTCACGCGCCACACCAAGGGTTTCATAGTGGTCGGTTGCCATCGGTCAGCCTTCGGTCAACGCGCGTTCAAGGCGCTGGCTCACGACGGCTACCGCCGAGAGCGCCTGGGAGTAGTCCATTCTGGTGGGTCCGAGAACCCCAATGGTGCCATCGGTAGAACCGTCGATGCTGAACGGTGCCAGCACCAGCGAACACTCGGCGAGAGAACCAACACCGGTTTCTTCACCGATAGCGACCCGCATCCCCCGGTCAAGCACATCGCGGATCAGCGAAACCACCACGATTTGTTCTTCGAGGATCGAGAGCACCTTTCGAACCTGGTCGACCGCGTCGAACGCTGAAGCCATGCGCGACGCGCCTCCGACATAGAGCTCGGCCTTGCGACCCGCAGCGCTGAGTGCAGCGATTGCCGCATCGAGCAGTGGGTCGGGTTCGCCGTGGGTAACTGCTTGACCAAGTTCGCTCAACGTCTTGCCCTCAATCGCCTGAGCGACGCGATATCCGGCGTCCTCAACGATCTCAGGTGTGAGCTCAAGAACCACTTCAACAGTGCGTTTCTCAATCACGCCATTGGATAGCACGGCTACAACCATGGCGATGTGGCTCGATAGATCGACGATCTGGGCCGATCGGACAGTGGCTTGTGCGACACTCGGGCCGACTACGACGGTGGTCCAGTCAGTCAGGGAGGTGAGCAGCGCTGACGTCTGGGTAAGCGCAGTCTCAAGCTCGCCATGCACACCGAGGAAGAAGTCACGCACTTGGGTTTGGTCAACAGTGTCGACGGGAGCGTCTCGCGACCGGAGTATGTCGACAAAGAAGCGGTACCCCTTGTCGGTCGGAATACGTCCGGCGCTGGTATGTGGCTGTATCAAGTAGCCGGCATCTTCGAGCGCGCCCATCTCGTTGCGCACAGTTGCCGAGGAGACGTCAACGCCGGGCGCGGCTGCGATCCGCCCGCTACCAACGGGCTGGGCCGTTTCGATATATTCCTGAACGACGGCTCGCAGGATCACGGCCTTTCGCTCGTCAAGCATGAGACCAGGCTATTAGGTCCCTGGCGATTCGTGCCCACGTATCAGTCTCGGATTCGTATCGTGCCCACCGGCGAGGATCGGATGAGTCGATCGCAGTGGCCGCTGACTCAGTCGTCGAGTTGGAGGGCGCTGATGAAGGCTTCTTGCGGGATGTCGACACGGCCGATCGACTTCATCCGCTTCTTGCCTTCCTTCTGCTTCTTGAGCAGCTTGTTTTTTCGCGTGACATCGCCGCCGTAGAGCTTGGCGGTCACATCCTTGCGGTAGGCCTTCACCGTGCTGCGGGCAATGATCTTGCCGCCAATGGCAGCCTGGATCGGTACCTCGAAGTTCTGGCGCGGGATGAGTTCCTTGAGCTTCTCAGCCATCTTGCGGCCGTACTCGTACGACTTGTCCTTGTGCACGATCGAGCTGAAAGCGTCGACCGGATCGCCATGGAGCAAGATGTCGACACGCACCAGGGCATCAACTGCGTAGCCATCGGTCTCATAGTCAAGGCTGGCGTAGCCCTGGGTTCGGCTCTTGAGTTGATCGAAGAAGTCGATGACGACCTCGCCGAGTGGGAGCCGGTAGTGAATCTCGACTCGCTCGGGCGACAGGTAATCCATCTTCAACATCTCGCCGCGTCGGGTCTGGCACAGATCCATGATCGTGCCGGTGTAGTCGGTAGGGGTGAGAACGCTGGCCTTGAGATACGGCTCCGCGATGCTGACGATCTCCGCGGCAGGAGGAAGTTCGGATGGGTTGGAGCAGACGACTTCGGTGCCGTCGCTCTTGGTGACGCGGTATGCCACTGACGGGGCAGTGGAGATGAGCGTGAGTCCGAACTCGCGCTCAAGCCGTTCGCGAACAATCTCCATATGGAGCAAACCAAGGAAGCCGCAACGGAATCCGAATCCGAGGGCACCTGACGTCTCAGGCTCATAGGTGAATGATGAGTCGTTGAGGCGAAGCTTCTCAAGCGAGTCACGTAGGTCTGAGTACTCGTCGCCGTCAATCGGGTAGAGCCCCGAAAACACCATGGGCTTTGGCTCTTTGTAGCCGGCCAGAACTTCGCTGGAACCCTTGCGATCGGTGGTCACGGTCTCGCCAGAGCGGGCCTCGCCCACATCCTTGATGCCAGCGATCAGATACCCGGTCTCACCGGGGCCAAGCGAGTCAACCGGCGTGCTATCGGGAGTACGGACACCGATCTCGTCGAGATCGTGACTAGTGCCAGCGTGAAGAAATTTCAGCTTGTCACGGCTATTGAGCACACCGTTGACCACGCGAATCGATGACACCACACCGCGGTACTGATCGAAATGGGAGTCGAAGATGAGTGCTTGGAGTGGCTTGTCGGCGTCGCCTTCAGGGGCCGGGGTTCGCTCGATGACAGCGTCGAGCACGTCGCTAACGCCTTCACCGGTCTTGGCCGAGATTCGTAGGATGTCTTCGGCAGGAATACCCAGCACATTCTCGATTTCAGCCGCATAACGATCCGGTTCAGCAGCCGGAAGATCGATCTTGTTGAGACAAGCAACGATTTCGAGATCGTTCTCTATCGCCAGATAGCAATTGGCGAGGGTCTGCGCCTCGATGCCTTGAGCGGCGTCGACCACCAGGATCACACTCTCGCACGCGGCAAGCGAGCGGCTGACTTCATATCCGAAGTCGACATGACCAGGTGTGTCGATCAGATTGACGACGTTGCCCTGCCAGTCGAGACGGACCGATTGCAGCTTGATCGTGATACCGCGTTCTCGCTCCAAATCCATCGAATCCAGGTACTGGGCGCGCATGTCACGGGCGTCAACAGCGCCGGTGAGTTCAAGCATCCGATCGGCCAGCGTGGACTTGCCATGATCGATGTGCGCGATGATTGAGGTGTTGCGAATGCGCTGGAGATCCATCGTGTCCTGAGGGTACCGACCCAAGCACGTGTCGAGAGGGTGCGATCTGGTGCCGTAGTCCGATATCCTGCTTGGTCGGCCAGTCCAGGCCGTGAGATCGCATGAAGCATTAGGAACGTCGTGGCAAACATCAAGTCGCAGATCAAGCGCAATCGTCAGACCGAAAAGCGCAACCTCGCGAACCGTAAGACTCGCTCAGAGATTCATACCCGCACCAAGTCCGCTGAAGCCGCTCTCGATGCTGGTTCCGATGACGCTGCCGAAACTGTCCAGGCCGCCATCAAGCGCCTCGACAAGAGCGTCGGCAAGGGCATCATGCACAAGAACAAGGCTGCTCGCAAAAAGAGCCAGTTGGCGAAGCGTCTCGCCCAACAGGGCTGAAGCGCCCCACATACGAACGCTTCGAGCGCCGGGCCTGCGGGTCCGGCGTTCGCCGTTTTGCTACTGGCGGCTGAGGCTTGCCAGCCGGGCGACCAGGACTTCGATCACTAACTCTGGTGGCCAGTCCTTCGTGCCGCGGAGATCAAGATCGGCTTCGGCCAGCAGGTGGATCGCTCGACTGAGCTTTTCAGTGCCGAGCTTCTTGCTCTGCTGCATAGCTTTTTTGGCTGGGAAAGGCGAGCCCTTCATGCCGAGCATCAACGCCGCTTCCTTCTCGTCACGCACGCCGGCACCGTCGAGTCGCAGCATGTTGCTGTAGCGCTTGTGAAGCATGGCCATCAACCGGAAGGCCGAGCCGTTGCGATCAGAGGGTGACCCCGAATAGGGAATCAGTCGGGGAAGGATCGCCAACGCTGCTGCCACATCGCCTTTGTCGACGGCATCATCAAGCGCCCATGGCACCGTCGATCCCTTCTCACCACCGAACGTAGCCACATCGGCTGCGGTGGCAATCGCTCCTTCACCAAGCGCGCCCTCAAGAGTTCGAACCATGCCGACCACTCGGCTGCGGTCCTCACCCAAAAGCTGCTCGACCGCACTAACGGCCGAACGATCGAAGTGGATCGTGGACGAAGCAAGTTGGCCGCGCAACCAGTCGCCGGCCGCCTTACCCTTCGGCGCCGCCGTCTGGATGACTTCGGCTCCTGCTAGCTCGGCGGCTTCCTTCACTGCTTTAGGCAGCGCAGGCATCCGGTCCACCTTCGGCTCAATGCCTCGCTCCCATACGAGCACGAGATCAGTGGTGTCGAGCGACCCACCGAGGAGATCGACGATCGGGCCGTATTCGTCTTTGCGAGAGAACCGACTCAGATGGCGAACGACCACAACCCGTCGGTCGGTGAGAAATGGTGGCGTCCTGGCGGCATCCAAAACCTTGGCCGACTCCCATAAACCATCCTCATTGCGATAGTCCATCTCGGTCAGGAGTTCGAGCATCAGGCTGCGATCTCCGTTACCGACAAGATCGTCGATCGCGGAAGTGACCGCTTCACCGACGAGCACAGGATCGTCTCCCACGATGAGCCGCACAACCATGTGGTCAGTCTCTCCTATGTTGAAGGATCTCGCTCATCATGTCTGCGAGGCGTCGGTTTCCCTTCACATCGTGAGCTCGAAGGATTCGACAACCGAGCGCTATGCCGAGCGTGTGCGCTCCCCATGTGGCCTCGCGACGTTCGCCGACTTTTGTTCCGGCAAGTTCACCAAGGAACCCTTTGTTTGATGCGGAGAGAAACACGGGAAAGCCCAGATCAACGAGGTCGTCGCTGTGACGCAGGAGCTCGAGCGACATTGCTGGCGTCTTGCCGAGATCAAGACCAGCATCGACCATGATTCTCTCGTTAGGAATTCCCG
>JABIQM010000212.1 GCA_018699415.1 Acidimicrobiaceae bacterium
GTCCACTTCCGAGTGTTCAGCGACAAGCTGCAGTTTCCCGAAGGCGAACAGCAGCAACTTGTGCTCGAACCGGGGCTTACCGAGCTGATTATCCCGGTGGAGACGGCAGCGTCTGGCGATGCCCGCATCACCGTCACCCTCACGTCGCCCGACGGACGCCTCGATCTAACAAATGGCACCGTCGATATCCGCTCGACCGCAGTATCTGGCCTTGGGCTTGTGATCACAATGATCGCCTTTGTGATCCTTGCGATGTGGTGGGCACGAACCATCCTGCGCGTTCGGCACCAGCGCAGCGCTGCTACCGTCGCGGAGTCCGAAGACATGTCTAAATCCGAGGAAAAAGCATGAACGTTCGAATTGTGACTGATAGCGCGTGTGACCTCCGCGGCGACGAAGTCGACAAACTCAATATCGAGGTTGTGCCATTGTCAATCCGTTTTGGCGACGACGAATACACTGACCGCGAAGAACTCGACGTGAGCGAGTTCTACCGACTGCTGGCCGAGTCCGATGCTCTGCCCGAGACGGCTGCACCGTCGCCGGGACGTTTCGCCCAAGCATTCCAGCGTCATCTTGACGCTGGAGCAACAGCCATCGTTTGTATCAACCTCAGCTCGGCGATCTCAGCCACAATGCAATCGGCTATAACCGCTGCCGGTGAGTTTGAGGCCGATATCCGCATCGTCGACTCCAAGTCGATCACCGCGGGTCAGGGCTCTATTGTTCTCGGCGCCGCCCGTCTCGCGGCCACGGGCGCCTCAGCCGATGAGGTAGTGGCGACTGCTGAGTCCATGAGTGAACGCACTCACGTTTTCGGCGCTCTCGACACCCTCGAGAATCTCCAAAAAGGCGGACGGATCGGTAATGCCCAGGCGCTCCTTGGTTCGATGCTCTCGATAAAGCCCATCATCGACATCTCATCCGGTGCCGTCGAAGAGGCCGGGAAGCAACGGACCCGCAAAAAGTCCCTTACCTGGCTCCGCGACAAACTCGGCGACTTCGATGCCATCGAGAACCTGGCGATCATGCATGGCGAAGCGCCCGACGTCGAACAATTCGTCGCTCTGCTCAGCGAAGTCACCGAGGTCTCCAACGCCCGCATCGAAAAGATCGGGCCCGTCGTCGGCACACACGGCGGGCCCCGTGTGCTCGGCTATGCGTTTCAAGTTCCCGAGTAACAGCTCCCGAGTAACATCAAGCCATCGCGCCTGACCCCGAAGACCAGCGGCTCATCGCCGCGGCTCACAACGGCGATGCTCGCGCCCTCGATGATCTGCTCAAAAAACACCAGACGCGGATCTACGCCATCTGTCGACGGCTGGCCAGCAACGACGCTGATGCTCTTGACGCCATGCAAGAGGCCATGCTCGCCATCGTGCGGGGCCTTGACCGATTCGACGGACGGGCGGCGTTCACCACCTGGTCATACCGCGTGGCCACCAATGCCTGTCTTGATGAGCTCCGCCGCCGCAGCCGCCGACCCGATCTGGGCCTGCCCGACTACGAGCAGGCCGATGATGCGTACGTCGGCAGTAGTGCGCCTCGTGATCCCAGCGAAACCGTCTCCGCCCAGATCGATGTTGATGCCGGCTTGGCTGCATTGCCTGAAGAGTTTCGGGCTCCCGTCGTGCTTCGCGATATCGCCGGACTCGACTATGCCGACATCGCCGATCTCCTCAACCTTGCCCCCGGTACTGTTCGATCGCGCATCGCCCGCGGGCGTGCTCGACTCGCCGACGCATTATCCGGGAACCAAACCGACCCCGACCAACGTCAGAGCTTTAGATGACCGGCGTATCTCCCTCCGACGACGAGTTGGTCTCGTCCTACCTCGATCACGAGACGACCACTGCAGAGGCCGCTCGTATCGAAGGCGACCCTCGACTTATGGCCCGGGTCGAAGAGATGCGCGCCGCCATCGCCTTCATAGCCGCTCCCCCCCTGCTCCCAAACACTGACCTCGATCGCATTCGAGCCAGTGCCGTGGCGGCATTCAGATCAACCGCACCGGTATCAGTAACGCCAGTTGTGGATATGGCCGCTGCTCGGGCCAAGCGACTCGAGCGCCAAAACCGCATCCTCGTTGTCGCCGCTGCGGTAGTGCTGTTCGGCGGCCTCATCGGAGGTATCGGGTCCCTCGGAAGCGGCGAAGATAGCGACTCAGCGGGAGACTCAATCGACTCCAGCTCCAATGGCGAGAGTTTCATCGAGAGCAGCGACGACGCCGCGAACTTCAGTGCCACGAGTGAATCAGACGATGCCAGCGACTCGAGCGGCGACGCCGATACAGCGGAGGCAGCCTCTGAAATGGCAGCCGACATCGACATGGCCTCCGATGGCGATGAAGCCGCTGACGGCACCAGCAACGATGCCGTCGCTGAGGACGGCGGGCCCGCAAGCCGGCTCCAAAAGAATTCCAACTTCGATCCCCTGCCGGACAATCTCGGTGTCTACGCCTCCGTAGAGGAGCTTGCCATCACAGTTGAAACCCTGGTCACCGAGATGACGGCCAA
>JABIQM010000033.1 GCA_018699415.1 Acidimicrobiaceae bacterium
ACCGTCGGGGGATGGTTCGAACGCCGTCGCGCCACCGCCCTTGGCCTCTCGGTGACCGGAATCGGGCTTGGAACCCTTGTCGGATCTCCGACGGCCGCTCGTTTGATTGACGCCACGTCATGGCGCACGACCTACGTGATTTTCGCCCTGTTTGGTGGCACTGTGCTCATGCTCGCCAGCCTCGTGATCGAGCCGGGCCCGGCCGCGGTGCTGGCGCCGAAGCCTCAGTCGCTGCGAACCTTGCTGGGAAATCGCGACTTCGCCCTCCTCTACGTCTCCATCATCTTCTCGACCATGGGGCTTTTCGTTCCCTTCGTCTTCCTGGCCGATTATGCCGAAGATCGCGGAATATCGGATGTGAAGGCGGCGGCCCTCGTCGGCATCATCGGTGGCGTTAGTGTCATCAGTCGACTCGGGCTCGGAGGCCTAGCCGATCGACTAGGCAGCCTCCGCCTCTACGTCGCCAGTTTTTTCCTCATGACGGTTGCGCACTGGACGTGGTCGATCGCAGGATCTTCGTACCCACTGCTGGTGACCTATGCAGTACTGCTCGGCCTCGGCTACGGAGGATTTATTGCGCTCGCCCCGGCCGTGCTTGCCGAGCGGTTTGGGCTGACGGGCCTGGGCGGAATGATCGGGATGCTCTACACCGCGGCCGCCGTCGGCGCGTTCTTCAGCCCACCGCTGGCTGGCTGGATCATCGATCACTTTGGGTACACCGCTGCGGTCATCTATGGAGCAACTGGGGCCACCCTCGGAATGCTCATCGTTCTCCCAATCCTCTGGAAGAGCACCGATCGACCGCTGTCGACAGATCCAGTACCATCTATGACATGAGCGAGATCTGCTGTTCTCCGCTGCTCTCATCGACGCTTACTGATGACGACGCCTCCGAGTTGGCCACTGTCCTTAAAGCGCTTGCCGATCCCGTTCGCCTCAAGTTGGTCAGCATCATCGCGGCCAACGGCGAAGGATGCGCCTGCGATTTTCCCGCCGCCACCGGCAAGTCACAACCGACCGTCAGCCATCATCTATCACAACTTGTCAACGCGGGAATTCTTGAACGAGAGCAGCGCGGCAAGTGGGCATGGTTTCGTGTTGACGCCGAGCGCCTCGCATCGGTACGCAACGTTCTCAGCTAGTGGTGAGACGTCGACCGCGTTTCGCTCGTTCTCGCCGGCGTGCCGCGGCATCCGACTCGCACTCAGGCTTCCGCCCTCGTACGCTGATCTCAGGCCACAGGAGAACCCATGACTGATATCCAGGACCCCACCGAGACAGTGGAGGGCATCAATGCGAGTAACGAGCCCTTCAGCCTTCCGACGCCGCCAGTGATCGAGGACGTCGAAGCGGTTCGAAAAGACCGCAAAGAGCGTCTCGCCGCCGGGCTTCGCATCTTGGGCCGCCTTCACCTGGCCGAAGGCGTCGCCGGTCATGTGACCGCTCGCGATCCGGAGTTCACTGACCATTTCTGGGTCAACCCATTTGGTCACAACTTCAAGCTGATGACCGTCTCCGACCTCATCCTCGTGAACCATGAGGGAGAGGTCGTAGAAGGCGACCGGCCCGTCAACGCTGCAGCGTTCGCCATCCACTCCCAGCTTCACCAGGCTCGCCCGGATGTTGTGGCGGCGGCTCACACCCACGCAATGTACGGCCGTACCTTCTCGACGCTAGGCAAGCCGCTGAAGATGATCACCCAGGACGCCACTGCGTTCTACAACGACGTTGCCCTCTGCAGCGTGGGCAGCGGAGCGGTCGTGGTAGACCTTGAGATAGGGCGCCAGATGGCTGAGGCTCTTGGTGACCGCAAGGCACTCATTCACCAGAACCATGGCCACATCACCTGCGGGGGCAGCGTCGATGCCGCTGTGTGGTGGTACGTCGCTCTTGAGCGTTGCATGCAAAGCCAGCTTGTGGCCGAGGCCGCCGGCGACCCGATTGAGATCCCCACTGCGCTTTGCGAGTCGGGCTACGCCGCCCAGGGACACGATCTTGCCGGTTGGTTCCAGTTCCAGCCCTGGTGGGACGAACTCATGCGTGACGATCCAGGTTTCTTGACCTGATTCGTCGTTTGGTGGTCCCCATCGAATCTTGATGGGGTGTGCCCTTGCTTACTTGTGCAATACGTCAGGGTATGAGACGAGCGAGGACCTCAGCGACGCACTCATCGAGTGGCTTGCTGGTGTCGATTCGAAGTTCAGGATTCGTTGGGGCTTCATACGGGGCGGAGATTCCACTGAATTCGGGTATCTCCCCTGTCCGCGCCTTCTGATAGAGACCTTTCACGTCGCGCTTCTCGCAGACCTCGAGCGGCGCATCCACAAAGACCTCGATGAACCGACCCTCCGGATGCAGGGAACGCACCTGATCACGATCGGCCTGATACGGCGAGATGAACGCCGTGAGCACAACCATCCCAGAGTCCTGAAACAAGCGGCATACCTCGCCGATGCGGCGGATGTTCTCGGTGCGATCCTCGGGCGAGAAGCCAAGATCCCGGTTGAGTCCGAAACGGATGTTGTCGCCATCGAGAACGTAGGCCGCCGTTCCAAGGTGCACCAGTGCTTCCTCCACGGCAAACGCGAGTGTCGACTTGCCTGAGCCAGACAAGCCGGTGAACCAAACCGTGACACTGGTGTGTCCAAGTATGGACTCCCGTTCTTGACCGGTGACACGGCCTTCGGCTCGAACGATGTTCTTGGAGACAGGTCCGTCAGCCACGAAGGAAGCCTCGCGCCTGCATCACTGCGACTATCCGATCGACGCATTGCTCCACATCTTGCTGTGATGTGTCGAGTTGGAGATCCATGTCGGTCGGCCGGTCGTACTCGGCGCTAACACCAGGGAACCCGGCGATTTCGCCGCGGTCGGCGGCCTCGTACATGCCGTTTGAGTCGCGCTTACGACACACGCCAAGAGGGGTGTCGACAAATACCTCGACATAGCGATCCTCGCCGATGAGGCTCTTCACCCGGCCTCGGACCTCACCGTCAGGTGCGACGAGCGCCGCAATGGCAATCAGCCCCTGATTGTTGACCAGTCTCGCTACCTCCGACACCCGTCGAAGGTTTTCCGACCGATCTTGAGCACCGAAACCAAGGTCTCGGCTGATGCCCATCCGCACGTTCTCGCCATCGAGACGGATACTGACCTTCCCCCGATCAAAGAGTTCACGCTCGAGGGCGGTGGCCAGTGTTGACTTACCTGCGGCAGTCAAACCGGTGATCAGGACGGTGCATGGCTGCTGACCAAATCGGATTGCTCGCTCTGTTAGCTCGATACCCGACGCCTGCCGGGTCAGGCTCGACTCGGGAACCTGATCCCACGCTGTTGACTTGGCGATCATCATGCCCGCGCCGATGGTGGCATTCGAGAGTCGATCGACCAAGATGAACGAGCCAGTGGTCCTGTTGTCGGTATATGGATCAAAGAGCAGTTCGCGGTCAGAGGTCACTGCACACAGTGCAATGTCGTTAAGGTTCAGTTCTGAAGCGCGTTCTTCGTCGAGTGTATTGATGTCAACACGGTGCCGAATAGCCGAAATGGTCGCGTTACTCGCCCCATTGGTCGAGTGAAGGCGGTATTGCCGCCCGGGCTCAGCCGGCTCTTCGCCCATCCAAACGACCATGGCCTCGACCTCATGCGCGCGTCGCGGCTCGCCGTCCGGGCTGACAAGCAGATCGCCGCGGCTTGCGTCGATCTCGTCGGCCAGTGTGAGTGTTACAGCGCAACCGGGACCGGCAACGGTGAGATCGCCATCAAAGGTGACAATCCGCTCAACCGTTGAGCGCACACCGGACGGCATCGAAACGACGCTGTCACCCGGACGGACAGTGCCGGACGCAATGGTGCCGGCGAACCCACGGAAGTCGAGGTCTGGTCGCACGACCATTTGCACAGGCATCCGGAAGTTTTCGAGGTCCACGCCAACCTCGACGTCCACCGTCTCGAGGTGCTCCATCAGTGGCGGACCATGGAACCAACTCAGGTTCTCGCCGGCATCAACAACGTTGTCGCCAAGGAGAGCGGACATCGGCAGGAAGTACGGGTCTCCGAGATCCAGGCTCTTGCTGAATTCCCGGTAGCTCTCACATATCTCCTCAAAGCGGACCTCATCCCAGTCGACAAGGTCCATCTTGTTGACGGCGACAACCATGTTTCGAATACCAAGCAGGCTCGCAATGAAACTATGTCGCTTTGTTTGGGCCATCACGCCGTAGCGAGCGTCAATCAAGATGATGGCCAGTTGGCAGGTTGACGCCCCGGTGACCATATTGCGGGTGTACTGCTCGTGCCCAGGTGTATCAGCGATGATGAACTTGCGGCGAGTGGTAGAGAAGTAGCGGTAGGCAACGTCGATCGTGATGCCCTGCTCACGCTCGGACTTCAACCCATCCATGAGCAACGCCAAGTCGACGGCTTCGCCGGCATGGCCGGTGATGGTCGAGTCGGCTTCGAGCGTGGCCAGGGTGTCCTCATAGATCATCTTCGAGTCGTGCAAAAGACGGCCGATCAGGGTGGACTTGCCGTCGTCGACGCTGCCGCACGTCAGGAAGCGAAGAAGGTCTTTACGCTCGTGCTCCGCGAGATAGGCGTTGATGTCGGTGGCGATGAGTTCGCTCTGGTGGCTCACTAGAAATATCCTTCCCGCTTCTTTTCTTCCATGGACCCTGACTGGTCATAGTCAATGACGCGCCCCTCACGCTCTGAGCGGGTTGCCAGCAGCATTTCCTGGATGATCTCGGGCAGTGTGGTCGCCGTCGACTCCACTGCACCCGACAGCGGATAGCAACCCAACGTCCGGAATCGAACAGAGCGCATCTCTGGCTCTTCGCCCGGCTCGAACTGAAAGCGGTCATCGTCGACCATGATCAGAGTGCCGTCGCGCTCAACCACGGGGCGAACTGCCGAGTAGTACAAGGGAACGATTGGAATCTCCTCGAGGTGGATGTATTGCCACACATCGAGCTCTGTCCAGTTACTGATTGGGAAGACCCTGATGGATTCTCCCGTGTTGACCCGTCCGTTGTAGAGATTCCAGAGTTCGGGCCGTTGATTCTTTGGATCCCAACGATGGAACTTGTCGCGAAAGCTGAACACCCGTTCCTTGGCCCGCGACTTCTCTTCGTCGCGCCGGGCGCCGCCAAATGCTGCGTCGTAACCGCCGGCGTCGAGTGCCTGCTTGAGGGCCTGAGTCTTCATGACGTCGGTGTAATTTTTCGAACCGTGGTCGAAGGGATTAATTCCTTGGGCCACACCGTCCGGGTTGGTGTGCGACAGAATCTCGAGCCCCAGTTCAGCCGCCATCCGCTCACGGAACTCGATCATCTCCCTGAACTTCCACGTGGTGTCAACGTGCAGGAGCGAAAAGGGGATTTTCCCTGGAGCGAACGCCTTGCGGGCGAGATGGAGCAGAACCGACGAATCCTTGCCGATCGAATACAACATCACCGGCCGGTCGAACTGCGCCACGACCTCACGAATGATGTGAATGCTCTCCGACTCGAGTTGCCGCAGGTGAGTCAGGCGAAGCTCAGCAGGGAGAGTGGTGGTCGACATGGCCCCATGCTACGCCACCAGCAGCGGTCTTAAGAGGCTGTCTGGCGCGTGGCGGCGACATCTTCATCCCGGATAAATATTGACACCAGGATTGCTGGCGCCATCATGAGTCCGGCCACAAGGAAGGCGGATTGGTACGCGGCGAGGCCTTCGGCCCCTGAGCCCGGGCCAACGCCGCCCAAGGGGGCAAAGGCGGCAAGTGCCGTTGCTGTGACCGCCACACCTATCGCCGTCGACGCTTGTCGTTGGGCATTGAACAGTGAGGCTGCTCGGGCCAGGTCAACACTCTCCACACGAACGTAAACCGCCGACTGGATCGCCAGAAAAACCGACCCGAGAAAGAGACCACGAACGAACATCACTCCGCCAATGAGCGGCAATGGAGTGCTCGAATCGACCAACGAGAAGAGGGCCGTGCTAACCGTGGCACCCATGGTCCCGACGATCAGCATCCGGCGCGGACCCACCCGTTGATAGAGCCGACCACCGACCAGGTTGGAAAACAAAAGCACACCGATTGGCATTGACGACGAGGTAAGTCCTGCCTCCAGCGCCGAATAGCCACGGAAGCGCTGCAGGTACAGCGTGAGCATGAAGATCTGGGATACGAAACCCATGTACAGAAACACGCCAAGCAGGTTGCACGTCCGAAACAGGCGCTCGGTCAGAAGCCTGAGCGCCAAGACCGGCTCAGCGACCCGTCGCTCAACCTGAACCAGTGCGGTCAGCGCAGTGATGCTGACCAGGCCGGGGAGGAGCACCCGAGCAGACAGCCACCCGACATCTGGACCCGACGACAGGGCGTAGACGCCGAGGGCAAGGCCTCCGCTGCTCAGCGCCAGTCCGGCCATATCGAGGTGGCCGGGATCCTTGGCGTCGTCTGGCTTGAGCCACAACCAGCCGAGGACGAATGCGAGGGCCCCAATAGGCACGTTGACGAAGAAGATGGCGCGCCAGGTAAC
This sequence comes from Acidimicrobiaceae bacterium, assembly GCA_018699415.1. Classification (GTDB taxonomy): domain Bacteria; phylum Actinomycetota; class Acidimicrobiia; order Acidimicrobiales; family Aldehydirespiratoraceae; genus JAACCU01. The sequence continues at coordinate 6,525 of JABIQM010000033.1, forward strand.
CGTCTCAATGAGCAGACCACCAATGGTGGGGCCAATGGCCGGGGCGATGACGGTGACGCTCAACACCGTATTGGCAGCTTTCGCCCGCTCGTGGAGTGGGTAGGCGCGATAGAGCATGGCCGAGCCGACTGGCGTGATCAGCCCCGCGCCGAGACCTTGGGCAATACGTGCAGCCACCAACTGATCGAGTGAGTTCGCCATCCCACACGCCATCGATGCAACGGTGAAGATCACGATGGCACTGAGAAAAACCCGTTTGGCTCCGAAGCGATCTGCGAACCACCCAGCCGCAGGAATGCCTGCCGCCAGAGTCAACCCAAAACCGACGATGACCCACTCGACGTCAGTGACGTCGACTCCAAACTCATCGGCCAGCGATGGCAGCGCAACATTGACAACCGTCGAGTCGAGGATCTGGATGAATAGCCCGGCGATGTAGACCGCGGTGACAGCGATCTTGTACTCCGGGCGGTGCATCCCGTCGACGGTACTCATCATCATTGCTCGAGCAGTAACCGACGATTCGAACCTGAGGTCATCCTCGCGCCAAGCTGGCACCATGGAACACGTCGACGTACTCGTGATCGGTGCCGGAATATCCGGCATCGGAGCCGGCTATCACCTCCAAGACCAGGCCCCGGACCGATCATTTTTGATTCTTGAGGGGCGTTCTGACCTCGGTGGCACCTGGGATCTGTTCAGATACCCCGGGGTCCGGTCCGACAGCGACATGCACACCCTCGGCTTTGAGTTCAAGCCATGGACGGACGAAAAGGCGATCGCCGACGGCCCGTCCATCCTGGCGTATTTACGGGAGACGGTGCAGGAGTACGACCTGGCGCGGAGGATTCGCTTTAACCATCACATCACCCGAGCAAATTGGCGCAGCGAAGATTCGCGGTGGCACATATCGGGACATCGCACGGATGCCGGCGACGACATTGAGATCACCGCGAGCTACCTCTACATGTGCGCCGGTTACTACTCCTATAAGGAGGGATATGTACCGGATTTCCCGGGCCGTGACCGATTCTCAGGAGCGATCATCCATCCACAGCAGTGGCCTGAGCAACTCAACTATGCCGACAAACGAGTGATCGTGATCGGTTCCGGCGCGACGGCAGTCACCATTGTCCCAGCCATCGCCTCGGCGAGCGCGCACACCACGATGCTGCAGCGCTCCCCTACCTACATGGCCGTTGGACCCTCCATCGATCAGACAGCGCGTCGGCTGCGAAGCTTCCTGCCTGGTCGACTCGCGTACCGCCTTACCCGCTGGAAAAACATTCAGCGCTCTGCCCTGATCTACCGCCGATCGATAAGCCATCCTGACAAGGTCAAAAAGTTGCTGCTCGACGCGGTTACCGAAGCGCTGCCCGAGGGCTACGACGTCGACACTCACTTCACGCCCAACTACAACCCATGGGACCAGCGGCTTTGCCTAGTGCCGGACAATGACTTCTTCAATGCCGTCAATCAGGGGAAGGCCTCCGTCGTAACCGACGAGATCGAGTCATTCACCGAGACCGGTATCAAGCTCAAATCGGGTGAGCACCTCGACGCCGACATCATCATCACCGCAACCGGCTTGCGGATGGTGGCGCTCGGCGAGGTGGACTTCTCGGTGGACGGAACGCCCGTCGACTTCTCTACACGATGGACCTATAAAGGCATGGCCTACTCCGGCCTACCGAACCTGGCCTCGTGCTTTGGCTATATCAACGCCTCGTGGACGCTTCGAGCCGACCTCACCTCCAAGTGGGTCGCCCGTGTGCTCAACCACATGCGTGCTACCGAGACATCGGTTGTCACTCCTGAGCTCCGAGAGTCCGACACCGACATGGCCCAACGCCCGTGGGTCGATGGCTTCTCGTCGGGCTACATGCAGCGGACCATGCATGAGTTTCCTCGACAGGGCGACCGGGACCCCTGGCTCAACACTCAGGACTATCTCACGGAGAAGAAGCTCATCGGCAACGCCAAACTCGAAGACGGAGTGCTCACCTTTTCGACCGTAGCGACGCCAGCGCCCCTCAGCTCCAACAGATCCGGGCCAACCTAGTGGTCGAGCAGTAATACACGTCTCGATCATCGCCTGCGCTGAGGAACATCCCGTTGGCGATTCGTGAGCCGGTCGCAACCCGATCGAGGAGTTCACCAGAACTAACATCGACGACGACGAGATCATCACTACCGCCATCGGTGAAGTCGTTGATGACAAGTTCGCCCGACTCGGGAAATACCACTGGTTGCATGCTTGGACGGATGTCGAGATGCCACGTCACCTCCAGCCGATCGTCGCCGGTCGCCACTCCGGCGAGTCCGCCGTTCACCGAATCCCAGGCGATCGCCATCTCGTGCTCAGGCACATGGACGGGTGGGGCGATGATGCCACCCCCCGGCGTTCCGAACGGCTCGATCGCAGTGACGTTCGTGGGGTCATCAAGACTGACCCGAAGTAAACGCTGTGCCCCGCGCCATGGTGCCGGCTGACGCCAAGACAGCGCTGGAGCGACGTCGAATCGTCCATTCGGAAAGGTTGTATGAATATGGCGGACAGACTCGATATCCCCACAGTCCATGACCCAACAGTGGCCGTCGGACAGGCAGGCGTCCCAACACAAGCCCCACTGATCCCCAGGGCTTCGATAGCGCGGACGCCAGTCGTCGACCACCAAAGCGTCATCGGTAACCGAAATTCGCCAGAGATGTTCTGTGCCGGGAACATACACATGGTCGACACCATCGATCAGGTCAGAGGCGATGCGACCCATGGAGCCTTCGACGAGTTGCAGGGGTTCGCCGATTGTTTCGAGCGTTTCGGCGGAAAGGCGCGTAACCGTCGTGCCCCCTTGGCCTTCGAGTCGTAGGTCTTTGGTTATCAGCGTGCCATCGCTGAGTGCGAGCAGTCCGTTGTGGCTGCAGTCCACGAGTTGACGCTCCGCTTGGATCGTGAGGTCTCCAGCATCGAGCCGGTGCAGGTACGACCCGTTTACCGACAGGATCGAACCGTTGGCATGAGCCAAGATGGCCCCACACCACACATGGTCGCCACACGCAAGGTTGGGTGACCGAACGATCGGTTCCAGCGTGACAGGGTCGAATTGTTCGACCCAGCCAAACGGTGGCGGCCCCACGAAGGCAGGCATCGTTCCGCCCACGTACCACTCCCCTGGCTCCCTGCGGATCGTCATGACATCCCATCGGTCAGTACGTCGTGAGGTGACCGTGGCGCTGCCTATCGCCGCGTCGAGTCGGCCTGGCGCTGACTTCTGTCGTCGATTGCCACCGCACTCAACCGGCCACGGAGATGGCCAGTACCCGGGATGAGACTCAGAGCGGTCAAGCGAGGTCATCACGGGACCTCCGCGTTAGTGCGAGGTGGGTGCCCGATAGACGACGGTTGGGTCAGGGGGCAAGGGTTCATTGCCAAGAATCATGTCAGCAGCTTTCTCCGCGATCATCATCGTCGGAGCGTAAATGTTGCCGTTGCTGACGATCGGCATAACCGATGCATCGACGACTCGCAGACCTTGGGTGCCATGGACCCGCATGGTGCGTGGATCGATCACGGCCATGTCGTCGACGCCCATCTTCGTTGTGCAGGAGGGGTGGAGTGCCGTCTCGGCATCACGAGCGACCCACTCGAGGATCTCTTCGTCGGTTTCGACTGATGGCCCTGGCGCTACCTCTCCTCCGTTGTAGCGATCAAATGCTGGCTGGTTGAGAACGTGACGGGCGGTGCGGACGGCTTCGATCCATTCGCGACGATCGTTCCCCGTCGATAGATAGTTGAACTGCACGGCTGGGTGCGTACGCGGGTTAGTGGAGGTGATCTTCACAGTGCCGCGAACATCGGAATACATGGGGCCGATGTGCACCTGGTAGCCGTGGCCACCCTCGGGCGCCGACCCGTCGTAGCGGATGGCAATCGGCAGGAAATGAAACATCAGGTTCGGGTAGTCGACCTCATCATTGCTTCGGACGAATGCGCCGGCTTCGAAATGGTTGGTGGCAGCCGGCCCGCGGCGGAAAAGCCACTGGAGCCCGATAATCGGCATGCGCCACTTCGCCAGATACGGCTGCATGGATACGGGCTCGTTGCAGCTGTATTGGATATAGACCTCAAGGTGATCCTGAAGATTGGCTCCTACCCCAGGCAGGTCCACCACTGAATCGATACCAAGCGCCTGAAGATGCGTGGCATCGCCAATGCCGGACAGTTGAAGCAGTTGCGGCGAGTTGAAGGCTCCGCCACAGCTGATGATCTCGGCGCCTTTTGCGATCTGAGTTCGTCGGCCCCGGCGGTACTCAACGCCCACCGCGCGAGTCCCCTCGAAGAGAATTTTGTTGACCTGAGCGAGGGTGCGGAGCGTCAGGTTCTTTCGCTTGAGTACCGGGTGCAGGTAGGCGCGAGCCGCGCTAAGCCGCCGGCCCCGCACCATGTTTTTATCAAAAGCTGCGAAACCCTCTTGGCGGAAGCCGTTGACGTCGTCGGTCCGCTCAAAGCCTGCTTGCGGTCCCGCTTCGAGCCACGCGCCGAACAGCGGGTTCGAGGCCGGGCCGGTTTCCAGCCGTAGGGGTCCGTCTTCGCCACGCCACTTGTCGCCACCAACGAGGCGGCTCTCCATACGTTTGAAGTAAGGAAGGCAGTGGGCATAGTCCCACGTCTCCATGCCGGGCTCCGCCGCCCACTTGTCGAAATCCATCGGGTTGCCCCGCTGAAAGATCATCCCGTTGATACTCGACGAACCTCCAAGCACCTTGCCTCGGGCGTGATACACGCGGCGACCGCCCATGAATGGCTCTGGTTCCGACTCGTACTTCCAGTCGTAGAACCGGCTTCCGATCGGGTAGGTGAGGGCTGCGGGCATGTGGATGAACACATCCCAGCGCCAGTCCTTGCGACCCGCTTCGAGTACGAGGACCTGCGTGTTCGGATCCGCGCTCAACCGGTTGGCGAGCGCGCAACCCGCCGAGCCGCCTCCAATGATGATGTAGTCCCACTGTTTTTCAGCCATGTGCCCCTCCTCTGGCGACGCACCCTAGCGACCCCGCGCTATCGCCACTCGCAGCCCCAGTCCGGTCGGACTCATCGATGAGATCGGTGTCGATTGTGATGTCAGAGTGGGGGTTTCGACGTGCCCGAGCGCTGGATCTCAGTGGCTGTGTGAGAGATCGAGGGCTTGGTCGATGGCAATGAAGACGAAGGCAAACACCAGGGCACCAAGCACCACCATGGCCACGGAACGGCGGCCAGTTTCGGGGTTGTGGATCGCGGGGAGCGTGTCGACGGTGGCGACGTACACGAAGGTGCCGGCGGAGAAGAGCAGGGCGAGAGCGATCCATCGATCACTTGCCTCGTCCAGCACTAGGTAGGTGACAAGGATTGCTGCGGGAGTCGAAAGTGCAAACGCTATGACGCCGAGCGCCACTCGGCCTCGATCCACCGTTTCATGGAGAGCGAACAGACCGAGGCTGAACGCCGCAGGAACACGATGGATGACGACTGCCACCGCTACAAGCACGCCGAAAGCCGTCTCGCCTGACAACGCGGCTGCACCGATAGCGAGGCCATCAGCCATGGCGTGCACAGAGAGGCCAGCAGCCACCACGCCCAGCGATGATGGATGGTGCACATGGCCGTGCCCATGCCCCTCAGCATGATTGTGGTGCTCCTCATGGATATCGTGGCCGACACCGAAGCCCTCGAGCACGAGCATCAGGGAGAAACCGGCCAGGATTGCCGCGCCGAGCACAACAGGAGCATCGGTAAATCCAGAATTCTGCCCGGCTGTCGCGAGGTCGAAACCCTCGGGGATTACCACCAGAAGCGCGGAGGCGAGCAACAAGCCTGCTGAAATGCCCGTGATGTCATGAAGACGCCCGTCCGACAGTCGGGGCGCGAACCAACGCGGCCCGAATCCTCCCAAGAGCGAGAGCACAAAGACTGCGCCTGCAACAGCGACGGTTTCCATTCGTACAACGCTATCGAGGGGTGTACCCCGTCGGCGACCGAAATTACCGCCTTGGTTAGCCGATTGTCGCGAGCGTGTCACCCTCGCCCACCGAGTCACCCTCAACAACCGCGATGTTCTCAATCACGCCAGCGTCTTCGGCTTCGACAGGAATCTCCATCTTCATTGACTCCAGAATCATCACGACATCGCCGATACCCACGGCGTGCCCAACCTCTTTCTCGATCTTCCACACGGTGCCGACCACCGGGCTCTCAACGGGACTAGACACAAGGCTCCTTAGGGTCGGTATGGCGACGAGGCCGTATCCCGGTCACGCAATGGCGCGACAAGGTTGGCGAACTCGCACAGCAACGGCCGGGTGCGGGCGGGGTCGATGATCTCTTCGACGAGAAAGGCATCGGCGGTGCGGAACGGATTTCGCACCAGGTTGAGTCGATCCGTGATCTCCTCAAGCAAGGCGTCAGGATCAGCACTGGCCGCCAACTCGCGGGTGTACGCGGCCTCCACGCCGCCCTCGACAGGGAGTGAACCCCAGTCACCTGAGGGCCAGGCGTAGCGGTGCTGCCATCGGTGGGCATTGCTGTGACCGGCACCGGCCACACCGAACACCTTTCGCACCAACACTGAGCACCACGGAATCGTGGATTGATAGATGGCAGCTAGTGCATGCGAACCATGACGAATGGCGGCTGCATCTTCATTGTCCGAACCGATCACGAAGCCAGGATTGTCGACAAGGTGCACGACTGGCAGACGAAAGGTTTCAGCCAAGTCCACGAACCGGGTGGCCTTCTGGGCTGTGCCAGTGGTCCAACCACCCCCATAGTGGTACGGATCGCCGGCCATCAGCGCCACCGGCCAACCATCGAGTCGAGCCAAGCCGGTGATGAGCGAGCGACCGTGAAAGCGTCCCATCTCGAAGAATGTTCCTTCGTCCACCACCGACTCGATGATCGGACGCATCTTGTAGACCTTGCGGCGGTCACGGGGAATCGTGGCCCGTAGCTCCGGTGTGGTGCGAACAGGGTCGTCGGTCGGCTCCACCCTCGCCGCAAGCTCGCCAACCCGTGACGGGAGGTAGGACAGGAAGCGCCGGGCGACGGCAAAGGCCTCGTCCTCGCTGTTCACCTCGACGTCGATGGCCCCATTGCGCGTATGGACCTTGCTGCCGCCGAGCGACTCCTTGGTCACCTGCTCGCCGCCGAGTCGGTTCACGACGACTGGCCCGGCCACAAAGAGTTGGCTGAGGCCTTTCACCATCACAGAGAAGTGGCTGGTCACCGCTCTGGCCGCCCCCAGCCCGGCGACCGGACCTAGGCACAGGCTCACAACGGGTACTCGGGAAAGGTTCGCTACCACATGATCCCAGGCCGGATTCGCGGGGACATAGGTACGTAACCCGCGCCCGTATCCGCCATTGGGACCATCCTGGTGCTCAGGATCAAGGGTCTTTACTGATCCCCCACCACCGGTGCCATCGAGAAGGCGCACAATCGGCAGTCCCAGCTCGCCGGCCATTGCTTCCGCTGCAATCTGCTTCTCTGCGATCGAGGCGTCCGCCGCACCGCCGCGCACCGTGAAGTCATCCCCAGCGATTACTACCGGCCGCTCATCGATCGTTGCCCGGCCGAACACGAAGTTGGCAGGGCTAAAGGTGATGAGGTTGCCGTCCTCGTCATAGGTGGCGGATCCGGCAGTCTTGCCGATTTCATGGAATGAGCCCGCGTCGACAAGCTTCTGGATCCGTTGGCGGACGTCAAGCTTGCCGCGCCCGTGCTGGCGAGAAACCTTCTCCTCGCCGCCCATTTCCTCAGCCAGAGACTCACGGTGCGACAGTTCTTCGAGTTCCGGTTCCCAGGAAGCTGGTTCACTCATTTCGACGGCGCCCTTCTCGTTCCCTACTCGCGGTTCAACGCTTCGCCGATCGAGGCTGCTGCCGCGGCGATACCCGAGCTTGCCATCGGCGCACCCATTGAGCTCAATGCTGCCTCGATGGTTGCAAGAGTGCCAAGCACCATCGGAGGGTTATGCCAGCCCATGTGCCCGATCCGGAAGGTGTGGTTGGGGTCGGTGACCATCCCGATGCCGAGTGTGAGTCCCGCCTGCTCCGCACACCGCCGCCGCAGCTCGTTTGCATCGATGTCACCGGTCTGGACCGTGGTGACAGCATTGGAGCGATGACCAGGGCTGGCGATGTTCAAAGACATGCCCCCCGGGGACGTCCATGCGGTGACGGCGGCCCGCACGGCATCCGCGTGGGCCTGGTGACGAGCCCACACTGCGTCGAGACCTCCCTCCTCATCGATCAGTCCCAGGGCCGCCTCGAGTGCATGGAGGTGTGCCACCGGAGGTGTGCCCGCAAAGATCTCGTAGAACATTTGCGGATCGAGTCGCTTCGACCAATCCAGATAGCTGACTCGCGGGCGATCGGGATCCATCGCAGCGAGGGCACGCTCTCCGGCCCAGACGAAACCAAGGCCTGGCGGACACATCAGGCCCTTCTGCGATGCCCCTACTGTGAGGTCCACCCCCCATTCGTCCATCTCATAGCGGTCGCATCCGAGTGAGGCGATGCAGTCCACCATGAGCAAGGCCGGATGATCGGCAGCATCAATCGCGGAGCGCAGGGCCGGGAGGTCGTTGCGCACGGAACTACTGGTGTCAACGTGGGAGACGAGGATCGCCTTGATGGACTTGTCGGTGTCGGCACGGAGCCGAGCTTCGAGCCTTGCCGGG
>JABIQM010000332.1 GCA_018699415.1 Acidimicrobiaceae bacterium
GCATGCCGTGCCTCGGCGAGATGCCCGACGTGGAAAACCTGTGGTCGGCCGCCGCCGTATGGGTCAAGGAAGGCCCAGGCATGGGCCAGGTTGTGGCCGAGTGGATGACCTATGGCAACCCGCGCGTGATCGACTCTCATGGCGCTGACATTGCCCGCTTCTACGATCAGGAAAAGAGCGACGAGCACATCTGGGCCCGCGCAGAAGAGTCATTTATCAAGACCTACGGCATCGTGCATCCGGCCGAGCAGTGGGGGGATCGTCGTCATCTCGTTGAGGGGCCGTACCGAAGCCGCCAGGAAGACCTTGGCGCCGAGTTCTTCCAAGCTCGTGTCTGGGAACGTCCCCAGTGGTACAACTCGAACGCCGACCTCGTTGAGCGCTACGGCCTCAGTGAGCGTGAGGTCGAATGGGATAACCGTTGGTGGAACCCCATCACGGTTGGTGAGCACCTGAACCTCCGCGAGAACTGCGGCATGATCGATCTCAGCGCATTCCAGATCTATGAGCTCGAAGGCCCCGGCGCGGTTGCGTTCGCTGACTACCTCGCCGTCAATAAGGTCGACGTGCCCGTTGGCCGCTCGGTCTACACCCCCTGGTTGACGCAGGACGGCGGCTTCCATTCCGACCTGACCATGATGCGTGTTGGCGAAGAGACCGTCCGCATCGTCACGGGCGTATTCGACGGCGGCCGCGATGAGTTTTGGGTGCGTAAGCACATGCCCAACGATGGGTCGGTCAGCTTCCGTAATATCACTATGGAGCTCTCGACCCTTGGTCTGTGGGGCCCCAATGCCCCGGCCGTGCTCGGTCAGCTCACCGACCACGATCTCAGCCAGGAAGGCTCGCCATACGGCTCCTACCTCGATGCCACCATCGCTGGGGTCGAGTGCAAGCTCTTCCGCATCTCCTACGTCGGCGACACTGGATGGGAGATTTACGTTCCCTGGGACCAGGCCACTGTTGTGTGGGACGCGATCGTGGAAGCGGGAGAGGGCCACGGTCTTCGCATCACCGGCGGCGGTGTCTACAGCCTGTCGGGCCGCATCGAGAAGGGCTACCGCCTCGTCGGTGCCGAGCTCGAGAGTGAGTACAACCCGGTTGAGGCCGGCTTGGCTCGTCCCAAGGTCAAGGCTGCGGACTTCATCGGCAAGGAGGCCTACCTGTCCGCCCGTGAAGCCGGCGCCGAAGTTCAGTGCGTCACGCTCACCGTTGAAGACAACACCGATGGCCAAGGCCGTAAGCGCTACATGCAGGGTGGCAACGAGCCCATACTCGACATGAACGGCGACCGCATCGTCGATAGCCATGGCCGGGCCAGCCGCGTCACCACCGCCGGCTACGCACCGTCGATCGGCAAGGTCTTGCTCATGGGCTACGTCACCAACGAACTCGCTGCGCCCGGTACCGACCTCCAGGTCATGTACATGAACGAGCTTTACCCCTGCAAGGTTGTTGGCAGCGGTTCTGCCTTCGATCCCGAAGACACCCGTCTCAAGAGCTGACCCTTATGAAGATTCTTGTTTGTGTGAAGCGGGTGCCGGCTCCCGGCGCCAAGATCAATATCACGGCGGATGGTTCCGACGTCGATGCTGCGCACCTCGGGTTCACAACGAGCCCACACGAGGAGTGTGCCGTCGAAGGTGCGGTGCAACTCGTCGAGCAGCACGGGGGCGAGGTCACGGTGTTGACCCTCGGCACCGGCGAAGCTGAAGAACAGCTTCGCTATGCGGCGTCCGTTGGCGCAGCCCACGGCGTTCTCGTCGAGGTCGACGGTAATATCTGGGACCCCCAGCGCACCGCAACGGCCCTCACCGAAGCGATCGAGTCGGTCGAGTCAGACCAAGGCCAGTTCGATCTGATTCTGTTCGGCAACGAGTCCGCCGATGCCGGCGGCTTCCAGGTAGGTGTGCGGACTGCGTATGCGCTTGGTCGACCAATGGTGCAAGGCATCAAAGGCATTGAGGCCAGTGGTGACGGGGCGGGCGAAGGCACGATCACCGCGCGTCGCGAGATCGATGGCGGATTTGAAGTCTATGAACTTCCCCGTCCGGCCGTGCTCGGTGTGATGGAGGGCCTGAACCTCCCACGCTACCCAACGATGAAGGGTCGTCTGGCATCCAAGAAGCTGGAGATCTCGAAGGTCGAAGGCGCTGCTACACAGGGCGGTCAGTCACGCGTCAAACTCCGTCGGCCCGAAGAGGCTGTATCGGAGACGATAATTCTCGGCACCGGTGCGGAGGCCGCGGCCGCCGTGGTTGATGTTCTCGACGAACTGGGGGTGCTCTGATGCTTCTGGTCATTCTTGAACATGAAGACGGCGCTCTTGTCGAAGCTGCGCGTGAGGCGCTGACCTTCGGTCGCAGGCTCGCCGAGAAGATGGGTGAGGATCTTGAGGCCGCGCTCATCGGAAGCGATGACGATGAACTCGTCGAAGCAGCCGGACAGTATGGCGCGCAGACAGTTCACGTTGCTGCCCCCGGCGAACTCACGGACTACGGTCCTGCCGCGTACGGATCGATCGTGGCCCAAATGGTCGAGTCGCTCAGGCCCGACGCTGTGCTGGCCTGCGGGTCAAGCCGCGGTAATGAGGTCATGGCTCAGGCGGCTGCTCGTCTTGATGCACCGTTCGTTGCGAACGCGCTCGATGCGGCGCCCGGTGATGAGTGGGCGGTAACCCGGGTCCAATGGGGAGGGTCGCTCCTCGAAGATGTCACGCTTGACGCGGAAACCCCACTGCTGACCTGTGGCCTTCACTCTGTTGCCTCTGAGCCTGGCGATGAGCAAGATCCTGACGTGGAAGAGTTCGATGCCGAGCTTGAAGATGCGGATATGGTCACGATGGTCAAGGACCGTGTCGTCCAAGAAGCCGGCGTCACCCTTCCGACCGCCCCGGTGGTGTGTGGCGGCGGACGCGGCGTTGGATCCGCTGATGGCTTCGGCCAACTCGAAGATCTGGCCACTCTGCTGGGTGGCCGAGTCGGCTGTTCGCGTGCCGTTACAAACCTTGGCTGGCGCCCACACTCCGATCAGGTCGGGCAGACCGGCACCCGTATCGCGCCGGAGATCTACATCGCCTCAGGTATCTCGGGTGCCATCCAGCACTGGGTTGGGGCGATGGCGAGCAAACACATTTTGGCGATTAACACCGACAGCGAGGCGAACATGGTCGTCAAGGCCGACTGGGCCGTGATCGGCGACCTTCATGAGGTCGTGCCCGCAATCATTGCCGAAATCAAGGCTCGCCGAGGCTGACACTCAACAGAAACTCCTGCTGCCGACGGATCTCCGGTGCACGCCGGTAGCAGGAGTTTCGAGTCTTAGAGACCGGCCATGATTGGACCCATGAGGTCAATCATGTTGTCGGCGTAAAACTTTGTCTTCACGGTCTCGTCACGGTCACTAAGGCTTCGCTCAAAGCGGCCATACGGATCGCGACCACCTTCGACGTGGGGGTAGTCCGACGAGAAGAGGCAGACGTCCGGGCCAATGTTGTCGGTGATCCAACCGACATCTTCAGTCGGATACGGCGTGGCCCAGATCTGGCGTTGGATGTATTCGGTGGGGCGCAGCGACAACGCTTGCAGCCGTTCCTCATGGCGCCGGAATGCGTCGACGGCTGATTCCAGCCGCTTGGCCCAACCGGGAATCCACACCGCGCCCTGCTCGATCACCCCGATCCTCAGATCAGGGAATCGATCGAGCACGCCATCGAAGATCAACGCCGCCAGGGTCTGCATTGGCGGTCCGGCGATCGCCATGTAGTCAACGGATCGGAAGTTCTCCTCGCCTCCGTGGAAGTCAGGAGGGATCGGCACGCCGTTTTGGAAGTACGCAGGCGAGAGCAACTCGCCCGTGCCGCCGACGTGGAAGACGACAGGTATGTTCGCTTCTTGTGCCATTGCCCACACAGGGTCGAGGCCGATGTGCGAGGGCGAGTGATCGGGCGGGCACCCCGACGCGATGAGCAGCGCCGCTGCGCCCGATTCGATCGACTCCCGAGCAATCTCGATTGCGAGCTCAATGTTCGAAAACGGAACATAGGCGGTGGCCAGCAAGCGCTCGTCGACCGAACAGAAATCGAGCATCCCTCGGTTGTGGGCTCGAGCCGCACCGGCGGCAATGTCTCGATCGCCGCTCGTATCCCATTCAAAGAGTCGAGAATTGTGGAACGTATTGAACATCAACTGGGACCGAACACCCATGTAGTCGAGCACTGGCGGGCGATGCTCAGAGATGAATGAGCCGGTGGCGGCGAAGTTCTTTCGCAACATGACCTGGTTGGCCTCGTCGGCACGATAGTCACTGCTCATATGGCGCTCTGTCAGCTGAGCGAACGCAGTGTCGAGATCACTGAGTTGTTCGTCGTTATCGCCTGTTTGGCGAAGCTCGTTGCCATACCCCGGGATCTCCAGACGATCTCGGATAGATGGGTCGGCATAATCACGGAGCCAATTTGGTGTCTCCATGATGTGGGCGTCGGCATCGTGGACGACGCGTCCTTCGATATAGCTCATGACCTCTATCGTCGCGCATAGCCGGCGGGACCAAAAACTGATGCCGTTTCAGAGCGTTAGTCGTTGAAGTGTTCGGCGATGGTCGCGGCGGCGGTGACAAGGCGAACACCGAGATCATGGGTGCGGTCGGGGTTTGGAAAGCGAAACGCTGGGCCGTGGATGTGTACGGCACCCTCGACCGTGCCATCGGCGAGAACGATGGGCGCAGCGACAGAGTTGATGCCGTCAACGCCTTCCTCATAGCCCCAGGCATAGCCCAAGCTCTGGATCGTGCCGATCCGCTCTCCGATTTCGTCAGCGTTGGTGAGGGTGTAGGCGGTAGGCGACTCAAGCGGCGCTTCGAGATAGTTCGCGAGTTTGTTGGCTGGCCAGTGCGCCATCATGCACAAGCCTGACGGGACCGAGTGGATTGGTAGCGTATCTCCGGTCCAACTGCGGACCTGGACGTCGCCTTGGGCCTCGACATGGTCGAGGTAATAGACGTCTCGCTCCGATTCGATCGAGAGTCCGGCGGTCTCGCCGAAGAAGTCTGTGAGTTCGATGAGGTGTGGCCGCACGGTGGCAACGAGGTTGCGGCCTGGTTGTGTGGCCCCAGCGATGTCCAAGAGGCCTTCGCCCAGTCGATATTCGCCTCCAGCCTCAATCTGGGAGACAGCACCTTCCATCTCAAGCGCAGCGAGAAGTCGAGCGACTGTTGACTTCGGAAGGTCAACGCGTTCAGCAAGATCAGTTACGCCGACCGGGCCGACGGCAAGTGCCCGTAACAGGGAAAAAGCTCGTTCGATCGACTGCACAGACATGCCCTCGACCCTACCGAGGTTGACGGCTGTTCCACGATGCGGAACAGTGACATGCCCGGTGGTCTTCCCAAACCGGCAGTTCGGTGCCTCAATCAGGCCTCGAACTCTCAGCTCGTGAGTGTGGCTACCAATTGATCAACGATCGCGTCGATATTGACGCGTGTGGTTTCACCGGCGGCACGAGCCGTGAATTCAACCTCACCCTCGGCTAATGCCTTGGGTCCGATGGTGATTCGATAGGGAATGCCGATGAGTTCGGCATCGGCAAACTTCACGCCGGCGCGGGCGTCGCGGTCATCGAGCAGCACGTCGATGCGCTTGGCCTTGAGTTCGTCGTAGATCGCCTCAGCCGCAGTGACCGATGCATCATCCTTGAGACTCACGATGGTGATGACGGCTTCAAAGGGAGCGACAGTGGTGGGCCAGTTCAGGCCGTTTTCGTCGTGGTACGTCTCGGCGATGGCGGCGACATTGCGCTCAATGCCAATGCCGTACGATCCCATGACGAGCGGGCACTGCGTGCCGTTGGGATCCATGACATGGGCGCCAAGTGCTTCGGCGTACTTCGTGCCGAGCTTGAAGATGTGGCCGGCTTCGATGCAGCGCACAATTTCGAGGGGTTCGCCACAGTTAATGCAGGCCTCGCCGGCACTGACGTCACGTAGGTCCATCCACTCGTCGACAGCGATGTCACGTTCGATGTTGACGCCAGTGAAATGCCAGTCGTCCGTGTTGGCGCCGGTGGTGAGACCGGCGCGGCCCCGCAGAACGGGGTCGGCCACGATGCGAAGACCCTCGACTTCAACGGCTCCTAGTGAACCGGGCCTCGCTCCGAGCGAGTCTTTGGCCTCTTCGGGAGTGGCGGGACGAATATCGATAGCGCCGGTGCTGTCCTGAAGCTTTTGTAGATTGAGTTGGTGGTCGCCCCGTACGAGTGCCAGCGTGACGTCGCCGTCGAGGACCATCACCATTGTCTTGATCTGGTGGTCGGCGGGTGCCCCACCGTCCACGGCTTCGAGCGCCGCGATCGTGCGGACGCCTGGTGTGGGGAACTTGATCAGTTCGGGAAGATCACGATCCTCGATCATGGGCAGAGCCGACGATGAACGCTCGACGTTGGCGGCGTAGTCGCAGTTGTTGCAGCGAACCACGTCGTCCTCGCCGGCGGGGGAGGGGACCATGAACTCGGTCGATCCGGACCCGCCCATCGCACCAGATGATGCCTCGACAGGCATGGCGGGAAGACCAAGTCGTTCGAAGATGCGGACATAGGCGTCATGGTGAAGGACAAAGTTCTTGTCGAGTCCGGCCTGGTCGATGTCGAACGAGTACGAGTCCTTCATGGCGAACTCGCGCACACGCAGGAGGCCGCTCTTGGGCCGGGGCTCATCACGGAACTTGGTCTGGATCTGGTACCAGATCTGGGGCAGCGATTTATAGGACGTGATCTCGACGGCCAGGGTGGTGAAGATTTCCTCGTGAGTCATGCCCAGGGCGTTCTCGGCTCCCTTGCGGTCGGTGACCCGGAACATCTCGTCGCCCATGACATCCCAGCGGCCAGACTTCTTCCACACCGAGGCCGGGTGCATGGCGGGGAGGAGAAATTCTTGACCGCCGATGGCGTTCATCTCTTCGCGGACGATTTTCTCGACTTTGGTGAAGACGCGCCAACCGAGTGGGAGCAACGAGTAGTGACCGGCGTGAAGCTGGCGGATAAATCCGCCGCGCACCAAGAGCTTGTGGCTGGCCGCCTCCGCATCAGCGGGAGCATCTCGAAGGGTGGGTGTGTGCAGGTTTGACCAGCGCATAGTGGCCCACCGTACCGGGTCAGCACTCTGGGGAAGTGGTCAAATACTTGCAGACGAGAACCACTCGGTTCCGCATTGCGGTACCGTTCCAATTCGTGGGAACCACCGTGCGTAAGAAGAAACGCTTTAGTGAGCCTTTGCCCCGTTTGACCACCCCTATGGTCCGGGAAAACGGCGAACTCCGCCCCGCTAGCTGGGAGGAGGCCCTTGACCGGGCCACCGCCGGGTTTGGCAAGATCCGAGATGAGTTGGGTGGCGAGGGATTCGCCATGTTCAGCTGCTCGAAATCAACGAACGAGATGAACTACGCGGCGCAGAAATTTATTCGCACCGCAATGGGGTCGAACAACATCGACTCCTGTAATCGAACTTGACACGCTCCAAGTGTCGTCGGTCTGGCGGCAGTGTTCGGAGTGGGCGGCGGAACGTCGTCGTATACAGAGGTCGAGGAGACAGACGTCATCCTCTTGTGGGGATCAAACGCGCGTGAAGCGCACCCCATTTATTTCCATCACGTCCTGAAGGGGCTCGACAACGGCGCCGCCATGTATGCCGTTGATCCTCGTCGTACGGCATCGGCCAAGTTCGCCGACGTCTGGCTCGGGCTCAATGTTGGCACTGATGTGGCGATGGCCAACGCGGTTGGGCGCGAAATCATCGCCGCCGATCTACACAACAAGGAGTTCATCGCCCACTCGTCGCAAGGATTCGAGGCATACCGGGCGCATGTCGAGCCGTACACGCTCGAGTACGCCGAGGAGATCACCGGCGTTCCCGCTGAGGCGATCCGTGAGATGGCCCACGCCTACGCCACGGCCGAGAAAGCACAGATTCTCTGGACACTTGGTATCACCGAGCACCATAACGGCGTCGACAATGTGAAGTCGCTGTGCAACCTGGCCCTGCTCACCGGTCACGTTGGTCGCTGGGGTTCAGGCCTTGTGCCACTGCGCGGTCAAAACAATGTGCAGGGCGGCGGCGATATGGGTTCGCTTCCCAACAAGTTCCCGGGCTTCCAGGACGTTGGTGACCCCGAGACCCATGCCAAATTCGAAGCGGTCTACGGGATGGAAGTCAATCCCAACCCGGGGATCCACCTCACCCTCATGTTCGAAGCCATGGCTGAAGGCAAAATCAAGGGTGCCTACATCATCGGCGAAAAC
>JABIQM010000194.1 GCA_018699415.1 Acidimicrobiaceae bacterium
CGATCACTCAGGGGAGCGAGCGGATCGCACAATCACGATCAACGGCACCCAACAACCAACGACGGACCAATTGTTCTGGGCCGGATGGTCATGCGGCGTGTATCTGCCGGCCACGGTGGCTCCGGCTGGTCTCACCCGTTCAGGAGTGCCGTGCGGACTGCAGATTGTGGCCCCTCACCTCCAAGATTACGACTCCATCGCATTCGCTGGTCTCATGGAGCGTGAGCTCGGCGGCTACCAGGCACCCCCTGGTTACGACTAAACCGGAGTCATGCTCCGACTTCGTCAACTCGTTCTTGTCGCTTCTGAACTTCGCCCCGTCGAGCAGCAACTCGTCGACGACTTCGGGCTCGAGGTTTGTTATCGAGACCCCGGCATCGGCAACTTCGGACTGCGACACGGGCTGTACACGATCGGCGATCAACTCCTTGAGGTCGTGTCGCCGAAGCAGGACAACACGACGGCGGCTCGGTACCTTGACCGTCGTGGTGGCGACGGCGGCTACATGGTGATTGTTCAGCTTGATGGTTTCGACGCCCAGCGCGAACGCATGGCCGACCTTGGCATCCGGATCGCCTTCGAAGCATCGACCCCGGGGATCAGGGGTCTGCATCTGCATCCCGCTGACGTTGGTGGCGCCATCCTCTCGCTCGACGAGGCCGATCCGCCCGAGAGTTGGCCCTGGGCCGGGCCGGATTGGGCGTATCACTCGTCCGCTGCTGTCACCGCGATGACGGCAGCAGAGATTCAGGCCGACGATCCCGATGTACTCGCGGCGCGATGGGCCACGATTCTCGATCGACCGGCCGTTGACTGCACGATTGCGTGTGACGATGCGGTGATTCGCTTCGTGGAGGCTACTGATGGTCGCGGTGATGGCTTGGCGGCAATCGACCTAGCGGTCACTGATCGAGACCGAGTCGGCGAGACCCGTGCCATCGGCGGGGTGAGGTTCAACCTCGTTTAACTCATGTAGGTGTGGGTTCAACCAGTCGCCCACCGACCCATACGTGACGTATCTCGCTCGCGGTTGCGCCGCGAACAACCTTCTCGAACGTCTGCCCCCAATCGTCGCCGTCCCAGCGTCGAACCCGGCTCCGTGCACCGATGTCAACCGCGATGGCATCGAAGACCCGGCCGGGGGCGAGTAGTCCCGCGTTGATACCCAACAGATCGGCCCCACCGCCCGTTGCGAGATAGAACGCCGTGATGGCATCGATTCGAGAGTCGGCCACCCCGCGGTCCGTGCGCCGGGTGGCGTCGACGCCTGTTTCGAGCATTTGTGATGACGTGACGGCGTGTTGGCACTGGGCGAGCAGCGATGCTTCGGGTCCGCCCGCAATGTCTGTGCCGAGGCCGACTCGAACACCGGCGTCGAGGGCGCTACGCGTCGAGAAGACGGCGTTGGAGAAGTAGCTGTTTGACAAGGGGCAGTGGGCAACGCCCGCGCCGGTGCGGGCGAGCAGTGAGCGGTCATCGTTGGTGAGGTGCGTGGCGTGGGCGAGAACGGTGTGGTCCGCGATCAAGCCGAAATGATCGAGCGCGTGGGCGTCGGTACGTCCACAGCGATCGAGAACGTGACCGTGTTCCCAGTCGCTCTCGGAGCAATGGGTCTGAATCCGGGTCTTGGTGGCTTCGGCCAACTCTCCTAGCCCACCAAGGGCGGCATCCGTGCATGCCGGGATGAATCGTGGCGTGATGATCGGCTCGACGAGTCCGCCTGCCCCGGGCAGTGCGCGGATGGCCTCGATTGATCGCTGGCTGGCAGAGACGGCATCGGTAGCGCTTTGATCGCGATACCAATCTGGTGTGCCTTCCGGGTGATCCATCGCCACCCGACCGACAAACGCTCGTTGGCCGTACCGCACACACGCCTCTGCGAGAGCGGTGGTCGCCGACTCGTGAATTGAGCCGTAGTAGACGGCGGTGGTGGTGCCCTCGCGGAGCAGCGACGGGACCATGTGTGACCACACCGTCACGGCGAACTCAAGATCCTCGAACCGCGATTCAAGAGGGAAGGTGTAGTCGATGAGCCATTGTTCGAGCGGAAGATCCAGGTTGCTTCCAAGTTGTGGCCATTGGGGCGCGTGGATGTGCGTGTCGATCAAACCTGGAAGCAGCACAAGACTGGGACCAAGATCCGTGTCGGCGTCGGTTGCCAGTCCGACCCCATCGACAATCGATTCGATGACTCCCTCATCGTCGATTGTGACGATCTGGTCTGGGAGGGCCTCGAACGTGTCGGGGCTTGGGGTTTGCAGGATTGTGCCGCGGACGGTCTGGGTCATTGGGGCGACGGTAGCGCGCTATGGGATCAGGTGGACTCCGCTGGGTTGGCAGCGTTGACCCGGATAGCGCTACACACGCGGCGATGGCTGTTTGTCTGGTCACGTGGCATGCGTTTTGGACTCGGTCATCGAGTTTGAGCACTTGCGAGAACATGACGGCAAGTACGATGGCTACATGTCACGCTCGCTGGTATTGCCAGCTATCACCGAGGACATTTGTCCATGATTGCCACACTTCCGACTAATGCCGAAGCTGAAGGCTTGATCTTGGCGTGGGATGTAAAGCGACGAGACATATGCAGACATTTCGACGTTGAGCTCGGGGTGAGAATGGTTGGGTGGCGACCGTGATCATTCCGGCATCCCTTCTCGAACTTGCCGATCAGCGGTCAGCTGAAGGCGAGCAGAATCGATCCCTGCACCCGGATGTTTTCAACGCGCTTGCCGAGAGCGGCATGCTGCGCGGATGGGTTGCTGAGGAATTCGGCGGGCGCGCCGTCTCCGTGACAGAGGTTCTTTCCGAGATCGAAGCTGTCAGCGTCGCCGACGGAGCTGCGGGCTGGTCTGTGATGATCGGCAACACCACGGCGCTGAACTCACACCGACTTCCAACAGAGTGGGCCGAGCACATCTATCGCGACCCGCTGGGCTGTACCGGAGGCTTCGGTATGCCGACCGCTGTCGGCACCGTTGTCGACGGCGGGTTGAGCGTCACCGGACGTTGGAGTTGGGGTTCGGGGACCGATCACTGCACGTTCATTGGTGGTGGGGTTCGCATTGTGGACGAGTCCGGCGAGTCGGCGAGGACACCAGATGGCGGGTCCACGCCGTTCGTTTATTTTGAGCCGGATCAGATTGAGCTTCTCGATACGTGGCATGTCGCTGGGCTGAAGGGCACGGCCTCCACCGACTACTCGGCCACTGATGCCTTCGTGCCCTCCGGCCGATGGACTCAGCTGGTGGGCAACGAGCCGTTGATCGATACAACGCTCGGCCGGTTCCCGTTCTTCTCCGCGCTCGCCTGCGGGGTCGCCGCAGTCACTATCGGGCTCGGCGTTCGCGCCATCGACGAAGTGATTGCGTTGGGGGAGCGAAAGTTTGCTGGGTCGTCGACCGCGATGTCGAGCCGTGCTCCTGCCCAAGCAGACCTCGCCATGGCTATCGCCAATGTTGGTCAGGCTCGGTCGTATCTGCACGACGCGGTCAACCGAGTCTGGGACCAGATCACCGAGGGCGGCGACGCCGCTGATAGCCAACGAGTCGAGCTGCGAATTGCGGCGGCTGCGGCGGCACAGCGGTCAGTCGAGGCCGTCGATCTCTGCTATCACGCCGTGGGTGGCGCAGCCGTCTTCGAGTCGAGTCCGTTGCAGCGGGTGTTCAGAGATATTCATGTGGCAATCACCCACGGGATGATCACCCCGCGAATCCTTGAACCGCTGGGCCGATTCCACTTTGGCCTTCCGACCAACACTCGCATGTTCTAGAGGTACTCAGCGCCCTCCGATTGACCTATCCTTGAGGCCATGAACCAGGAAATGCTCGACAAGGTCCGCGCTGGTGACGGCTTTATTGCAGCCCTCGATCAGAGTGGCGGTAGTAGCGGTAAGGCTCTCAAGCTCTATGGCATTGATGAGAGTGACTACGACGGGGACAGTGAGATGTTTGATCTCATCCACGGCATGCGTTCTCGTATCTGCACCAGTACCTCGTTCAACGGTGACCGCGTCCTCGGTGCCATCCTCTTCGAGATGACAATGGATCGCGAAATCGATGGTCAGGCATCGGCCTCCTACCTCTGGAACGAGAAGCAGGTTGTCCCGTTCCTCAAGGTCGATAAGGGTCTCGCTGATGAGGAGAACGGGGCTCAGATTATGAAGCCGATGCCCGATCTTGATGCGTTGCTCGACCGGGCCAACGATGCGAATGTGTTCGGAACCAAAATGCGCTCGGTCATCAAGCGCGCCAACGCTGCTGGTATCGATGCGGTTGTTGACCAGCAGTTCGAGATCGGTCGTCAGATTTTGGCAAAGGGCCTCATGCCGATCATCGAGCCCGAGGTCGACATCCATTCCGATACCAAGGCGGAGGCTGAGTCCCTTCTCAAGGCTGCGATTATCCGCAATCTTGATGGCATTGCCGACGGCCAGCAAATCATGCTGAAGCTCACGCTTCCCGAAGCGGACGGCTTCTACGACGAGCTTGTTGTTCATCCGAAAGTCCTCAAGGTCGTGGCCCTTTCCGGCGGCTATCCCCGTGACGAAGCCAATGATCGTCTTTCGCGTCAACACGGAATGATCGCCAGCTTCTCTCGCGCCTTGACCGAGGGCTTGAACGCGACGCAGAGCGACGACGAATTCGACGGTATGCTTGACGCCTCAATCGGTGGTATCGCTGCGGCCTCGGCCACGTGAGCGGATTAGCGTCTCGGGTATGACCCGGGTATTCGTTCACGGCAATCCGGAGACCGCCGCCATTTGGGGGCCGCTCCTTGACGCTCTTCGGGATCGAGGTGAGTCTGACCTGGTGTGCCTTTCGGCACCCGGATTCGGCGCGGCCCGCCCCGATGGGTTCGATGCGAGCCCAGCTGCGTATGTCGACTGGTTGGTCGGTGAGATCGAGATGATCGGGAGTGACGTAGATGCGGTCGCTCACGACTGGGGTGCCGGTCATCTGATGGGTGCACTTGATCGTCGACCGGATCTCTTCCGTTCGTGGGCGGCTGATTGCGCCGGGATTTTTCACGCCGATTATGTTTGGCATGACATGGCGCAGGCATGGCAGACCCCCGAGGTCGGCGAGCAGGTCGTTGCTGCGATGGTGGGCACACCGGCTGGGGAGCGGCGCGCAATGTATGTGGGCCTCGGAATGTCTGAGTCTGTTGCCCGAGCGTTGGTGGACGAAATGGACCCGTCCCTGGGTTCGTGCATCCTGGATCTCTATCGAGGCGCGGCACAGCCCTATATGGCTGACCTGGGGCGCCGTCTCGGCGCCGCCAACGGTCTTCCTCGCGGGTTGGTGCTCGATGCCACTGCCGACGAGTACTCCAGAGCGGACTTAGGTCGAGATATGGCGAAGCGGCTCGGTGCCGACCTCTTTTCGATGGAAGGTGAGGGTCATTGGTGGATGTGCTCGGTCGCAGATGCTGCGGCCGATGGACTCATCGAGTTTTGGTCAACCCTCGACTGATCCTGCTGTGCCTCGACTGCAGCGTTCCGTCGTGTTCGCCGCGATGGCGGCAACGGTTTCAACGGTTTACCCAGGCTTCCTGATCGCTGCCTTGTCCGTGCAGGTAAGCGCTGAGTTCGAGGTGGCCGAAGCTACCTATGGGTGGGGGCTTGGCTCATTTTTTCTGGCTGCTACCGTGGCGTCGGCTCCTGCCGGCCGTCTCGCTCAGAGGATTGGGGCGCGGCGACAAATCACCGGTGCACTTGTGATCAGCGCTCTTGCACAGCTCACGCTGGCGACGTCGGCACGGTCATTTTCTGCGGTTCTTGCGTGTCTGGTGATTGCCGGCTTTATGAACGCCGCGAACCAGACTGCGGTGAATTTGGCGATCTCGTCGGCGCGGCTCCCGAGGCTCGGGCTTGCCGTGAGTCTGAAGCAGTCAGCCATGCCGGCTGCATCCTTGTTGTCCGGACTCGCCGTGCCGGTCTTTGCCCTTACGGTCGGCTGGCGCTGGGCCTTCGGCGTCGGCTCAGCCATGCCCGTACTGGTGGCGCTGCTGGTCTGGCGCAATCTCGACGGACCGCTCGATCCTGTGACTACTCGGCATCAGACCCCATCCACGGCGACGCGGACTCTGGTCATCTCGGGTATCGGCTTCGGGCTTTTGGCATTCAGTGCCGGAGGCCTCGCCGCGTGGGTTGTGGCGTCTGGGGTCGATGCAGGACTTAGTGAAGGATTTGCTGGTGTGATGTTGAGCGCGGGTGCAGCGTCGGGAATAGTGCTTCGGTTGATTGGCGGTTCGGTTATGGATGAGATGGGACCTCGGCCAATGTCGGTTGCCGCCGTCACTGCCATCATCGGGTCGGTCGGCATGGCGCTGCTTGGGGTGCGGGTTGAGGCGATTCATGTTGTCGCCACCTTGGTGGCGTTCGGCGGTGGCTGGATCTGGCCTGCCTTCACAAACTTTGCGGTGGTCCGTCGAAACCCCGGCAATGCTGCCGCGGCGACTGGCGTTACCCAGACGGGCGTGTATATCGGAGTGTTCACGGCCCCGTTGATCACCGGAGCACTGATCGAGTGGAAGGGTTATGGGTGGATGTGGCTGTTGGTGGCGGCTATGGCAGTGATGGGAGCGGCGGTCACCGCCTCCCAGTCTCGTCACTACGATCGGCAACCATTGGGGGAGCACGAATGAGGGGCTGGCTGGTTCGGCAGAAGGGGGCGGCAGAGTTTGTGACCGACCTGCGGGAACCCGTGCTTGTTGACGAGTCGATGATCGTTCAGGTTGAGGCTGCGGCAGCGAACTTCGCCGACCGCCTGCTGATCGACGGCAAGCACCAGATTCGCCCGACGCGGCCCTTCACCGCTGGTTTGGAGGTTGCGGGAACAGTGGTTGAATCGTCGACGGATCGGTACCCGGTTGGCTCGCGCGTGATGGGTTTGGTTGAGCCAGGGCTTGGCTCTTGGGCTGAGCGATGCCGCTGTCGGCCCCACAACGTGGTCGGTATTCCCCATGGTGTCGATGCGGTTACGGCACTGGCGATTCATCTCAACGCCGAGACGGTGTGGCTCGGACTCCATCATCGTGCCCGTATTGCGGCCGGAGAGGTCGTGCTTGTCCATGCCGCGGCGGGGGGCATCGGCACCATGGCGGTTCAGCTTGCGGCCGCGGCCGGTGCCAACGTGTTTGCCACGTGCTCAGCGGGGAAGGCGGAGGTTCCTCTTCGGCTCGGGGCGACAGCCGTCGTGGACAATCGGGCCGCGAACTGGCATAGGCAGATTGCTGCCCATGCCCCTGGGGGCGTCGACATCGTGGTCGATCCAGTGGGCGGCAACCTCTTCGAACGATCGTTGAAGCTATTGCGTTTCGAAGGTCGCCTCATCACGTTGGGGTTCGCGTCGGGTGAGGTCCCTTCGATGCCAGCGAACTATGCGTTGGTAAAGAATCTGTCGCTGATAGGTGTCTTTTGGGAGCCGTACGCGGCCCACCACCCGGAACTGGTCGAACGGGCTGCTAGGGAGATTTTTGCTCTCCACGCCGAGGGCCGGATCGATCCATGTGTCACGGTTGTTGATGACATCTCGAATGCTGTCGACCGCGTTAATGATGTGGCTGCGGGTGCGACTGTCGGAAAGACCGTTCTCGTTTGGCAATAGCCGGCTTGATGTCGGCGAGAGTGCCGGGCATTGCGCCATTGTTTCCGGCTCACGTGGTAGCAAGTCCGGATAAACGGAGATCAGTCATTGCGGACCAAATGACTGGCATCATGGAGTTTGGCGATCTGAAGAGACAGGGACCCCACGGAGGATGATATGGCGCTGACACCACTCGATCGGCACAGTCCGATGCCCCTCTGGGCGCAGCTGGAGAAGAAACTACGCGAGCGCCTCGACGCGGGAGAGTTCGACGAGGGCTTCCCGACGGACCTCCAGCTCACCAACGACTACGAAGTGAGTCGCCACACGGTCCGTGAGGCAGTGCGGCATCTCAACAAGACCGGTCTGCTCAAGCGAGAGCGTGGACGAGGCACCGTCATCAATCGCTCCGAGTTCGAACAGTCTCTTGGCACGCTCTACTCTCTTTTTCAATCGGTCGAATCAGCTGGTGTGGTGCAAACCAGCCAGGTCTTGCGGCTCGAAATCGTCACTGATTCGATTGCTGCTGCCCATCTCGAAGTTCCTGAAGACACTGAGTTTGTACTTCTTGAACGGCTCCGGCTCGCTGCCGGTTTGCCTCTTGCCGTTGACCGTGCGTGGATTCCCGGTGAGAAGGCTCGGGGGCTACTCGATGTTGATTGGTCGCACACTGCGCTCTACGCCGAGTTGGCTCAGTCTGGTGCGCCCGTTCCCAATCAAGGTTGGGAACGCCTGACGCCGGTGACACCGTCGGCGGCAGACCGAACGCTGCTCGAGTTGCGAAAGACCGATGCCGTCTTTTTCCTTGAGCGTCTTGGCTGTCGTGACGGTGCCGCAGTCGAATGGCGGACCACGATCATCCGTGGTGATCGATATCGCTTTGTGTCGGACTGGACCAAGGGTGAACGAACCCAACTTCGCCCCACTGCGATGTAGCCACTGGTTGACAAATTAGTACGGACGACCGTACATTTATGGTGTTTCGAAATTGAAGGGGACACCATGGGAATGGATAGTCATCACCAAGTCGTCATCGTCGGTGGTGGTACGGCCGGAATCTCGGTCGCAAGTCGGCTTCGTAAGAAGGTCAACAGCATCGCTGTCATCGACCCGGCCGAGAAGCACTACTACCAGCCGCTCTGGACCCTGGTTGGCGGCGGTTGCGCCAAGCGCGAAACGAGCGAACGCACCGAAGCATCGGTCATGCCCAGTGGTGTCGACTGGATCAAGGATGCCGCCACGGCATTTGACCCGGAGAACAACTCGGTGAGTCTTGCCGGCGGTGGCACGGCCACTTACGACATCCTTGTCGTGTGTCCAGGCATCCAGCTCGACTGGGACAAGATCCCCGGCGTGAGTGACACCCTCGGCAAAGACGGCGTCTCATCCAACTATCTCTATGACCTCGCGCCCAAGACTTGGGAGTTCGTTCAGAACACCAAGTCAGGCACCGCCGTGTTCACCATGCCGAGTGGTCCGATCAAGTGTGCCGGTGCACCGCAAAAGGCCGCCTATCTGGCGTGTGACTACTGGCGTAGGCAAGGTGTGCTCGACAGTATCGATGTTCACCTCGTCGTTCCCACCCCACGGATCTTCGGTGTTTCGGTGTTCGCCGATGCACTCGACGTGGTCATCAAGGACTATGGCATCAATCTGCACACCATGGCCGAACTTGAATCGGTTGATACGGGTGCTCAGAAAGCCAACTTCAAGCCGATGGGTGACGATGGCGAAGGCTTCGAGTTGCCGTACGACATGATGCACGTCGTTCCGCACCAGTCGGCCCCCGACTGGGTAAAGAGCAGCCCTCTCGCCAATGACACGCCTGCCGGTTACGTCGATGTCGACAAGCACACCCACCAGCATGTCAAGTACCCAAATATCTTCTCACTCGGTGATGCCGGTTCGACGCCGAACTCGAAGACTGGAGCGGCGATTCGCAAGCAGGCTCCCACCGTGGCCGCCAATGTGTTGACGCAGATCGCTGGCGGAACGCCGAGCGACGAGTACATGGGTTATGCCTCGTGCCCGTTGACCACCTCATCGAAAAAGATGCTTCTGGCTGAGTTCGACTACACGATGGAACCGACGCCGTCGATCCCGGTGATCAATACGAAGAAGCCCCGCACCGACATGTGGTACCTGAAGAAGCACGGCCTGCCGTTCCTGTATTGGAACCTGATGCTCAAGGGGCGCGCCTGACAAGTCGCTCCGGGGACAGCGTTTTCGCTCCGGTGCCGCCGCCCCGCGTGATTTGCTCAGCGGTTGAGATCTAGCTGAGTTTCAAGAACAGTCGTTCCAACTCGATCGGATCGGTTTCGGGATCCTGGTTGGCCATCGCTGCCGCCATCAACCGGAAACCGATCCGTCATTATGTCCGTATATTCGACATATATCCGAATATTTTCGACTCCTCCCAATCATGGGGTGGTTGCCTCGATATCAGCGCGCTGGCCTCCGTGGTGACCTTGCCGCCGGTCTCACGGTCGGTGCCATGCTGGTCCCGCAGGCGATGGCGTATGCGCTACTCGCAGGTCTTCCACCAGAGGTCGGGCTCTACGCCGCCACCATTCCGGTGATCATCTATGCCCTGTTCGGGACATCCCGACAGCTCGCAGTTGGTCCGGTAGCGATCGTGTCCTTGATGACGGCATCCGCGCTTGCGTCAACCGTTGAAGAAGGGACCGGGGAGTACCTGGAGGCGGCGGCACTCCTCGCGTTGATGATCGGTGTCGTTCACCTCGTCCTCGGTGCTGGCCGCCTCGGATTCCTGGTGGACCTCCTCTCGCACTCCGTGCTGGTGGGGTTCACCGCAGCAGCCGCACTGATCATCGGAGTCTCCCAGACGAAGCGCATCCTCGGAATCTCCGTCCCTCGACGAGAACACTTCATTGACACGGTGCGCGAAGTCGCTTCTGCGGCAGGTGACACGCGCGGAACCACGGCGGTGCTGGGCATATGTGCACTCATTGTTCTTCTGGTCATGAAACGTTTCGCCCCTCGGGTTCCGGCGGCCCTATTGGTGGTTGTCGGATCGGTCCTCTACTGCGCCGGTGGCTACGGCGCCTGGGGGGTTTCGGTCCCCGCCTAATGGGAGGTCGTGGAGGTCGTGGAGGTCGTGGTAGTCGAGCTGAAGACCCGCGAGAACTGTGTGCTCGTCGATCTCCTGAGCGGCTGAGATCAACTCGGCGTGGATATGCCCGGGTCGAATGCAAGATCTGGTCACGGCCTGTCGTCCGCAGTCCTGAGGGCTTCGGTCCCTACAGTGTGAACCGTGGACCGACTGGGGCGACTCTCAAAGCCGAGCGCAGGCGATGTGATCGCTGGTATCAGCGTTGCGCTCGTAGCGATCCCGCAGTCCCTGGCCTACGCGGAACTGGCCGGCCTTCCGGCTCAGTTCGGCCTCTACGCCACCGCATTGCCGTCACTGCTGGCTGCGATCTTCGTCTCGTCGAAGTACTTGCAGACCGGGCCGGTCGCGCTTACTGCACTGCTGACCTTTGGTGCTCTCGAGGCGCTCGCCGAACCATTCTCGGTCGACTACATCTCTCTCGCAGCACTCCTTGCCCTGCTGGTTGGTCTGATGCGCGCGGCGCTGGGCCTTCTGCGGATGGGCGGTGTCGCGTACCTGTTGTCCGAACCGGTGTTGATGGGCTTCACCACCGGTGCGGCGATCCTGATCCTGTCGTCACAACTACCGAAGGTATTCGACATCGCCCCTGCAGGAGACGGCGTTCTGCAAGACGCGTGGCAAGCGCTCAGATCTCCGGGCGATTGGCAGTGGCAGGCGCTTGCATTCTCTGCCATGACGTTTGTGCTGATCTTTGGCGGTCGCCGTTTGCACAAGCTGTTTCCTGGCGTGCTCTGCGCTGTGCTCATCGGCGTGGTGATCAGCGAGGCCGGTGACTATGGCGGCTCGATCGTTGGTGAGCTCGATGGTGGATTCATCTCGTTGAACTTCGACTTCCCGTGGGATTCAATCGGAGATCTCTTGCTCCCGGCGTTCGCCATTGCCCTGGTCGGCTTCGCCGAGCCATCGTCGATTGCTCGGACCTTCGCCGCCGAGGAACGGCTTCCCTGGAACGCCAACCGGGAGATGTTCTCCCAAGGCGTCGCCAATCTTGCCTCGGCTCTGTCGGGTGCCTTCCCCGTCGGCGGCTCGTTCTCCCGGAGCTCGCTCAATCGGTTGGCCGGCGCGACCTCAGCCTGGGCGGGCGCGATCTCCGGCGCCTTCGTCCTCCTCGCCCTGCCTCTGACCCCGATGCTGGAAACCCTGCCGCGTGCCATTCTCGGCGCGATCGTCGTCGGTGCCGTTCTCAAGCTCATCAACTGGCGCGGGATCATCGGGCTGATCAGCGAGTCACGACCGCAGGCCGTTGTTGGCATCGGCACCCTCGTGGCCACGCTGGCCTCCGCGCCGCGCGTCGAGCGGGGTGTCCTCATCGGTGTCGGTCTGGCGCTCAGTGTCCATCTCTTCCGCGAGATGACCGTGTCCGCCGAGAGCGAGCGCGAAGGCGACACCCTCACGGTCACTCCCCACGGCGTGCTCTGGTTCGCCTCGGTGCCGCAGGTCGAGCGCAGCATCCGCCAACAGCTGGCTGAGCACGCCGAGGTCTCCCATGTCGTGGTCGACCTCCACGCCGTCAGCCGACTGGACTACAGCGGTGCGGCCAGCCTGGCCCGAATCGTCGAAGAGCTCCGGGCCGCCGAGGTCCGCGTCGAGATCGTGAACGTGAATCCCGGTGCCCGTCGAGGGGTGCGGGTGTTCATCGATGGGCTCGACGACTGATCACTTCTCGGTGAGCTGTGCAACGGCAGGGGAGTGGGCGACCACGAAGTCGTTGACGTAGGAGATGTGATTGTCGGCGAGCTGATCGGGGTCGTACATGTAGTTCACGAGCATCCCGTAGCTCTCGGCCCGGCCTTTTGTCGAACGGTCACCGGCCCAGTTGATCCGCTCCACTCGTGCCCCGTTTCGAAGGTGGAAGCGGGCGACGGGATCGGCGGGCTGCACGCGTCGTTTGGCGTGGAGCAGATAGTGCGCGCAGGAGCCCAGCACCGCGTTGCGGGCGCCGTCGTCGATCGGATCGTCACCCTGGAGGACGAGGCGTTGCAGCTCGGGCGAGAGCCTGCCTCCCGTGGTGTCGACCCAGCGGTGGTAGCCAGGGATCGGGGACAGCGTCGAGAAGGTCCCGAGCTGCGGCAGCTCGGTCTGGAGCTCCTCGGTCACCTGCTTGATCAGCATGCTGCCGAGTGGGATCCCCGTGAGACCCGCCTGACAGTTCGTGATGGAGTAGAAGATCGCGGTATCAACATCGGGGTCGACCCCATCGGCCGGTGGTGCCTGGTTCAGGAGATCCTGAATCGATCCGGCGAGACCATGGGTGAGCGCGATCTCGATGAAGATCAATGGCTCACCGGGCAATGCGGGGTGGAAGAAGCCGAAGCAACGGCGGTCCGCGGCCAGCCGACGGTGCAGGTCGTCCCAGCCGTCGATCTGGTGGACGGCTTCGTACTCGATCAGCTTCTCGAGTACCGCCGCCGGCGTCTGCCAGTCGATGCTCTGGAGTTCGAGGAAGCCACGGTTGAACCAGCTGCCGAGCAGATGGGCCGAGTCGTGGTCGACGACGCGGAGCGCCGGGTCGTTCCTCATCGCAACGAGACAGTCGGCCCGCATGCGCATGACCGCTGCGGTGCCACCGGGTGCGGTGTTGATCGCCCGGAAGAGTGCCTGGCGGGGCGCCTCGGCGGCTTCGCCGAGGCGCTGGGCCGTCTCCGGTCCCGGGGCTGCGCCATAGGCGGCGACGGCCCGCTCCAGCGCGTCGGGGTCCGGGCTCAGCTCGTCGACCAGCCAGTAGAGAAACACCCGACGCTCGGCGTCCTCCAGAGCGTCGTAGCGAAGCGCCACCTGCGTCGCCAGGCTGATGGTGGACTCGTCACCTCGGATTGCGAGCAGCGCGCGACAGGTCTGCTGGAGGACCGAGAGGATCGATGGAGATGAACTCACTGCGCCATTGTGGCCCAGCTACTTTGCGGCGTGAACCTTCAGCGAGAGGAATCTGATGGGGAGTAGCACGAGATCGGTGGGGCCGTGCGCAACCTCGCCACGAAGTTGCATGGTGTCGCCGGCGCGCAGTTCGTATCGCTTGGATCCGTACCCGTATTCCATGGCCCCTTCGAGCATGTGAATGAACTCGACACCGGCGTGTTGGAAAAGCGGGAAGATCTCGTCGGGTTCGGTGATGGTGACGAGTACGGATTCGATCTCCCGATGTGCGCCTCTCAATGATCCCAGGTCGCGGTAGCTACGGCCTGGGCCGTCTCCCTCGTGGGAGATCTCCAGCCCCTCGCCGGCGGGGACGATGATTGCGTCGTGCTCTTCGTCGAGCCCGCGAAAGAACGCGGTGAACGGCACGCCCGCAGTGTCGGCCAGGCTTGTCAGGGTGCTGAAGCTCGGTGAGGTTTGTCCGTTCTCGACCTTCGACAACATGCCGATCGACAGTCCTGCCTGCTCGGCGAACTGTTCCATCGTCAGGCCGAGTTCTTGACGGAACTCGCGGACACGTTCGCCGACGACCCGCGTGATCTCCTCAGGATTCACGTGCTCACGACTAGAACAGGGTGAGGTACTGGGCGACCTCGCCGATGGTGACCTCATGATGGTGAGCGAGGAACTCCGCCCGCTTCGTCTTG
Source organism: Acidimicrobiaceae bacterium (assembly GCA_018699415.1). GTDB lineage: Bacteria > Actinomycetota > Acidimicrobiia > Acidimicrobiales > Aldehydirespiratoraceae > JAACCU01. Next base: position 14,283 of record JABIQM010000194.1, read on the forward strand.
GCGAAGTAGTGGCTGTACGGGCCGGTCGGCGTGTCGCCCAGACCGGCGGCGATCACATGGTTCTCGACGAGGTTGTCGGCGGCGTGCATGAGCGTCGGGGGGAGGGTGACGATTCCGCGGGCAGCCACTTCCTCAGCCGGCAGGGTGAACAGGTTGGCCGTGTTGACCTCGCCAGGGTCGGTCTGGTTGTCGATGCCGTCCATGCCGCAAGCGAGCATGGCGGCGAACATCAGGTATGGGTTGGCGGCACCGTCGCCGAGACGCACTTCGAGACGATCTGGCTCCGGGACACGGATCATCTGGGTGCGATTGTTGCCGCCGAACGCGGCGTAGGCCGGGGCCCAAGTGGCGCCGGATGTCGGTGCACCGACCCCCATGCGTTTGTAGGAGTTCACGATCGGACAGGCGATGGCCACGAGCGACGTGGCGTGATCGATCAAGCCGCCGGCGAAGTGGTACGCCATCTCGCTGAGGCCGAGCCCCTTCGAGTCCTCACCGTCACCGCCGATGAACAGCGGGTTGTCGCTCTCGTCCCAGAGGCTGATGTGTGCGTGGAGCCCGTTGCCCGCCTTGTCGGTAAAGGGCTTCGGCATGAAGGTTGCCCAGCGGCCGTCGCGCTGCGCCATCGTGTGGATCATCAGCCGGAACAGGATGAGCCGGTCGGCGGTGGTCATTGCGTCGGCATACTGCCAGTTCTGTTCGAACTGGCCGTTGGCGTCCTCATGGTCGTTGGCGTAGTTGCCCCAGCCCATGGCGTTGAGGTTCTTCGACACCTCGGTGAGATGCGGAAGCATCCGGGTGAGTCCCTTGGCGTCGTAGCAGGGGCGGACATCGATGTCGCGTTCGTCGGCCACCGAAATCGTGCCGTCATCGTTCTTGACCACAAGTGAGTACTCGGCTTCGACACCGGTTTTCATCACGAGGCCACGCTCGGCGAGCTTGTCGAGAGCGTCCCGCAGGATGACGCGGGGTGCATACGGCCAGCGCACACCCTCGACCGTGGGGTCACACTGCATGGCGGCGACATTGGGCTGCCACGGAAGCTGGGTGTAGGTCGACGGATCTGGCATGCACAACATGTCGGGGCTGGAGGGGTCCTGGCCCATGGGGCCGGAGGCAAACCCGGCGAATCCGGCACCGTCGGCCATCAGGCCTTCGAGGGCTTCGACCGGGATCAACTTGGCGCACGCCCGACCGTGCATCTCCACGTACATGGCGTAGATGAACTCGACGCCGTCGTCCTCGACTCGTGCCTTGATGTCTTCGTATGCGCCCATTGGATCCCCCAAGAATGCCGGTTGCTGTCTTTACTGTAGGTGAAACCACTTCACCAATGTCAAAAACTTCGCTACAGTGCCACCGTATGTGTGGAATCGTCGGACTGTTCTTGAAGACGGATCGTTACCGCGCTCGCCTTGGCGAGCTCACCGCGGTGATGTTGCATGAGATGCGAGAGCGCGGCCCCGATAGCGCCGGCTTCGCCGTCTACGACGAAGGTGTGTCCGGTCGTACCCGGGTGACAGTCCTGGCCGAACGCTCGACTCCTGACTGGGGCCAGGTCGCCGGTGATCTCGAAGCCCAACTCGGCGATGGCGTGACCGTCCGCTCCATTCGTGACCATGCCGTCTTCGAGACCGATGGCGATGGCCGCGCCGCCCGCCAGTGGCTTATCGATCACGGCCCCGACGTCGACGTGTTGAGTTACGGCAACCAGATTGAGCTCTACAAGTCGGTCGGTGACCCCGACCTCGTCGCCATCAACTATGACCTTGCCAGCCGTATCGGCACCCATGCCATCGCCCACACACGTATGGCCACGGAGTCGGCGGTCACCACCAATGGCTCGCACCCTTTCGTCACCGGTGCCGACACCTGTCTGGTCCACAACGGCTCGTTCTCGAACCACAACCAGCTACGGGAACGCCTGGTGCAGCACGGCGAATCGTTCCAGACCGAGAACGACACCGAGGTCGCCGCCGGATACTTGTCCTGGCGTCTCCGCGAAGGCGACACCATCGATGAGGCGCTCCAGCGTGCGCTCATCGATCTCGACGGCTTCTACACCCTGGCCATTGGCATCGAGAACGGTTTCGCCATCCTGCGTGACCCGATCTCCTGTAAGCCAGCTGTCGTTGCCGAGACCGACGACTGGGTGGCGATGTCGTCGGAGTATCGAGCCATTGCCCAACTCCCCGACGTCGAACATGCCGAGGTCTTCGAGCCTGAACCCTCCCGGATCTACACCTGGAGCCTTGCATCATGAGCACTATTGTCGACTTGGAAACCTCGACCCTGCGTCACCTCAACGCCACGTTGCACGCCGCTGACTCCGGGAAATTCTCGGTCGTCAATCCCAGAGGCGCTCACGCGGTTGCCGCAGGTATCAATACACCGATCGCGGTAACCGTTGAGGGTTCCGTCGGGTACTACTGCGCCGGGATGCATCAGGCGGGTCGAGTGCTGGTCCAGGGCAACGCGAGTACGGGGCTTGCCGAGAACATTATGTCCGGCGAGGTCCGCATCACCGGCAGCGCCACCATGTCCGCTGGAGCCACGGGCCACGGAGGGCTCCTCGTGATCGAGGGGAACTCGGGCGCGCGGTGCGGCATCTCTATGAAGGGCGTTGACATCGTGGTCGGCGGCAACGTTGGCCATATGAGCGCCTTCATGGCCCAGGCCGGATCGCTTGTGGTGCTCGGCGATGCTGCTGATGACCTTGGCGACTCGATTTATGAAGCCAACGTCTTCGTGAGAGGCGATGTCGCATCGCTAGGAGCCGACTGCATTGAAAAAGAGATGCGACCAGATCATGTCGCGACCCTTGCCGACTTGCTGAGCGCTGCGGTAATGGACGCCGATCCAGCCGACTTCCGACGCTTCGGCTCGGCTCGGCAGCTCTACAACTTCCATGTCGACGACATTGATGCCGAGGTGGCAGCGCGATGAGCCCCGATCCGAGCAACCAAGATCCAATACATAGTGTCTGGAACCTCCGCGAGTCGCACACTTTCGACCGCAACGTCATCGCTGAGATTCGCCGCGCGGCAAACACCGGTATCTACCGAATCCGAGGGTTTGGGGCGAAGCGTGAGCTTCCGACTCTCGACGATCTCGTGTTCTTGGGAGCCTCAATGTCGCGATACCCCCTCGAGGGCTATCGCGAGGCGTGCGGCACTGACGTTGTGATCGGCGAAGGCCGAGCCGAACGGCCAGTGCGACTCGAAATCCCGATCACGATCGCTGGGATGAGCTTCGGTTCGCTATCGGCGCAGGCCAAAGAAGCCCTTGGCCGCGGCGCCAACGCGGCGGGCACATCAACGACCACAGGTGACGGCGGCATGACACGGGAGGAACGACAGCACTCGTCCATGCTCGTGTATCAATACCTACCGTCTCGCTACGGCATGAACCCAGACGACCTCCGCAAGGCTGATGCCATCGAGGTCGTTGTGGGGCAGGGAGCAAAACCTGGCGGTGGCGGAATGCTGCTCGGGCAGAAGATCAACGAACGGGTGGCCGAGATGCGCACCCTCCCCGAAGGAATTGATCAACGCTCGGCGTGCCGCCACCCGGATTGGACCGGCCCCGATGATCTCGAGATCAAGATCATCGAACTGCGCGAGATCACCGACTGGCAGGTGCCGGTCTATGTAAAAGTCGGTGCCGCTCGTCCCTACTACGACACCGCTCTGGCGGTGAAGGCTGGAGCCGACGCTGTGGTCGTCGATGGCATGCAGGGCGGTACGGCCGCCACGCAAGATGTCTTCATCGAGCACGTGGGCATTCCGACGATCGCCGCTATCCCGGAGGCAGTCCGGGCGCTCAAGGAACTCGGCGTCCATCGCGACGTGAAGCTGATCGCCGCGGGAGGCATCCGGTCCGGCGCTGATGTCGGCAAAGCCATCGCGCTCGGCGCCGATGCCGTTTCGATCGGGACTGCCGCACTGATCGCCATTGGTGACCAGGACCCCGGGCTTGAGAACGAGTACCGCGACCTCGGTACCTCCGCTGGCGCGTGGGAGGACTATCAGTCCGGCACCGATCCGGCGGGCATCACGACGCAGGACCCGATGCTGACTGGTCGTCTCGACCCGGTGATCGCCGGGCGTCGCCTTGCCAACTATCTCCAGGTGCTCACTCTGGAAGTGCAGACGTTGGCTCGGGCCAACGGCAAGTCACACGTCCACAACCTTGAACCTGAAGATCTTGCTGCACTTACTGTCGAAGCCGCGGCGATGGCCAAAGTGCCGCTCGCCGGCACGGGCTGGATCCCTGGCGTTACGGCCTAGAGCAGGCCGAGGGCAGGCACCTCGAGGTGCTGCTTGAGCTGGGTGAGGAAACGCCCTGCATCGCCGCCGTCGATGATCCGATGATCGAAGGTTGCGCATACCGTCATGATCGGCACGGCCACAGGATTCCCGTCGTGGAGCTGTACTGATGGGCGGCTCGCCCCGATTGCGATGATGGTGCTCGTGCCGATGGGAAGGATGGGCGTACCGCTCTCGATCCCGACGGCACCGACATTGTTCAACGTGCATGTGGCGCCACTGAGCTCGTGGGGTTGAACGGTCCGCCCCCGCGCTGCGGTCGCTAGGCGCACGATCTCTGCTGCTGTGCCGGCGACATCACGCCGGTCGGCGTCAGTCACCACCGGCACCATCAACCCATCGGGTGTATCGATGGCAATTCCGAGATTGAATCGGTCGAAGTAGACGACCTCGTCGGTCACATCATCGAGGCGGGCATTGATGACGGGGTGATCGCGGAGTACCGGGATCAGTAGTGCCATGATGACGGCATCAATGGGGATCGGCCGGTCGAGTCGCTCGCGAAGCGCAGCTCGTGTGGCGATGATCGCAGTCGCGTCGATATCGATCGTCGAGGTGAACTGCGGAATTGTTTGGGCCGACTCGGTCAGGTGGCGCGCAATGGAGCGGCGCATCGCGGAGAGTCGCTCTCGGCGCTCGCCGCCGCCATTGTTGCCTGGTTCAAGATCCGACAGTGTGACGACTCCATCGGGGCCTGAACCTTGGCGGCCGCGCAGATCGATGGATGCCTCGCGGGCTGCCTTGCGAACCTTTGGCATGGCCCGAACTGGTCCGTTGACAACCACGGCAGGAGCAGGAGCAGGGGCAAGGCTTTCGCTCGTCTGCCCTGCGGCCATCTCGACATCGGTGCGGGTAATCCGGTCGCCATGGCCTGTTCCGGCAACCATGGACAGGTCAACGTGAAGCTCCTCGGCAAGCTTGCGAAGCACCGGCGAGAGAACCGGCGATACGACGTTGGGTTGAGAGGCCTGCTGCACCTCGATGGGTGCAGTACCGATGGATTCCGGCAGAACTGCCGCAGCAGCAACCTCGTCTGCCGTGCCGACGATCAGAAGCGGGGCGCCGACATCGAGTACATCGCCCGGTGAGCCACCGAGTGAGAGGACGGTGCCGCGATAGGGGGTGGTCAACTCAACGACTGACTTGTCGGTCTCGATCGCGCAGATCCGCTGGTCGAGATCAACAACGTCGCCGACGGCAACAAACCATTCGACGATCTCCCCCTCGACCATGGCGTCGCCGATCGAGGGCAGTGGAAATATGTCGGCCATCTCAGCCTCGCAAGGCTCGACGGACACCTGCGGAGATGCGCTCGGCGGTGATGGTCGAGTACTGCTCTAGCTGCGTGGGGCCCCAGAACACATCCATGTGGGCTACTCGCACTGGAGGAGATTCAAGGAAGTAGGCACCCTGCTCGGTGACAGTGGCGAGAATCTCGGCCCCGACGCCACCACTCAGATGGTCCTCATGGGCGACCACCAGGCGCCCGGTTTTCTTGACGCTGGCCATGACCGTCTCGATATCCCACGGGTAGATGGTTCGAAGGTCGATGACCTCCACAGAGATTCCTTCACCGGCGAGTGCGTCGGCGGCCTTCTGGGCCTCGTGCTGCGGCAAACCCCACGAGACGACGGTGATGTCGGTGCCGCTACGACGAATCGCAGCGCGGCCAAACGGAATCGAATATGGCTCAACGGGAACGTCTTCTTTGAGGCCACGGTAGAGGGCGATTGGTTCGAAGAACATGACCGGATCGTCGCTGGCGAGAGCGGTCTCCATGAGCCCGCGTGCGTCGTATGGCGTCGATGGGAACGTGACTACTAAGCCGGGCGTGTGGAGGAAGTAGCTCTCCGGTGAGTCGGTGTGGAACTCGTACGCGCCAGTATTGGTGCCGACGGGCATCCGCACGACCACGGGTGACGTCAAATGGCCCCGGTAACGCCAGCGGATGCGTCCAACGTGCCCGATTATTTGGTCGAACGCTGGATAGGCAAAGCCGGCGAACTCCATTTCGGCGACGGGCCGAAGACCGTTCATTGCCATTCCGACCGCCGTGCCGACGATGCCGGTCTCGCACAGCGGCGTGTCGATGATCCGCTTGTCGCCGAACCGCTCGTGCATGTTCTCGGTGATGCGAAATACACCACCTTCCAGGCCGACGTCCTCGCCCAGCGCGACCAACGTCTGGTCACGCTCGAAGGCATCGAGCAGCGTCATATTGATCGCCTGCGTTAGGTCAACACGTGTCGTCTCACCCTTCGGCTCGGGATCGGGTCCAATTTCCCAGATCTCCGAAGCAGGAACTTCGGTGCGAGTTTCGCCAAGATCATCTTGTTCGCGGTGAAGTTGGGCGAGTAGTTGCTTGGGAATGCGATCGAAGAGATGACGAGGTGAATAGTCGCGGCTTACTCCAGGTCGCGCCTCGAGTTCATCGATGAGCGATTCGAGTTCAGCCGACAGGGAGTTACGGATCTCGTCCTCTTGCGATGCGTCCCACAGACCCTTGTGCTCCAGGAAGGTCCGCATCCGAAGGATGGGGTCCTTGGCTCGCCAGGCCGTCTCTTCCTCGTCGGTGCGGTACACCGGGGTGCCGTCGTAGGTGGAATGTGGCGAGTACCGATACGTGTACATCTCGATAAAGGTCGGGCCATCCCCGGCGGCAGCCCGAGTGACGGCTTCCTTGGTTGCTTGGTACATGGCCAAGGGATCCATGCCATCGACCCGTACTCCAGGGAAGCCATAGGCCTGCGCCTTGTGGGCAAGCGTCTCTGCCGCTGTTTGTTTATCGAGTGTGGTCGACTGTGCTACCTGGTTGTTCTGGCAGAGAAAGATCGTGGGGGTCTTCCATACCCCGGCGAAGTTCATGGCGGCATGGAAGTCAGATTCGGAGGTGGCTCCGTCACCGAATACCACCATGCTCACCGTGTTGTTGCCCTTGAGTTGATCGGCGTAGCCAAAGCCGACGGCGTGGGGCAAATGGGTGCCGATCGTGGCGTTGAGGCGGGTAATTCGATAGCCGTGAACATCCCAGATGTCGTCGTCGTCGGGGATCCCGAGCCAGAAACCAACCGCACTGCGTAAGTGCATGCCCCGGGC